>DASPJN010000245.1:0-22441 GCA_035628595.1 Chryseosolibacter sp.
CGGTTAATTCGGATTCTCGACGTTGCACCCGTAAAGAAATCGATGCCGTAATATCCGGAAACGTAAGCATTCAATCCGTTCCACCCGAATCCATCGTCATATCTATGATAGCCAAATCCGTAATTGTTCAGGTACACGCCATCATGTAAGAATTCAGAGCCAACGTATCCAATGAAACCTGGCGACGCCCCTGATACATCAGTAGCCTCCGGTATCATCAACTGCCCCTTAACATGCAACGCGGCCTGCGGGCTGCTTGTGCCTATTCCAACATTCCCCCCATTGTAATAAATGTTTCCCGAAGTGGCGCCGTTCGGGTTCCACTGTGCGTACACATTCAGCGATCCCAAAAAAAGAATTAAAAAGAAAAGTTTCGTGATATTCATATTGACATAAATTCTTCTCAGACGTGATTAATGAATTAATCTTCCGTAAAGGGAATAATGATATTCTGTAAATGTAGACTCGATTTCAATGTCAATCGCGGAATCGCAAGGTGACGCGGCCAGGGAAGTTTTTCACAAATGGAAAAGTGGCCGCAAAAAGCGTAGGGTAAGGTCTTTTCAGCATAGGAGGTTAGGTAACTGGGCGCGAATATGTGGGAATTATTTAAAAAAAAGAAATAGTGTTTAAACACACAATTCATAAAACCTCGATTGCGTGAAAGAAATGCGGCTTTTATTTCAGGATATAAGGAAAACCGGACAACGAAAGTGGCAGACCGTGTGCCAACCTGAACAGTCAAGGTGAGAAATGGCGGTACTGGTCGACCACAACTACAAGACGTCATGGCGGATTACTAACTGTCTACAGGGTGCTTACGCGGTCTGCGCCATCCCCTTGATTGCACTCGATGAAGTAGTTATTTCATTGCCGTGAAGCTTTTCGGGGAATACGTTTAGCATTGAAACTGTTTGTTCTTCGAAAGCGTAGCCAGTGAATGCACTCCATAGTCATCTTGCAATTGAGGGGGTTCCGCAGAAGAAGCGTGGCTTTTTAATGCGAAACGTGTAGTCGCGGAATGACGGCAACTGATCGTGGCGCCCTCGTCAGTACAAGACCCGTTAATTAAAGAAAATCTTGTTTTCCTTCATCTCGGTTTCGATTGTCTGCGCCTTGGAAAGAAGTGCCTGCGTGCGCTCTGCATTACGGTACGAGTAAATGGACGCCGCAATGATATCACTCGCACGCTGGATAAACTGAAGCTCGTGCTCTTTAAATTCCGCAAAGGCAGCAATCTCGATTGCACCAACAACTTCTGTATCGGTTTTCAACGGAACAATGACCAGTACGCCAGGCGTTGCTTCGCCCAGCCCTGACGTGATCTTGATATAACCTTTCGGAATTTCCTTCAGGTAGATCATATCCTTCTCAATCACACATTGTCCGATCAAACCGTCGCCCCATGGAAGCTTTGCGTTAAGATGTTTTCGTCGCTCATAAGCATAAGCGGCGACAAGCTCGATGTACTTCTTTTCCACGGCCTCATCCTCTTCAATAAGAAAAATTCCACCCTGGTTTGCTTTGAGGAAATTGATAAGTGTTTTCAATACCTGGAAATAGAAATCGCTGTTTCCTGACGTGTTGAGCCGAAGAATGTCATTGAGTTTCGCGAGTCCCTCGTTGGACCATTTTCGTTTTTCATCTTCTTCTCTAAACTGCCGTAAATTATTTCGCATGGTCTGCAACGCCATACCGAGGGTATCTTCCGTTCCGGCCGTAGCGAATGCTGTATCAAATTTCCCGGATCCAATTTCAACCGCAAAGTTGATCTTCTCATTCATGTTCTCCTCAAGCGTATTCACGGATTGAATCATCTCTCCGATCTCATCTTTTTGATCACTCTTGATTGCCTGATTCTTACGGATATTTCCTTTCGCAAGTTCTTTCAATCGTTCATTCACCAGTTTAATTGGCTTCGTGATTCCCGCTGAAATCGTGTAAACTGAGATGATCAAAATCATCAAACCAATCACACTGATGATGACTGTTTTCCAGAGTATCGGATTAATGGTCGATGTAATAGCGCTCATCGGAACGATTGTTCCAATCGACCAAGGATGTTTTGAGTTTGCGATTGGCAGAGGTGTAAATGCGACCAGGGCATCACGCTCGGAGGAAATCCACGAAAGGCCATTTCCACTTCGAATGTCGGACATCACCTTACTGCTATCACGCGCAATCAGGGTTGTGAGCGATTTGCCAATGTATTCATCTTGTTCGTGCGCTACGATCATTCCTTCGTTAGAAACGAGAAAACTTGTAGAGCCGGGATAAGGTTTTATGTCGGCGATGAAATTAAGCGCCTCAAGTGTAATGTCCATGCCAGCCAGTCCGAGAAAGATTCCATCCTTCAATAGCGGCACGCATACTGACGTTCCCATGTAATCGTTCCGTGCATCCTTCACCGACGAAGTGGATGACAAAAGATACGGCTCGAGCAATGCTTCTTCCTTCGATTGCTTCAACGTGTGGTACAGACTTCCTTTTACGTCGCCATCGCGATTCACTGTATCAAAAACCGGGACGCCAAGCTGATAATAGGTATACCTTTTCCTTCCGTATGGTCTTAACCAATTGTAATCGACAGCAGACAACTCCACGCTGACCCACGCACTCAGGTAACGCTTATTCATGTTTACAGTCGATGTTAACAATTTCCCTGTAAGATCCTCCCGTATGGTATTTTCGAAGTTGATTGTATTGGAAAGAGTTGCGGCAATCATCCGCGCGATCTCGAAGTCTCCATTGATAATGGCACGCGCGTTACTCGCATTTTCATTCAGGTACGAAATGGTTACCTGCTTCGCGTCTTCGGTTAGTTTATCTTTGAAATTAACCAGGATCAGCGCAACGGCCAGCCCGTACGTACTGATAATAATGGCCACCAAAACAAATAACTTGTTTCTGATCGTAAGCCTCATACAATATATTTAGTCGGTTATGACAAGGTTAGCGCGAGTCTTCTTCATGCAGTGAGACATGTCGAATCCTCTTTAATCTGGTTGTCGTAACGAATGGAAACTCACAACATAACGTAAACTAACACTCGGATACTACCACAAATATGGCCAAAGCAAACGACTGGTAAAAGCTTTTTAGGTTGTTTTGAACTAACAGCTGGTGGCTATTCTCATGGTCATTCGCACGACAAAGGCATTGATGCATAGAGGAATCTCATCTCACGAAAATTCACCAATTCAGTCCGAAGAGCGAACATTAATGAATTTTTTGACATTACTGAAGGAGATATCGGACATACAACGTGTTTCGACCTGCAGGAAGATTTCCTGATACGTATTAATAACAGCGTCAAATTTAGGAAGCCAAACTTAGACATTTGGTCAACTCCTCAATGCAGCCTGCATTGTCCGGTTGATCGGCCGAATTGCCGTGATCTCTTCAAGGGCCACATGTGTACTTGAAAGCAGGTGACTATTCTTATCGTACCATTTGAAAACAACCATCATCTGGTCTTTACCAGCCTGGTAAATATCTTCGACTGCCGTAGTAAGCATGTCGTTACCGAATGCAGCGCAATACACGCCAAGTACTCTTCCGCTGCGATGGCAATTGGTTAGCTCTTTCAGAATTGCTTTTGGAACTTTGATAAAGCGGTCAGTCATTCTGCCCATAGGAATAAGTTTGGTTGTGCTACAGGTGCTAAAAAAGTGTGCCCGGGTTGGATTTCAGGGAAAGACGATTTTCGGCACGTCACGCCATTATATCAATCCATTCTATAACTTACCGGTAAGTTCAAATTGAAAATCACATCCTTATGCAACGGCCACAACGACGTGTCGCGATCATCGGAGGTCTTCGGATTCCTTTTGTAAGGTCATTTAAAGAATATGCACGTACCGGAAATCAGGAGATGCTAACCTTCATGATCAACGGAATTGTGAAAAAATTTAACCTGAAAGGCAAAAGACTGGGCGATGTCTCATTAGGTGCGGTCATGACAAGCTCCATTGAATGGAACCTGGCCCGGGAAGTCGTGCTTGGCACTGAGCTCGATCCGAGAACACCTGCGTTCAATGTTCAGCGCGCATGTGGTACAAGCCTTGAAACTGTAAATTTGATTGCGTTGAAGATTGCTGCGGCACAAATCGATAGCGGAATAGCAGGCGGAAGCGATACAAACAGCGACCTCCCTGTGATGCTGCAACGTTCACTCGCGTGGAAACTGATCGACATTAATCAGGCACGCTCATTGACAGAGCGCATCTCACGTTTTTTGAAAATCCGGCCTAATGATCTTAAGCCGGCCTATCCGGGAATTGTGGAACCACGAACAAAACTTTCGATGGGGCAGCACACTGAAAAGATGGTGAAGGAATGGAAAGTATCGAGGTCAGAACAGGATCAGTTTGCGTTCGTCAGTCACATGAAAGCTGCACTTGCTTACAATGAAGGGTTCTATAATGATCTTGTCATCCCATTTAAAGGCGTACAACGTGATACGATCATGCGTGCAGATACAACGCCTGAGAAGTTAGGTAAACTGAAACCTGCATTCGATAAATCTGACCTTGGAACGCTCACGGCGGGAAACAGCACCGCGCTTACCGACGGAGCTGCGGGACTATTCATGGCCTCTGAAGAATATGCACGTGAGAACGGACTTGAAATTGAATCATATTTTGTGGATGCGGAAGCCGCCGCTGTTGACTATGTTCATCGCGGCGAAGGCTTGCTGATGGCCCCTACCCTTGCCGTTGCGAGATTGTTGAAGCGCAATAATCTCTCGTTGCAGGACTTTGATTTTTATGAAATCCACGAAGCTTTCGCAGGACAGGTGCTGTGCACCTTGAAGGCATGGGAAAGCGAACAATATTGTCGCGAGGTTATTGGCGTGGAAAACGCATTGGGAGCCATTGACCGCGCCCGAATGAATGTAAAGGGTGGTTCACTTGCGCTTGGCCATCCGTTCGGCGCAACAGGTGTGAGAAATGTAATGACGATGTCCAGGATACTGAAAGAGAAAGGTAGCGGACGAGGTTTGATCTCTGTGTGCACCGGGGGCGGGATGGGCGTTGCTGCGATCGTTGAAAGAGGTAAACCTTCTCGATAAAAAATTGCATTTTATGACTTTCGAGGATGCATTGTTCAAGGCCGACCTTCGTGAGCTTACGATCATGTTACAAGGACAACCTAAGTTGGCTTCAACACCAATTGCCCTTCCTGCAAATGGCGCAACAGCGCTTCCCCTTCACCGCATTTGCGATGGCGTTTTCTGCGGCTATTTTACTGAGGCAATAGCCATTGACATTGCTACATTATTGCTTGAACACGGGGCAGCGCTCAACACCGTTAAGGAAATCGGGAAAGATTCTCCGCTCACGGCTGCATGTAGTCTTCATTGCGATCACCTTGCTTTGCTTTACCATGCCCACGGAGCAGATGTAAACCATCCAGGATGTCATGGAGGCACGGCCTTGCATTGGTCTGCATGGTGCGGTCGGGACCGTGTTGTCGAAGCATTTGTTGACAAAGTAAATAACATCAATCAGTTATGCATTGATTTCAAGTCTACTCCATTGTTATGGGCGATTCATGGGTATAAATTCGGCGGGAAAGAAAACAAACACAATCAGTTGCGTTGCGCTAGCATCCTTCTGACTCATGGCGCCGATCCCGGCATCCCAAATTTTGAAGGATATCATCCCGTTCAATTAGTCGCCCCCGATGACGCCGAAGCGATGTCCCTCTTCGGCAAGTAACACTGCGAGTAAATAAGGAATTATTCCTTGCTACTACTGAATGCATACCCAACAGAAAGACCGAGACGAAAGCGATCAGCTTCCTGGTTCCTCAACCTAACATATGACGAAGGAATCAACGCCGAATTAAACTCGTCGAAGTTTTTTGCGGTTCCCCTTGTGACGCCAGCAGCCAATTCAACACAAAAATGTCTGATCCGAAACTTATAGCCGAGATCAACACCAGCTCCCTGAAAATTGCCACTGTTTTCGACAGCGTCGCCGCCGTTGAATGGGTTCTGATAAGCTTCTTTCAGCCATGCATATTGAAAGTAAATACCTGAAAAAAATCCAATAGGAGCTTCGTTCTTTTTATGAAATGGAAAGAGGCGCAATTTAGGTGACACTGCAAGACCACTGAGTTCATACTCTTTCCTCCCATTGATCGTCCCTCTCAGAAAACGTCCAGCCTCCACGGCCACTTCAACTGATAACGATTTTTTCACGGCGCGTTCAACCGCTACATTGTAGAGTCCCCGAAGCGGTGATAAAATATCAGTTTTTACCACATTCTTTTGCGCTAACGACAGCGTAAAATTGAGGAGATGAAAAGATGCAACGAGGAGGATATATCGTGACATTCGCCAAAACAAACCCATGGGATTATGGCCTGGCCTGTAATAACGCTATATCTTCCAGCTAATCCAAGCGTTCAAAATCCTCAATTTGGTTGTTACTCAACGCGAATGGCATGAATTGGATTCATACGGGCTGAATAGAGTACGCGTATCGTAATGGTTAGGAAGGCGATAAGAAACCCTATACCAATTGCTAAACCAAAGATGAGCGCTGACAGTTGGATTCTAAATGCAAACTGTTGCAACCATATATCCATAAAATACCAGGCAACCGGCACAGCGACAGCACACCCAGTCGCCACAAGCCATATGAATTCAACTGCGACCATTTTCGTGATTGACCGGGTACTCGCCCCAAGTACTTTTCGAATGCCAATCTCCCTTGTTCGACGCTCAACTGAGAACGACACAAGTGACACGAGCCCCAGCGATGCTATGATGAGCGAAACACACGAAAAAATAACAAAGATCTGGGAGTACTTCTGTTCCTTTTCATATTGAACGTTCAGCCTGTCCTCGGCAAAGGATGATTCATAAACAGTATTTGGAAAATGTTTTTTCCAAATGGACGCCACGCGTTCCACATTCTCTCTCGAAATACCCCTCATGCGAATCGAAATTCGCGAGAACCATCCGTTCAGCACGTACAATGCAGTAGGCGGAACGTTGTGATGTAAGGAGTTAATGTGAAAATCTTTAACGACGCCAATAATTTCACCGCTCCTTCCGCTAAACTGAAACGGTTTTCCAACGGCATGCTCAGCTGATGCATAGCCAAGCATCCTGACAGTTGCCTGGTTGACAATAAAATTTGCCGAGTCAGCGACACTTCCTTCGATAAAATTCCTGCCGGCCACAAGCATCATCCCGTAAGAGGGTATGTAGTCATGATCAATTACAAGCCTGTACATGGTACCATTTACGGTTTTTCCTGAAGCATCGACCGAATGGGCGACGCCGTTTGATAAACCCGATGCAATCATCGAATTGGATCGTGCCACTTTAACGAGGTCCGGATGCAAAAGTATTTCATCGCGGAAGCCATTGAAATTGTCTATCACTTCCCTGCTCCCATTTACATTCACGACAAGAAGATTCTCTTTATCAAATCCAAGGTCTTTATCGTGGATGAACCTGAGTTGCATGTGAACAACAATGATCCCCACAACAAGAATGATTGTTATGGCATACTGGAACACGACGAGCCCTTTACGTAGCCACATGCCACTGACTCCACCACTGCTGTTTCTTAAAATGGAGATAGGCCGAAAAGACGAAAGTACAAACGACGGATATGTTCCAGCCAGTAATCCAACGAGGCACGCAAAAGCGATACCCCAGGCAAGTGTTCGATGGTCGTAAAGGCTGGCAATATTGGTCATCGTCAGTCTTTCAAATACAGGTTTAGAAACCTCAATCCATGTTAACGAGGTAAAAAATGAAATCATAACGAGAAGAAGCGCTTCCGCAAGATGTTGTACAACAAGTTGCTTTTTGGCAGCTCCGAATATTTTACGAACACCCACTTCCTTGTAGCGCTGGAGCGCATACGCAGTTGAAAGATTAACATAATTAATGCCGGCGAGCAGAAGAACCATTATCCCAATCGTGGAAAAAATGACGACATACGACATGCTACCCGTCGCCTGTATCTCATAGCGTAAGTCAGAATTCAGGTGAATATCCTCAAGCGGTTGGAGAAAGTATTCCCAACGGAAGTTGTTGTGAAGCATTTCTTTCCCAATGTATTTCTCGAGAAACGAATGCAATTTCGCCGATAGATTTGCTTTATCAGCCTGCGGTTTGACAAGGACGTACGTGTAGATTCCATTTTCAAACCACGCATTGTTAGTAAGACTTTCGGGATAAGCAACTTCGATTGTCTTCCATGAAAACAGGAAGTTGTAATGGAAATGTGAATTTTGAGGTGCGTCCTCAACGATGCCGGTGATTGTATAGTCGGCGCCTTCTCCGTTCTCATCATAAAGAAAGATTCGCAGGGTCTTACCGATCGGGTCGGCTTTGCCGAAATACTTTTCTGCCATCGATGCTGACAGTACAATCGTGTAAGGATCGTTCAGCGCATTCGCAGCAGATCCACGCAATAACTGAAAATCAAACACGTCAAAGAATGACGGATCGACTCCCAGAATATCCTGCTCAACAAACTGCACATCATCCAGCCGCACTGTCGCATCGTTTTTGTCAATCCGCACTGCCTGTTCAATTTCAGGCAGATCTACCTTCAATGCAGCCGCCAACGGTATAGGTGTAACAGCCTGGGTGAAAGTCCCGGATTCATCCGTAAAGATGCCTGCCACCCGCATAATTCGCTCACTCTTCGCATGAAAACTATCGTACGATATCTCGTTGGAAACCCAAAGCCATATGAAGCTTGAACATGCAAGAGCAGTAGACAATCCAAGTATGTTCATAATGGTATACGACTTGTTCTTCATGAAATGTCGTAACGCGATAATGACGAAGTTTCTGATCATACGTTATTGTATTGCTTCGCTACCGGCCATGCCAACTATCAAGCCAAATATTGCCTGTCATTTTGCATTGTAACTCATTGTCTCGCCAGGCGGTTGACCGATGGTGAACATCTTTATCCGCTTGTGCGACATCTGCTCTCAAGGAAATAATTATTTGCCTGGGAATTATTTTCCTTTAACTGTATTCCCGGGCTACTCGCGATGTAATATTCTCTAATCGAATTGTATTAAAATTCTCGTCGGTTGATTGCGGGTTACCCCGGATATTGACGCCTGGCGAAGGATCCATGAACTTGCCGGTGAAAGAAAAGCTACATCATTCTCAATAAATTATATGAATCGGCGTTGCCGCTGCATTATTTCCGGTATTGCAGCGAGCAGATGTATGATTAAATGTTATTCAGCGCAGATTAATTGTGAGTTTTCAATCTTCTTTGTAAACACGAACAATAATCTGCTGCTTCAAAAATCTTAACCCCACACCTATGAACTCAGAAAACAGTATGGATGCTACTGTGTTGATGCGGAAACTTGTTGAAAAAGGAATTAATACCACGCTATTAATTGAGTTCTATGAAGAAGTAGCGGAAAACGAAAGGGTGTATTCCCAAATGGTTTACGAAATTTCCAGTCCGGAAGAAATTGAAGAACGTCAGCGCTCGCTCGACCATATTGATCATTTTTGTGTCTTATTGAAAGAATTGTTAATGCATCACAGAAACCTTTTGGGGAAGCAAAGACTGTATGTTTCTGAAAATGCAAAGCGTGCAAACATGATCAAAAACGCTTCGCGTTTTCTCGAGCTTCTTGAAAAAGATTGCAACGTCAGAATACCGGGAGCTAATTCCGCTCTTTAAATTACCCTATAACCTACATGCTCTTCCGGGACTTTTATGACTTTGTCCCTCGAACATCCGTTTTATCAAGAGGATCGGAACATACGGTGCCAAAGTAGTCACAAATTTTCCATAACCGGGAAACCAGATTTCGCGAAAATGACAACGGTTGCTGTTTTCATACATCAGCAAATGCATGCGTAGGCTTTGTTCCGCGGAAGCTACAGAGCATTTTACTTGCGTGAGGATCGTTTGGTCTTTTAGTCTCGAATAAGAAAATTTCGATAACCGATGTTTTCTTGCATCGTGTGATAACCCCTATTTACAGCTGGACTGGTCCTTGCGTAAGAAATGACGTAAACCTTATCCTATGAATATCCTGCTCGTGGAAGACGATCCCGTCAGCCAGAAAATTGCCAGCCAGATGTTGGGCAAATGGGGATACAACGTGACGAGTGCCAATGATGGTGTTGAAGCGCTTCAGGTTGTTTCAGAGACAATCTTCGAACTGATTTTGATGGATATCAACATGCCGGTGCTCGACGGGTTTGAAACGACCACCATGATGCGGAGTCGATCGGGAACCTACCTTGAGCATGTACCGATCCTTGCATACACAGCATCCTCACTTGCAGATACGAAAGAGAAAGCGTTACGGCATGGAATGAACGATATTGTTGGAAAGCCTGTCAATCCACCCGAACTGCATTGTAAAATCGGAGAGCATCTGCTGGCCTCACGTGTCGATGCGCGTCCCATGCGCATTCGTTTTGATCTTTTTACTGATACGAATCCGGATTTCAAGTTTGAGCTTATTTCGTTAATGATAAAAAATCTTCGCGAAGTTGGGTTTGCCAGCTACAAAGCCTTCTATGGAAATGAAAGCAGAACATTCGCGAGTGCAGCGCACAAAGTAAAATCAACGCTGATGTTGCTCGATGATCAGGAGCTTTCAATTATGGTTAGCGATCTTAAAGTATGTTTTGAATCCAGTATGAGAGCCGAAGCGCTGCAACCAAAGATTTTGCGTTTCAACCTTCTTTCCGAGAGTATTATTAAAACGCTTGCCGCGGAAATAAACGCATATTCGGAGTCTCAAGCGCGTTAAGATAGCGCTGTGTATCTCCGTATCGAACATACTCATCTCGCGCACTCAATCGTCCCTGTCGCTGATTAAAGTAAGCCGCTGGTTTACAGGCACATTTTTTTGTCCATTTCACTTTCGAAAATCATCTATTATGAAATTAGGACAACGGGCGAAAGATTTTTGGATGCTTCTAAAAAAGACATTCAAAGTTTACATTGAACGCGAGCCATTCAACAACGCTATTATCATCGCTTACTATACCATTTTTTCGCTGCCGGGTTTGCTTGTGATCATTATCAATCTGGCCGGCTATTTCTTCGGACAGGAGGCTGTAACCAATCAAATAAGCACACAGCTTGGCGGTATTATCGGTGGTGACACAGCCAAGACCATACAGGAAATGGTTGCCAAGGCAAGCACAAGCGACGGCACTGTACTGGCAACGGTTCTTAGTGTTGCTACACTTATTTTCGGTGCTACGGGAGTGTTCTATCAACTGCAACAGATTCTGAATAAGATGTGGGAAGTTGCGCCAAAACCGAAACAGAAGATCCTGAAGCTGGTAAAAGATCGCGTATTTTCTTTCGGCCTTATCCTGGTGATTGGCTTCCTGTTGCTCGTTTCACTTGTGTTATCTGCCGCTGTAACTGCCGTGAGCGATTGGTTTTCACATCGCATTTCCGATGGGATGTCGTTCCTCTTCAAGGCGATTGATATCATTGTTTCCCTGGGAATCATCACCACCTTATTTGCTGCAATCTATAAGTTTCTGCCCGACGCAAAGATTCGATGGAAGGACGTATGGATCGGTGCTGTTATGACTTCAGTGCTGTTTGTTATTGCAAAGTTTGCACTGGGCGTCTATTTCGCAAAGAGTGATCCTGGATCGACGTATGGAGCTGCAGGCACAATCATTCTGATTCTCCTTTGGGTAACGTATGCCGGCATGATCCTGTTGTTTGGAGCGGAGTTTACGAAAGTTTACGCTGATACCTATGGTGTCGACATACAACCAACCAAAGGTGCAATGTCGACGCATGGAAAGGACGACAATGGCGCGATCGTTAACAAAAAGACAGGCGAGGAGACGCGAAAACGTGCAGGCGGGCCGGGCGGTTCGGACAACAGACAGCGCGATCGCTCAAAAGAGAAAAAGAAGATATCGGAACGTCCGAGAGCATCCGGCGGATCTGATACATTTCATTATGAACCGCCGGCATCGTGATGTGAGGGTTATTTATCAAAAAAAAGAGTGTCGCGAAGGACACTCTTTTTTTAGTTGACAATGTAACAGAACAATGCTATGCAGCACGCTTTACATTGGTCAGCAAAATCTCTTTCTGCGGAACTATCTTGATAATCTTTAGCTTGTTCAGAATTTTAATCACCTGATAGGTCGGGTCGATCTCGTGCCAACGGATACCACCGAAGTTCGCACGTGATCCGTGCTTATGATGATTGTTGTGGTAGCTCTCTCCCATCATCAGGAAGTCAACCGGGAGGAAATTCATCGACGTATCTTTCACTTCGAAGTTACGGTATCCGTACTTGTGGGCGAACCAGTTAATGATTGCTCCGTGAATAGGGCTCATCAGGAATTGAATTGGCAACAGGAGCCATAACCACCATGCGGTAGCAAACTGCACGTACATAGCAATGTAAACCAAGCCCCAGAAAGCGCGGGACGGCCATGAGCGCGCGAACTTATCGAATGCTTCCCACTGGGGTACGCCTTCGGTAAACCGCGGGTCAACTTCCATCTTCTTGTTTGCAATAGCCGAGTAGATGGTTTTCGTTTTCCACATCATGTTCCAGATCGTCTCGTCGTAGGTTGGCGAATGCGGATCATTCTCCGTATCAGCGAATGCATGATGCATCCGGTGCATAACGCCGTAACCATACGGGCTTAAGTAGTTTGAGCCCTGGAAAAACCAGGTAAGAATGTAAAATATTTTCTCGGTGGTTTTACTCATTGTAAACGCACGGTGCGATGCGTAGCGATGCAGGAAAAAAGTCTGGAAGAATAGCGACAAGTACCAATGCGCTATAAAAAATGTAAGAATGACGGCCATTTGATTACTCAGGTTTATGTTTTGATAGAACCGGCTATTCGTTAGAATTTACCGATGACCCTGTTAAGACAAAACTTTACCTCGTTTTGTGACAGATTTCGAAAAAAAACTCTAAAAACTTTTAGAAAGCGTGTTGGAGATGTCCTGGCGCAGCTGGTTGATGAGAACAGTAGCATTATCGAGGTCGCATGCCTTGTTGAAGCTTTCGATTAGCGCTGTCCTTCCCGGCTTCAGAGCGGCATTCAGGTTAGCCTTTTCTTCCTCAATCTTTTTGCGCGCACGGCAGAGTAACTGACGGCAATGATCTTGCTTTTTATCAAGAATTTCCTGGAGAACCTGATAATCGATATCGAATATTTCCCTTAACAGGTAAACGGCACGCTCAAGCGGCTCCAGCTTCTCCTGAATGATTGCAAGCGCGCTGTTGACACGCGCTTCGATATCAAGACTGGGAAATTCTGTATCCTTAAACTTCTCAATAAACTCCGGCCAGTTAAAATTCTCGATGTATTCTTCCTTCTTCTTTCGGATAGTATTAAGGTGATTGATGCAATTGTTAGTAACGGCACGAATCAGGTATGCTTTCGTGTTATAGATCTTCTCCTGTTCCGCGTTGAGCCATTTAATGAAAGTCTCCTGCACGATATCCTCCGCATCAGCCTTGCATTTTAGGAACTTCATGGCGATTGCCTGTAAAGTTGGCTGGTACATCGTTATCGTCTGCGCGTGATTCAAGATGATCAATTTTAGGCCGAAGGTAACGCTATTTTGTGAATCTGTACTGGAGAAATATCCAGTGTGAATGAGACGGATTACCTACGGCATTTACATACTATCGCAGCAATATTTTTGCCTGCGCAGAAAGCCAATGGCTGTATCACGCTGAAGCCCAACCTCAAAGTGTAATTACCTGAGTACTATATTGTTAAAACAGAAGCTCGGGTAGCTAATCCCTTTCGGTAAGCGGCAATTACTCCCCAATTTGGATTTGGAAGCAAAAAGTCTCCTTTTGGAGACTTCAATTTCTAATTCATTTCTAACGACAGAGCTTTACGTTGCCCACGATTTTCCATTTCCCGCTTCATTCAAGGGAATGCACCCCTTGTAGGCGCCGGGTACTGCATCGTATTGAAGAACTTCGGTAGCCCCAACTTTGGAGGTGAAAAAGCCAAGCATTGTCAATTCCTTCATCGCAAGGACAAATGGCCGCGGCGGAGCCGGGTTTGTACTGTTCTCAAGCTGAACCGCCTCATCATGTTTTTTCTTCACGAACGCGACCTGCTGATCTGCATCGAGTTCGAGGAATTGATCGCCGTATTCTTTATCAGCTTCTTCATCGAACGCATTTAATCCAGTGACAAAACGTTCCTGATCTTCCTTCATATACACTTCATTCAACATCTGATCGATGAATGCGGGAACGCCGACGTCTTTTGCGCCCGGCGTGTCAGTTTTCGGAATGATGATTTCCGCGACCTGTTCAACAATTGCAGCTTGTTCTTTCGTCAGGAAAACGGGCTTCCAGTTGATATCTGCTTTCGGCGCGCAACCTTTCAGGATGCCACTGATCGCTGGCGCGGAAATTACGCCGCCCATGATCCATGCTGTGCGTTTTAATGCTTCTCTACGATCCATATTCAAGATGTTTCGTTGTTTGATTAAAGGTTTTGTCTGTTGATCTCCTTCACTGCGTAATCAACTGCACGCGCGGTAAGCGCCATATAGGTTAGTGACGGATTGACGCATGCAGAAGATGTCATTGCCGATCCATCGGTGACAAATACATTTTTGCAAGCATGAACCTGGTTCCATTTGTTTAGCACAGATGTTTTGGGATCCTTACCCATTCGAGCAGTTCCCATTTCGTGAATGCCAAGGCCGACGCCGATCTTATTATCGAACGTGCCTATGTTCTTGAAGCCCGCAGCTTCCAGCATCTCGGCAGCATCAGTCGCCATGTCCTTACGCATCTTATATTCGTTTTCCTGCAGGTCAGCGTCGAAGTTGAGGACTGGCAATCCGTACTTGTCTTTTTTCTCATTGCTGATCGTAACCTTGTTGTCATGGTATGGAAGAATTTCTCCGAAGCCGCCCATTCCCGCCGTCCAGATGCCAGGTTTTGTAACAGCTTGCTTCAGTTCTGGCCCGATGGATAACTCCTTCACAAGTGACGACCAACCCTGGCGGCTGGCGCCTCCCTGGTATCCGAAGCCGCGCAGGTAGTCGCGTTTGCTATTACCGATATTCTGATAACGCGGAATATAAAATCCGTTTGCTCTTCGTCCTGAATAGTATTTGTCGTCATGACCATCAACTTCGGCATAGGCGCCGACACTCAAATGGTGATCCATAATATTGCATCCAAGCTCGCCGCTGTCATTACCAAATCCATTCGGAAAACGATTCGACACGGAATTCATCATGATGAATGTTGAGCCGAATGTCGAGGCGCACAGAAAGATTACGCGCGCATTATACTCAACCTGTTCACCTGTTTCCGCATCAAGCACTTTCACACCTTTAGCCTTGCCTTGTTGCTCATCGTAAATAAGCTCATATACAATTGAGTTTGGCCGTAACGTCATGTTTCCGGTTTTCTCCGCTGCCGGAAGAGTGGACGAGTTACTGCTGAAATATCCGCCATAAGGACATCCGCGAATACAAAGATTCCGATATTGGCATGTGCCACGTTGCGGACTGTGCGGCAGCGGTACCGTTGCGTGCGCAACGCGGCCAATGGTTAGTGTACGGCCGAGTTTATCTTTCACTGCTTTTTTCAGGTCAAGCTCAACGCAGTTCAACTCCATTGGCGGAAGAAACTTTCCATCTGGAAGTTGAGGGAGCCCTTCATTTGAACCGCTTACGCCGATAAAATTCTCAACGTAATCATACCATGGTGCGAGGTCATTGTATCGTATCGGCCAGTCGACACCATAACCGTCTTTCGAATTTGCTTCGAAGTCCAGGTTGCTCCATCGATAACTTTGTCTTCCCCACATAATCGATCTCCCTCCGACATGATAACCCCGCATCCAGTCAAATCGACGCGTTTCCAGATAAGGATTTTCAAGATCGTTTACAAACCAATGTTTGCTCGACTGCCTGACCGTGTAGCCTGTTCTATTCTGTACACCTTGTTTTTCGAGATCCTCGCGTGTAGGGTAATCGGCGTTTTCAAATTCCCAGGGATCTTTTGTTGCTGTTGGATATTGCGGATGTTGAACCATGGGACCACGTTCAAGTACGAGAGTCCTCAGGCCTTTCTCAGTAAGCTCCTTTGCAGCCCATCCTCCACTGATGCCCGTACCAACTACTATCGCGTCGTACGTGTTTTGCTTTTCTGCGTCAATATTCAGGTACATGTAGAATGAAGTTTGCCTAAATTTAATTGTTTAGACGAATTAATTGCTATCCGAACAAAAAGCAATAGAAAATTTTCACCGCTGAAACGGTGTGACTGATTTTTCCATCAAAAAAAAATGAGTTCGCGCTTCATTGTGTTCAAATAACACGAAGCGCGCTGATCAGGATATCAGCTCTGAAAGCTCAAGCCATCGAAGCGTTTTTTCGTCGATTGCGTTATTGCATTGCTGCAACTCGTCAGCCCATTTTTGAAGCTGTGTGTGATCTGTGCTTCCCTGATTCATTTGCATAGAAAGTTCGTCTCGGCGTTTTTCGAGCCCTTCGATTTCCTGTTGCAGTATTTCGTATTCCTGTTTCTCCTTGAAAGTGGCCTTGCGTTTTTCACTACTTACAGGGCTCGTCTCTTTCGACGTTTCAGGTTTAGATTTTGCTTGTGGCAACGATTCCTGCTCTTCCACCCAGTCACGGTAATCAGTATAGTTACCGTTGAATAAGCGGATCCTGCCATCTCCTTCAAAAACAAAAAGCTGATCAACAAGGTGATCCATGAAATAACGATCGTGAGAAACGAGTAGCAGACAACCTGAAAACTTTTCAAGAAAATCCTCGAGCACATTGAGTGTGTCGATATCAAAATCGTTCGTCGGCTCGTCGAGGATGAGAAAGTTTGGATTCGTAACGAGTAACTTCAGCAGTTGTAAGCGTTTCTTTTCACCGCCGCTTAATTTGTTTACATAGTTGTATTGCTTTTCCGGCGGAAACAAAAAAGTGTCGAGAAACTTTGAAGCCGAGACCTGAGATCCATCCGACAACGTAATAAATTCGGCAATCGATTTAACTTCTTCAATCAGCCTGTTATTCGGATTGAGCGTTACCGATTCCTGTGTAAAATAACCGAACTTTGTAGTCACTCCAGGCATTATCTCTCCGGTATCAGGTTTGATCTTCCTCGTTAGCAGATCGAGGAACGTAGATTTACCCACACCATTTTTCCCAACGACGCCAATCCGGTCGCCCTTTTTGAAAACGTATGAGAAGTTATCGATGATTTTATGCTCACCATACGATTTAGAAATATGTTCAACTTCCAGGATCTTTCCGCCCTGTCGTGCTTCCTTGATATCGAGTTCCAGTTTGTCTTTACGAAGATCCTGATTGGCCTTTTCCTGGAGTTCGTAAAATGCTTCAACCCGGTATTTGGCTTTCGTACCGCGCGCTTTCGGTTGCTTGCGCATCCATTCAAGTTCCTTCTTCAGCAGATTTCGTGCTTTGCTAACTTCCACCTTCAACATCTCCTCCCTTTCGGATTTTTTCTCAAGGAAATAAGCATAATTGCCTTTGTAGCGGAAAATCTGACCGCGGTCAAGCTCAAGAATTTCGGTAGCAACGTTATCGAGGAAGTAACGGTCGTGAGTGACCATAATCAGCGTGATGTTCTGCCCGGATAAATAATTCTCCAGCCACTCGATCGCCGTAAGGTCCAGATGGTTGGTGGGTTCATCCATGATGATGAGGTCAGGTTCCTGTAGCAGCAGTTGTGCAAGGAAAATTCTCTTCTTCTGGCCGCCCGAAAGGGTTCCAAATTGTTTATCCACATCAGGAACACCGAGTTTCCCGATTACTTCCTGCACCTTGGCGTCATAGTCCCACGCATTCAGTTCTTCCATGCGTTCCAGTACCGCCTGCATCTTTTCACCCGATACCTCCGGATGATGGAGACATTCTTCGTATTCCTTCACCACGCGCGCAATTTCATTCGAATCGTTAAACAGCACATCTTTTACCGAAACGTTATCTGCAACAGTTGGTTGTTGGGTCAGGAAACCGGTCCTGATCCCCTGCCGCACGCTCACTTTGCCCAAATCCGGTTGTATTTCGCCTGTCAGGATGCGAAGCAAAGTTGACTTGCCCACGCCGTTGCTTCCGACCAAAGCGAATTTTTCCCCCTGCGAGATGCCAAGAGATATGTCTTTGAATAACCAACGATCGTTGAATGTCTTGGCGATCGATTCTGCTGAGATGTAGTTCACGGGCTGCTTGAAAAATGAACGGCAAAGGTAAGTGAAAGTATCGACAAACGTGTAGCCGCGGCAAAAGATACCAGTGCTTACCGGATTTCAGGGGCATATTTTTTTAACTGATTGGATAAATCATTTGCTTATGAAAAAGTTATACAATCAGATACACGTATATGCGGTCGTTATCATGGCATGTACACTTTTGGCTTCGTGCTCACAAGATCTTACCCATCACGAAGCGATAAATAAGAACCAGCGTAAAATCGAAGATCCGGAAAGGCTTGACGACGCACGGTTTCTTGTTGAGGCAAGAAGCTTCAACCTGCTGGACATGCGTCTGGCTGAACTTGCTTCAGAGAACGGATATGCGGCGAGCATTGTAAACCTTGCTAAGAAGGACATAGAAACGCATGAAGACCTGGCACGAGATCTAAACAAACTGGCTGCCAAGGAAAAGATCGCGATTCCCGACAACATGAACGAAGAACATCAATCGATCTTGTTCGAGTTATCGAAAGCAGAACGCGAGGATTTTGACCAACAGTATATCAGCGCGCTGAATCGCATCAACGATGACATTACCCGACGCTTTACGACAATGGCTACGCAAGCCAAAGACGCGGACATCAGGGCGTTTGCCGCGCGACGGCTTGGGACGTTGCGTGAGCAAGAGTCATTGCTCAGTGAAGTCGAAGATGAATTAATGGACACGTATTGATTGGTGAAGAAGCACGGTCAATCCATCGTTGTATAGTTCCTTTTAATTTCAGATCACGTCGCTTTAGCGATAGAAATAAACCCTGCACAGGCGCATGGCGTCGGTTAAATTATTATAGCCAAAAGAAAAAGCTGCCGCATGGCGCAACAGCTTCGTCCAAATGGTTTAATAACTCAGGCGTTTACAATAGACCCGCCGTTGGGATGCAAGACCTGCCCTGTCAGAAAGGCGGCCTCGCTCGATGCAAGGAATACATAACATGTTGCAATTTCTACCGGCTGGGCTGGCCGCTCCATCGGAATATCTTTGCCGAATTCGCTCACTTTGTCATCAGGAAACGATGCCGGTATGAGTGGCGTCCACACAGGGCCGGGTGCAACAGCATTTACACGGATACCCTTTTTGATCAGCGATTGAGACAGACTTCGCGTAAATGAAACGATCGCCCCTTTCGTAGATGAATAATCCATCAGCGCCTCGTTACCCTTATACGCCGTCACAGACGTTGTGTTAATAATCACACTTCCTTCAGCAAGATGCTGTGAAGCATATTTCGTCATGAAAAAGTAAGAGAAAATATTCACTTTGAAAGTATACTCCCATTGTTGCGCTGAGATATCCTGAATATCGTGTTGTTCGTATTGAACCGCGGCGTTATTTACAAGGATGTCGAGCTTACCGAACTTTTCAATTGTTCTGTCGACAACGTTTTTACAATTGACCTCAACCGAAATGTCCGTTGGAATCAGCAAAGCTTCCTTACCATACTTTCGAATCATCGTTGCTGTTTCTTCGGCATCTTCGTGCTCGTTAAGGTAAACAATCGTCACATCCGCGCCTTCTTTTGCAAAAAGCACGGCAACGGAACGACCGATCCCGCTGTCGCCACCTGTGAGGATCGCCACCTTTCCTTTTAACCGCCCATAGCCAGGCTGATCGTTGTCGTAGACTGGCTTGGGGGTCATTTCCTTTTCAATACCAGGTTGTTTTTCCTGATGCTGTGGCGGAATGTCCTTCGGCATTTTATCCAGTTTGATGTCCATGCTTTATATTATTTTACGATTGTTAGACACCCGATGTAGCTTGCGCCCTTGACGAATACACATCGCGATTAATAATATCCATGATCGACCTGTACAAGACACCGTCATCATCTTTTTCGATTGTGATTCCAATGCTGTGGTCATCCATGTTATCTATTATAACATCGTTGTAGCTTCGAAGGATACGCACGACTTCATTGCGTTCTGTTCCGTCAAAATATATTCTGTAGTTTTCCATCGTACTTTTGATTAAGCCTCATATCTCATTACCGCGCAAATTCTGGCATCCACAACCGGCATATCCAGCTGATCCAGCATGTGGACTTCACCCCCATTCAGAATTGTCCGCATGATCGCTTTATCTATGAGATCTTCATCACCATCCTCCTGGATATCGTGAATTGCAAGCTTATTATTCAATTCATCGAATGTGCCCCAAATGTGTTCGTTCCGCGTAACGAAAAGATGCCATACGCGACTATAGTACGCGGCGGGAATCACATCAGCTGGTATGCTTGACGTGAGCGCAGTTGCGGATTGGTTACCGTACAGTGCCTTGGCTTTCTCGTGGCGCTCGCGGAAGTATGGCGTCATCTTTTGAATTGCCTCCTGGTACAGGCTGTTCATGTCTTCGTGCTCATAGCTACCCGTCAACGCATCGTTCCAGATGTATTTGTATTTCGCAACGCCTTTATATATTGGTATCATGTAGTCCACCCCTGCAAGAAGTAAAGGAACGTTTTCGGTACTCAGCACTGCTTTCCAAAGTGTTTCGTCGACCTCGTCAAAATACATGGCAATGTTAGCCTTCTCATCAGGCTTGCCAGATCCGATCCCATGAAAATTTGCGCCCTGTCCTGCTCCGCTTGTGTCCGTGCGAAACAATTTCTGATCATCTTTCTCTTCGAAGTGAACAACATCGTCAATTCCATTTGGCATCTCAGCTATTGGGATGTGAACAATTCCGAATTGATCTGCGCGGTAAAGTTTTGCTTGTTTCTTGCTGAACACAAGTACATAGAAATAATCCCTGTTCATGAAGAGTGGAAGAAGCGGACTTACATAATAAGATGTATTGATAAGAATTTCCTCCTTCGGCGTAAACGGAAGCTTCATATAACGAAACTCAGTATCGGAAATAAAAACAGCCAGCCCCTTATGTTGGGCGAGCCAGAATTCATTGTCGCGTAATAGATCATATCCGGGCTTTAACAAAGAATCAATTACTGACTGATCAACTGTTTTTTGTCTTAGCTGATATGTGATCTGTTGTAGCAGATTCTTGAAAGCAATCGTATCCTTCTGCTCATTCTTCTCGACGCCAGCCTGATGGGTTTCCATGTAAAAGCTGATGCAATGATCGGCATGGACAGCAGCGAGCTCGTTCAATATATCTTTTGTCAATACCCCCGTAATCTCCCGGATTGGTTTTGACTCGACGGCAGATCTGTTCAGGGTCTCTGCTTTACTTTTATAGGATGGGTTTTGACGATTGTTGTTGTCCGCTTTTTCCAATCGTCTGTCTTCACCTTTATCGACATTGCGATTTGGATGACGAACGTGAATGTTCGGTGCAGGCGCTTCTTCGCCAACTGTGTATTTATCGGCTATTTCTAAGTAGTCTTCTATCGCATTGGTATTAATATCCTTCAGGCCGGTGCGTCCTTCAATCTTACCAGCTGCGGAAGGTTTTCCTTTTTTTGGATGGAACTTCCCCTCTCTGTCTTTTCCCATAATGCATTACAATTTGGTATCCGTACAAAAGGAAAATTACTGTACCAGAATTGCATGCATGTTGCGAGTGAATGCGGATTGTCGCTACACTAACAACCGGTAGAAACTGAATTTTTCATCACCATTTCACGGGCATGAAAATTTAACCAACCATGGAGCTAGATAATCACGTGTTACTCTCAATTGATTATCAATGCATTGTCAGCTCAGATTTAATCGATGGTTTTACGTTAAAGAATGGCGAGATGAAGAAGATTGTTGCAGGTGCCGGAATTGTGGTTATGCTGTTGGTTACGCTTGGCGCCGATATTCGCCGAACAGATTCATCAAAGACACAAGCGACCGTGAAAAAAAAATGTATCGGCTATACTATTATTGAATTTGGAAAAGGCATTGACTGTAATGGCGACACGCTGAAGCTTATTCGCGTGAATGGTGTTCAGATATTAGCCGGACAAGCCAATTAAAAAAGCCCCGGTTTCCCAGGGCTGTATTAAGAATTCTTATCGTACGTACGTGCGGGCATTTCCGAATGTAAACGCACGGTTGAGCGCGTTAACGATTTGTGCTACGTATTCACGCTTAGTGCTTACCACCGCATCCTTTTCGCCTTCAGCAGTTACAATACGCACTGCATACTTCTCCCGGCTTACTGCCAGCGCAATTGCACCAACTAAAAATAATGCAAGCCCTGCCCAAAGTGCGAGCATGTTACCTGTAACAGAGCCATTG
>DASPJN010000246.1:0-15065 GCA_035628595.1 Chryseosolibacter sp.
GAAAAACGTTTTATGGAAGACAAGCATATCAAGCAACACATTTCGCTCAAGCGAAACGCATTGCGCATGCTCACGAAAGCGAAGCAAAAAGTTTAGCGTCCTATCACGTTTCATGCTGAAGTGAAGCGCGGGTTACGCGATCGGGCTCTGCTGCAATGAGGAAATAGATTCATTCATGGCGTAAACAACAGGCTTATCGTTCTCATTATCCAAAAGACGCTTGCCTTCCTTGATCGTGAGTAACAATGTAATAACAACAATCACCAGTGTCGCTATACCAAGAATGATCTGAAATGTTTTTGAATTCATAGAACAGGCGTTTAGTTAAACATGCTTGTAAATATCGATAATAAGCGTTCCACCGAAGCAGCCAGGTGAGCATAGTCGGTACTTCTTGCTAGTATGACTTCAGTGCTTTTAAATAGTCTGAAATATTTTTCAAGTTGTCTTCCGAAATTTCTTTTTCAGTAAATGAAGGCATAGTGCCAAGCCCATGACGCATCTGAAAACGTTTCACAAACTGCGGCGCAGGGTTGGAATTAATAGCGGGCCCGAGCCCGGCTTCTCCACCAGGATGACACTTCTGGCAATGTTCCATAAACATTTTCTCACCGTTCGCCACGTGTTCATCTTTCGCTTGAAACTCTTCCCCCTTGTGCGGTTCTGCCTTGCGAGAAGAGCACGCATGCAACATCAATGAATGAAACCCAACGGAAATCAAGGCGATCAACATTATCTTTTTCATATTCACTTCCGTGTTATTTTCCAGATGACACCGGTGTTTACCTGCGGCTCAGGCCCTTTGTCAGTCATTTTCAGGATGCCAAAGTCAACAACATATAACGCACTGCCATCTGTATCTGTCACCACGGATATTGGTCTTTCCAGACCACCTGTTTCCAATTGGGAAGCAGGACCATTGCGTTTCCCTTTGTTAACCGCGAAGTCACGGATCACACCTGTGTTCACATCAACCCTTACAACCTTGAAGCCTACTGGCGCCAACACCTTCCCGACTTTCGGTGCCATGTCGCCAAACTGTGCGATGAATGCTTCGCCCTCAAACCCAAAGGCGGGGCTTCGTGAAAAGTCAAATCCGCATGAAGATGAATGCACACCAAGGATGGCAGCCGGCTCTGGTGGATCATTCGGATGCTTTTGCAACAACGGTTTTACTTTTGTTTCTGTTGGTACTTTAAATTCTTCATCAAATTTTATCGGTTTGCCTTCTGAAAAATCCGGCCAGCCATACCACATGTTTTCTTTTATCTCCCACAACACATCACCTGCACCCCATACGGGCCTGGTACCTCTGTCGTCGTATGCATTTTCAGTTGCATAAATTTTACCGGCAGGTGAGATGGCAATGCCAAATGGATTTCGCAACCCCCACGCGTAAGCCTCCACTTTACCACCATCAACAGGAATGCGAAGAATTGCGCCGGTACACGGCACTGCGCCTTTGATCACCTGCCCCGGCGATGTCTTTGTTCCGAAAGATGAAAATGCTCCCGTCAACGCTTTGTCGCCAACAATTTCTGTGAGCACATCTTCGCTTTCAAAATTCTCACCTGTGAGTACAACATCGCCGCACGGAATATCATGGAAATCCTTTCTGCGTGTAAGCCAGCCGAACTCTTTATTGTCGGGGCCAACCACGGCAGCGTTTGTCGCTGTTCCCTGCCCGAAATAAATGTAGTTGTCTTTAATTACCAGATTGTTGGTGTGATGATCGCCAATGCTGGGAAGTCCCTCAACCAATGCGGTGATTCTTCCTTCGGGCGAAATTCTCAAAATCTTTCCTCCTTCCATTGCACCTCCTTCAGAGACAAAAAAATTACCGTCGTGAAACCTGACGCTCGTCCATGGGCCATTCTTTTTTCCTTTTGCGATGACCGATTGTCCGGCTTTGTCGAGCCTGATCAGCTTCGGTTCAAGCCATACTTCACCATAAGCATATCCTGTTTCAACAACATAGAGATTTCCTTTTTCATCAAAAGTGACCGAGCTTGGAAATGTTAACCCTTGCGCCACAGCTTCTATGTTGTATCCCGGTAAAAGTAGAATATCAGCCGTGTTAATGTATCGTTGCCGTAGGTTATCTATCTGCCCTCCACCTTTTGACTTTCGCATCGTATAACATCCTGTCATAGAATATAGCACAAGGAACAGGAGTAAGGATGTCTTAATATTTTTCATAGAAATGTAGATAGAGGGGCGCTGGTTTCGTGGCGACCCCCGATTGGCGTTCAGATATTGGATCTTTGAATAGGTCGCTGCATAGATTTACCATTAAACTTTCGCAGGTGGTTATGGGACGATAAATATTGTACCACCGGCTGTTACGTCGTGTCTGAATTATCATAAAAGAGGGAGGTGGTATGATTATTTTGGCTGCTTCGAAAAAGCAAAAGGAATGGAGGGTAAGCCGATTCTAGCAAACACGAACGACACAATTTCAGTTGGCGAGTTGAAGAGATTGTTATTTGAGCTGAAAGACTCCAACTCAGGCATTCTGATCAGGTTACGTATGCTCGGACAAATGTGGCAACCGAATTTCTCGCGCATATTTTTAATTACTGACAACGGTGCAGTGATGATCGATCAAACCACGAAGAAGACTGAGATCGTGCATAATCTGAATGATGTAATTCAATTTGAACTCGAAGCGCGATTTCAGGCGTTTCAGCCATACTATCATTACAATATCCAACCTTAACCGATCATCGCGTGTAATGCGAACTTATTTCGGGTGAACTCGGATTACAGTGTTAAGCGATCAATAGCTTCTGAACAAAAGCGATCACATCTGAATATGAATAATCCTTGTTGAAGAAGATGAGGTTTGGATGATGATTGACAGCGTTGAATGCCTGCGTGTCGCCGTACAGCACCGTCGGGATTCTGGATAGGGTTTCATCCTTTCTTAGAGCAGAAACAAACGTTTGCGCATTGATCGCGTGCATGGAAAGATCAAGAAAAATATAGTCGGGTAAGAGCGCCTTCTCAAGTAGTAATGCTAGTGCTTTCTGACTATCGAGAACCGCGAGCACGATCGTATTTGCTGCGGTTTCGGCAATGGCGTCGGTGAAAGCCACGTGATCATCCGGGTCGTCAGTGACAAGAAGGCATTTTTTTAACGGAACCATCGGTTGGAATGAGCTTCGGTTAGGGTTTTATCTCAAGCTTAGACTGAGACATCTGTACGCCACGAAAAATATTGTGCCAATGCAACTGTTGCGGCATCATTTTCTTTTATCATACCTTGAAATTGTTAATGATATGAAACAACGAGAATTCGAAAAGTTCCTGAAAGCAGTAGGCATGCAGTTAGCTGAACTTCGCGAGAAAAAAGGATTCAAGACTTTAAAACAATTCGCAAATCAGTTCGAATTACCCGAAATTCATTACTGGAGGATGGAGAACGGAAAGACCAATGTGACGCTAAAATCACTTATCAGAGTTCTGAAAATACACAACCTTACATTGCCGGATTTCTTTTGTTTGTTACAGGATGAAAGGAAGGCAGCGTAGCTAAATTCAAACGATAAAAATGGGGTGTGTCATACCCAAAATTACCTTAAAAGGTGAACAGCATCGAAACTGACCACCCCGCTGCCGATGAATCCAATTTTTTTTATTGGGTCAAAAATTAAGAAAGAAAAATTTTTTTCTACCGCGATGCAGTGTGTGAGCGCCCGAGTAAAGGGTTGATGTAGTCCTGGTCGAATTGACAAACCATTTTTATTTCATCGAGTGAAATTTTCGTCCGAGTCAGAATCTGGCCACTCAGATCATACGTCTCAAAATCTATTATTTTTTCGTCGCTGATATAACTCACACCTGTCAGAAACATGCCTTCTCCAAGAACCCTTGCGTAAACCCCAATTACCTTGCCACTGGTCATGGCGATTGACAGCAACTTGAGAATTGCCTGGCGTTCGTTAACGAACTTGAAATGGTTTAAATTCTTACCGTCTCTGGACAGAGACTTTTGGAATTTGGTAACGAGGCTGAGCATAGACTTTTATGTTCAAGCAGCAGTAAAAATATTATGCCGTGCATTCAGCTTCAGCGCTGTTTAGACGTTCGCTGGATCACGCATACTGATGTCATTTTTAATGGGATTTTAACTTCTATTTTCTTAAACTTAAAGTCCGATAAAATCTTGAAATGGAGTTTACCACCGAAAATATTTTGCTGTTAGGGTCCTTTCTGCTTTTTGTCAGTATCATCGCAAGTAAAACGTCTTTTAAGCTCGGCGTTCCGACATTGATCTTATTTCTTGGTGTTGGCATGCTGGCTGGGTCTGATGGTCCGGGTGGTATTAACTTCGACGATCCTGAAACGGCAAAGCTTCTTGGCGTTATTGCGCTTACATTAATCCTTTTTTCCGGTGGTCTGGATACAAAATGGGCGAGCGTAAAGCCAATCGTGAAAAATGCACTCTCGCTCTCAACGGTTGGCGTGCTAATTACAGCTGGGCTAGTAGGTTTTTTCTCATCTTATCTGTTAGGATTTACATTCTTGGAAGCGTTGCTTCTTGGTGCAATCGTGTCGTCAACAGATGCCGCGGCGGTGTTTTCTATTCTGCGCTCACAACGACTCGGACTGAAAGGGTACGTGAGGCCTTTGCTTGAGTTGGAAAGCGGTAGCAACGACCCGATGGCATATTTCCTCACCGTTAGTCTGATCTTTCTTCTTCAACACCCCGACGCATCGGTCTGGTCATTGTTGCCAAAATTTTTTATTGAAATGATTGTCGGGGTGGTGGCCGGTTATGGCTTCGGTAAGCTGATGGTCTGGCTACTCAATCACATTAAGCTTGATATCGATGGGTTGTACCCGGTGCTCGTGCTTGCTCTGATCTTTTTCGCCTTTTCCCTTTCAGATTCCATTGGTGGCAACGGGTTCCTTGCCGTGTACATCGCAGGAATCATCATGGGTAATAGTAGTTTCATGCACAAGAAAAGCCTCATCCGCTTTTATGACGGGCAGGCCTGGCTCATGCAAATTATTATGTTCTTAACGCTTGGGCTACTGGTATTTCCATCACATTTGCCGCCGATTCTCGGTAAAGGGGTTATCATTTCCCTGTTTCTCATTTTTATCGCCCGGCCGATTGCTGTCTTCGCGTCCCTTTCTTTTGCGAAGGATCTCAACTTCCGCAAAAAGTTGTTCATCTCATGGGTTGGCCTGCGAGGCGCTGCACCAATTGTTTTTGGCACCTATCCGCTTATTGCAGGTATTCATTATGCGGATACGATTTTTCACCTGGTCTTTTTTATATCCGCGATGTCGGTGCTCTTGCAGGGAACAACGCTTCCGCTGATGGCGAAGTGGCTGCATGTCATTGTGCCGGAAAAAGTAAAACGCAAATTCCCGCTTGATCTGGAGTTGAAAGACAATTCGAAATCCGAGCTTATTGAACTTGACGTGCCCGGAGGTTCGCGCGCGATCGGCAAGGCCGTCCTCGACTTACACCTGCCCACAAACGCCATGATTGTTCTGATCCACCGCAATGGGAAATACATCACCGCGAGTGGAGATACGAAAATCGAAGCACAAGACCATTTGTTGATAATGGCAGATAACAAAGAGTCGGTCGATAAAGTGTACATTTCATTTGATGTAACTGCACCATTAATGCACTAGTTATGGATTACGGAGTGCTCCATATTTTCCTGCCAGCATTCATGCTCGTTTTCCTGGGAACGATCTCTGTATGGTCGCACGTCAGAAAAAACAAAAAAATTAACGTTGGTGAATGGACCGCGTCCGCAATGAAGACAGAGTTGAAGCTCGTTGACTTATTTTTTAAAGTGCTGCTCGTGCTGAGTATAGGCCTTTCAGTTTTATACGCTTACTTCCCGGAGTATTACTATATCGCCGGGCCAATTGAATGGCTCGATGTTCCAGTGATTAACACCGTAGGCGTTCTTGTATTGAAAACATCGCTGGTGTGGATTGTGATGGCCCAGTTCAACATTGAAAAAACAATAGCGATGTTTAATTCGGGCGTCTCCAAGGGTAGCCTTCCTAAGCTTTTTACTTATTCACGGAAGCTGATCCTTACCGGTATGCTGATCATGTTTTTCGGATTGTTCATCACGATATCGAGTGTGCTTGCGATCATGATCTGCATCATCGCCACATGGTTATTTGATCGGGTTAAAAGGCTCTCAGTCTAGTCATGGAAGTCATGCTTGTTGTTGCGACCGGAAAATATTTGACTCCCCATGTATAATCGCGAGGACGCATCACGAATTAAGCATGAATTCTGGACGACTTTTGGCCGTTATATGAAACCGGTGCCGTCTTCCGACGGTTCGAAGATAAACTGGATTAATTATCACACCGGAATAAAACAGCTCTATTTTCGTATGGATGCGGGAAACAATTCCGCTACCATCTCCATTTCGATTGAACACCATGACTTGCAAATTCAAACGTTGCATTTTAAACAATTGCTGGAGTACAAAACATTTTTGCACGAAATCTTAGACGAAGAATGGTACTGGCAGTTACACGATCGGACGGGAGAAAAAACCACCTCGCGCATTTACAGAGGGATCAGCGATGTTTCTGTGTTCAATAAAGAGCATTGGCCCGATCTCATCTCCTTTTTCAAGCCGCGAATCATCGCACTCGACAAGTTTTGGGAAAATGCGAAATATAGCTTTGAACCATTCCGTGACTAATAGAATTGCATCCGGTTTAAAATGATGGCAGCATTGGGTGTAACATTTCTTATTTCTATTTTCACCTGATTATTTTCATGACGCATGTTTGATCTCCTTCTTGAAAACATTGTCCGTCGCGATGTTCATCTTGCTGCAGAAGAAGTGCACATTGTTGAATCACTTTTTGTTCATAAAAAATACAGGAAGCACCAATACATCTTACAGGAGGGAGAGGTAGCCACACACGACAATTTTATTATTAAGGGCCTCGCAAAAACATTCCGCGTCGATGCAAACGAGCAGGAGCATATATTGCGCTTTACGCCTGAAGAATGGTGGGTCGGCGACCTCGCCAGTTTTCTGAGCGGTTCACCGAGTATCTACAACGTAGACTGCCTCGAGGATACTGAGGTGCTGCGCATTTCATCAAAAGATCTCGATACACTTTGCGAGCGTGTACCTAAAATGAATAAGTATTTTCGATTGTTGTATCAAAAATCGATTGTCTCCTACAACCTCAGACTTACCTCCAGTCTTTCGAAATCGGCCGCCGACCGTTACGAAGAATTTATCAAGAATTTTCCGCAGATCGGGCAGCGTGTTCCGAACCACATGATTGCTTCGTACCTGGGGATTACACCACAAAGCCTCAGTCGAATCAGAAGCCAGGCCCTGTCGCGAAAGCGTTAACATTTGTTAACGAAATTACTTACCACCTGCGACGCTACTCATTTTCAATCCAAACGTTAATTGCATTGCACTGCAATAAAGCCACGAAAGTCATCGATTGACTGACCACTTTGTTGCCAGCATGCGATTAAATAGATCAATCAACATTAATTAAATCAAATGAATCGTGAAACAATTGAGGCTTCTTTGTCGGACCTGAATGGTCTCGTAGAAGCAGGAAAAATGATGGATGCCTTCGAAAAGTATTACCATGAAGATGTTGTCATGCAGGAAAATGAAAACCAGCCTGTCATCGGCAAGACAGCGAACCGCGAACGCGAAATTACATTTCTGAATAACATTCAGGAATTCCGTAACGCTTCTGTAAATGGAATCGGTATTGGCAATGATATTTCATTTGTTGTATGGAGCTATGACTATACACACAAAGAATGGGGTGTCAAAAAATTCACACAGGTATCGGTGCAAAACTGGCAGGATGAAAAAATTATCAAAGAGCAATTCTTTTACGGCGCATAATAATGATCACTAATTATATCAATGAAAACAAATACAACATTTGACTGGAGCCTGCTATTGGCTCGTATCGTATTAGGAATAGTCATCGCAGCGCACGGCGCCCAGAAGCTTTTGGGCTGGTTCGGCGGCTACGGCTTCGATGGCACTGTTAATTTTTTTACTGAGGTAATTGGCTTGCCTTTTATTTTTGCCGCGCTGATTATTCTTGCTGAGAGTATCGGAATGATCGCGTTGGTTTTTGGCCTTATGAGTCGGCTGATTTCCATATCGCTTGTGGCCATCATGTTGGGCGCCATTATTACGACACATGCGCAGCACGGGTTTTTTATGAACTGGTTCGGTGTGCAGGCTGGTGAAGGCATTGAGTTTCACTTGCTGGTGATCGCGCTTTCAGCAGTGATCGCGTTGAATGGCGCAGGAGCTTTTTCTATTGACGCGACTTTCGGTCAGCATGTTACGAAAATCCGGCATTTAAGGATTCTGTTCAGGTAGGCGAATACAAATGGTACATCAAAACCCGGATGCAATAAATACTGTTCGTCGTGAAACATTGTTTTACAATCAACGTGAATAGTATAAATTTTCGCATCCGGGCTAGTAGAATTTCATTATGAGTACTCCCACAATTTTAAGTTGTAAGCTTTCAACGCCGGCACTTCAACTTCGAAAGGCCACAGTCATAGCAAAACTGAGAACGGTTCTATCGGGCAAAGCGGAGCTTAGCAACGGATTCGCGTATACATTCCGAGGCAGTGACGAAATCCTCGACCAACTCAATGAGTTTATAAAGACAGAACGCATTTGCTGCGACTTCTTTTCATTCCAACTATCTATTGAAGGTGAGAAGGCGATTCTCACGCTCACCGGGCCTGAAGGCGTGAAGGAGTTTCTAACCAATGAGATTGCACTTTAGGGCCAAATACTGGCTGGAATTCAACCATTGTCCGTCTCCAATTGAAAGTGAATCCCGCATTGGCGATTAAAGAAAAAAGCAACGCATTCAGCTGCTGCTATTGAAGTTTATTGATGGCTGGTTTGGGATGACCGCCAGTATTCGATAATCATTTTAAGAGTCTGTTCGTAAGCGTCTATGCTGGTTTGTTTTTCGAAGAAGCCATGGACATATAATTCGCTTGCGCGGTTTATATCTTCCTGACGCGCGCTGGTTGAAAGGAAAATAAATGGTGTGTACTTTTTGTAAAGGCGCTCATCTTTGCACATCAATTCTCGCAATTCAAGTCCATTCATTACAGGCATGTTGATATCGCAAATGGTAAGGAACGGTCTGACAGACGGCTGCTGCAGATACGCCAACGCATCTTTTCCATTATCGAAAAATACTAATGGGTTATTGAGATTTAACTTTTTGAACGAACGTCGGTAAAAATACTGCTCGTCCTGATCATCATCGATCACAACTATCGGCCCCTCATTCCACATACGCTTCATATCTTATCCATAACAAAGATACACGTGCAGCAGGCTACGGCCAGTGATGATTTGGGTGAAAACGTACGTATGTGTGTTCTGTTTTTAGGGAGGCAACAATAAAAAAGGCCACAAAACGTGACCTTTTTTCATATTGAATATTTTGCTTGAGCAATAACTGTACTACCACTTTTTGTTAAAGCCACCGCCGCCGCCACCGCCGCGATTGCCATAACCACCACCGCCGCCACGGTTTCCAAAACCACCGCCCCCGCGTGGAGAATCCGTTTTAGGACGTGCTTCGTTTACAGTAAGGTCTTTGCCCTGAAGGTTGTAGCCATTCAGTTCATTCATTGCCTGGCGAGCTGCTGCATCATCCGGCATTTCAACAAATCCAAAACCACGGCTGCGCTGTGTTTCTTTGTCAAGGATAATTTTCACAGACGATACTTCGCCATGTTGTTCGAATAATTCTCTTAGTTCACCTTCGGATGCTTTGAAAGAGATGTTGGATACGTAAAGATTCATGTTGATTTGATTTTTATAAAGATAATTAAGCGTGTGTTATATTGGTGCTCTTAAGCCAATTTAATTGTGGGATTCCCCATTTCTTCGGATCCGACATTATTGAGATTCATCGTTTTCGCGAACCTGACTGTAATAATGACTCCAGATCTCGTGCAACTTCACATCCAGCAACTCATTGAGAGGTTCAAGGTTATCGCTCGAAAACATAGCCTGCTGGATTACATGCAATTGCCCGTTGGCGTCTTCCCACCTTATATCGCATGACACGTCCGCCCCAAGCTGGCGTAGCGGGATTACAACCACCTCAGCGGACGGAATGCCATAATGTGATTCATATCGCTTGTGTCGCGAGCGTATGATCTTGTAAGGCTTATTCAAATGGATCGACATCCGGCTTATTTAATTTGCGCGAACAGGGATTAATGCTGGTCGCTGACCTAATTGCTTTAACAATCTCGCGTGACCAGCCAGGGCACCTATAAATGTCGGTGAAGATTTATATGGCAGTCCAAATTCCTCTGCGGTCGTCTTAACGATCTCCGCAATGTTTCTATAATGAACGTGACAAACGTTTGGAAACAAGTGGTGCTCAATCTGAAAGTTTAAGCCACCAACATACCATGAGAACCACCTGCTGTTGTTTCCGAAATTGGTAGTCGTCAAAAGCTGGTGAATTGCCCAGTTGTTTTGCAATGTTTTATCCTCATCCGGTAGCGGAAACTCTGTCCCCTCAATGACGTGAGCCGGCTGAAAGATGATGGCAAGTATAAAGCCGGCGATATAATGCATGGCGATAACACCAATAAGTACCTGCCACCACGCGATCGAAGTAAATAGTAGCGGAATGACAAATATATAACCCACGTAAACCAGCTTCGAGCCGGCAAGAATGATCCATTCTTTTACAACGTTTCCCTTATGCATTTTTGCCAGTCCATTGCGTTGATACTTGTAAAGACGTGTAAAGTCTTTGATCGTTACCCACACAAGCGTCATTAAACCATAGAGAAACCATGCGTAGATATATTGGTACTTATGCATCTTTTTCCATTCGGAATGCGGTGTCATTCGCAGTGCGCCTCTAGGGCTAATGTCCTCATCTTCCTCATGTACGTTCGTATACGAATGATGTAGCACATTGTGCTGCAACTTCCAGTTGAATGCATTTGCACCGATGAAATTGATAGAATAACCGATGAAGGTGTTTACCCATGGTTTTGTTGAATATGCGCCATGATTTGCATCGTGCATAACAGACAAGCCAATGCCGGCCAGTCCAAGACCCATGATGATGGTGAGCAGGATCAACCCCGCTGTGCCTGTTACTACCGACGTTACAATTAACGCATACGGAACCAGGTACAGTGCGAACATGACGAAGGTCTTGATGACCATTTCAGTGTTTGCATGCTTGCGTATGTTGTTAGATTTAAAATAATCGTTGACGCGCTTGTTAAGCGTTGCTGTGAAATCGCGTCGTGTGTTTGCGAATTTTAATGTTGTTGTCTTATCCACAGGCAATTAATTAAATGGATGTTCTACTACTGTAAGGCGGCTCGTCGAAATGCGATTTATATTGCTCAGCTGAGGGCGTTCCTGGTTATCGCAAAATGATAATGCAATTCCTGTCTGCCCCGCGCGGCCTGTCCGTCCAATGCGATGGGTATACGTTTCTGCAGATTCTGGCAATTCATAGTTAATGACAAATGGCAGATCCACGATATCTATCCCGCGTGCAGCGATGTCTGTCGCTACCAATACGCGGGTGCTGTTTGTTTTAAAGTTCGACAATGCGCGCTGTCTTGCATTTTGAGATTTATCGCCATGAAAGGCTTCGGCTGAGATACCTGACTTATTGAGATCCTTTGCTATCTTATCAGCGCCGTGTTTAGTTCGCGCGAAAACGATCACGTTTTTCATGGCCTGTTCGGCAATAACATGTTTCAGTAATGCGCGCTTGCTTTCGCGCTGCACATAATACACTGACTGTGCGATCTGCGGTTTAGTCGTAGCGCTCTTTATTGCAATCTTAACAGGATTATTCAGAATCCCGGATGCAAGCTTCTGTACATCTTCCGGCATAGTTGCTGAAAAGAAAATGTTTTGACGCTTAGCAGGGACCATCTTGATTATTTTCCTGATGTCGTGGATAAAGCCCATGTCGAGCATACGATCCGCTTCGTCGAGTACAAGGATTTCGAGATGACGCAAGGTTATAATGCCTTGATTGATCAGATCGAGTAAACGGCCTGGAGTCGACACCACGATATCAACACCGCGTCTGATTTCTTTTTCCTGGTTGAATTGTGATACACCGCCGAAAATGACCGTACTCCTGAGTGGCAAAAATTTTCCGTAAGCTTTCAAATTCTCGGACACCTGTATCGCAAGTTCGCGAGTAGGCGTTAGAATAAGAGCGCGGATTTTTTTATCCTGGCTGTTATTGGCGAGAAGATTTTGCAACACCGGAATGCAAAAAGCTGCCGTTTTACCAGTGCCGGTTTGGGCTGATCCTAAAATATCGTTACCTGATAATAAGTGAGGAATGGCTTGTTCTTGAATCGGGGTAGGGTTGCCATACCCTTTTTGTTCTACTGCTTTCAGAATCGCTTCTGAGAGATTGAAGTTTTTGAATGACATTAAATAAATGAATTAAATAAATTGAGACTGTGACTTTCACAGTTTCGGGTTGGCAAAATGACCTTTGCTAATCTAAGGAAGGAGAAAAAGGTAAAACTGCCGGTAACTGAGGAGCGTTTAAGAAACCACGGTTCGATTGACGAACCTTTAGCAGTGAATTAAGTTTTCCGCAATTGTTTCTCAAAGATGCGCAAAAATAACCGCATATCCTAGGATTAATTTGAAATGCTCTTATTTTCCCGCCGGTCGTTCTGGCGCGTGGACTTAAATGAACTGATGCAAAGAGGGAACGTAAATAGTGCTCTGTTAATTCGAAAAATCAGACACGATCATGACAGCAGGAAACAAGGTATGGGCAATAGCAGAGGGATACATCCCGACCCGCAGCACTGGGCCGGAGCCGCAAATGACAAGTCATGAAACGGCTTGCATTTTAAATGCAGGCGAACACGATGCACACATTACGTTCACGATATTTTTCTCTGACAAAGATCCGGTAGGACCTTATAATATCATTGTACCGGCAAGAAGGACTAAACATGTCAGGTTTAATGATCTTACTGACCCGATGCCGATCCCGAAAGATACAGATTACGCCTGCCTGATAGAATCCGACGAGCCCATTATCGTGCAACATACGCGGCTTGACAGCAGGCAAGCCGAAAACGCATTGATGAGCACGATTGCCTTTCCAGTATTGTGATTTTCGAAGACGAATATTTTGCTGCTGTCAACATTACCAATTCTCTCTTGAAATTTTCAGCAAAAGTTCCAAAAGCTAATTTTATAATTAATTCACGGTAAACTGTAAACCTCCGCGCAGTTAATTCGCGTTATTTACTCGTATATATGATCCTTTATATTAAGAACATGGTATGCAATCGTTGCATCGCTGCAGTTAAGCAAGTGCTGGAACATCACGGGTTGCATCCCGAGAACATTGTGCTGGGTGAAGTTTCAATCCGCGAAAGCGAGTTGAGCATCGAACAGCAGAAGAAACTTGATGTTGCGCTGAGTGATCTTGGGTTTGAAAGGATCGACGACCGGAGGGGAAGAATGGTTGAGGCTATAAAAAATAAGGTGATCCAAATGGTTCACCACAGCGATAAGCTCGACTTAAAATTCAATTGGTCGAAAGTTTTGTCAGATGACTTGCATTACGAATACAATTATCTGAGCAACTTATTTTCCAGTCTCGAAGGTATTACGCTCGAGCAATATATCATTCGACAAAAAATCGAAAAAGTAAAGGAGCTCTTATTTTACGACGAGTTGAGTTTGAGTCAGATTGCCGACCGCCTGGGTTACAGCAGCGGCGCCCACTTGTCGTCACAGTTCAAGAAGGTCACAGGGTTGACACCTTCTGAGTTGAAAAAATCACGTCCGGTTGACACAAATCGTAAACCACTCGATTCAGTTTCCTGATCTCAACGAATTTTCATCCCGTTTCATTGAATGATGTAACTCAAAGAACGTTAAGTGAAAAACTTCATTACGTCTTCAGCAGTTATATCTATGAACAACAAATACAATTATGTCAGCTGTTACAGAGGTTGCCAGTAAGCGAACATCAGCAAATCTTGTAAAGGATACATTTCCTGTACTTGAAATGACTTGCGCAGCATGCGCGGTGAGCGTTGAGTCAATGTTAAAAAACACGCCGGGTGTAAAAGATGCGGCTGTAAATTTCGGCAACCAGACCGCGTTGGTAGAATACGATTCAGGGAGCACCAAACCCACTGATCTTCAAAAAGCAGTTCGTGCCATTGGCTACGACCTTGTTGTTGATGTAGAAGATCCTCAAGAAGTACAAGAGGCCGCTCAACTGGAACACTACATTGAAGTTAAACGCCGAACGATATGGTCATCGCTGCTTGCGTTGCCGGTGGTTGTGATCGGGATGTTCTTTATGAACATGCCATACGCGAACTACATCTCGTTGGTGTTGTCAGCGCCGGTTGTTTTTTACTTCGGTCGAAACTATTTCATACACGCGTGGAAACAGGCGCGTCACGGAAAGGCTAACATGGACACACTTGTAGCACTTTCGACAGGCATCGCATTTCTGTTCAGCACTTTTAATACTTTCTTTCCGGAGTTTTGGCATGCCCGTGGCCTGCATGCGCATGTGTACTACGAGGCGGCGGCTGTGATCATTGCATTTATCTCATTAGGCAAAACGCTGGAGGAGAAAGCCAGATGGAACACATCGTCCGCGATCAAAAAACTTATGGGCATGCAACCCAAAACGGTACGCGTTATCGTTGATGAAAGTGAGCAGGAGATTTCAATCGCCGCGGTTAATGTTGGCGACATTGTGCTGGTGCGGCCCGGCGAAAGAATTCCGGTTGATGGCTTTGTATCGGCCGGATCTTCTTACGTGGACGAGAGTATGATTTCGGGTGAACCGGTTCCTGTTTCAAAATCAGCCGGAGAAAAGGTTTTTGCAGGAACGGTGAATCAAAAAGGTAGCTTCCGATTCGAAGCGCTAAAGGTTGGTGGTGATACCGTGCTCGCACAGATAATCAAGATGGTACAACAGGCACAAGGAAGCAAGGCGCCCGTTCAAAAGTTGGT
>DASPJN010000247.1:0-21413 GCA_035628595.1 Chryseosolibacter sp.
TTGGCTCTTTAAGTGAGCGGTCGAGTGCCTCTTCGAGGTGATTTGAAAACGAAATCAGGCGATGCTGCTTCTCGCTGGTCATGATCCGGTGAATGCCAATTTGTGGAAAGAGGAAGAATCCAAAGATGGCTGCTGTACCAATCCCGAGCCAGATCAATACAGAAAGATCCGCGAGTAGCGGCGAGAGAACAGCTGCAGCTATCAACGGCGCGAATGTGATCGTGATTGCCAATGACATCTTAAAGTAAGCATATCCCAATGCCTGTAATCCTCTTCCTGACACTTGGTTGACGCTCACGCGGATCCTAAAATTTGTAAGGGAAATCGGGAGTAATAAAACATTGATCAATGCCCACAACCCAACACCTAAGAAAAAGAATCCAATCAATTCGTAGAATGCGCGAAAGAAAAATAAGGTAGAGTCATCCGGCGTGAACTGTCGAATGGATTGTCCTGCCGACATAAACTCCGCACCAGCGAAACACGCACCGAACACAAGTGGCCAGGCGCCTGCATAGCTCTGTTTTAGTTTTTGTTCATACCATCCAAAGAGTTCATTCGGATCATGATCGACAAAAATTGGAAGATCGTTGTATAGACGAGAAAGAACTTTGCAACAATAAACAATGCCGATACATACAAATGCAAAAAACAAAATCAAACATCCAAATTCAGCGGTATGGCGAGTGGCTGAATCCAAGCCCTGACTAAGAGCGTAATCGACGGCAAACAACAATTCCCAGATCAATAAGAGCGACAACCAATATGGCAGAGGGATCCACGAGACAAGGCGCTCAGGATAAGATTTTACACGTGGTGTATTCATCGATAATGCCCAAGTAAGATAAACACATCTGTCGAAAGATCGCTAACTTCAACGTGATTACGGAAAGCAAAGTGCTTCAACGCGTGTTTCCACGATCACGCTCACAATGGCGAAGCTGGCTTAACAAGAACCATGAGTTGAAGTTGGGCATCTCGTTAGTCATCGTAAAAAAAAGAAGTAGCCTCTCTTCGCTCACGGTTGCCGAAGCTGTTGATGAGGCGCTGTGCTTCGCCTGGATCCACAGGATTGCAAACTTGAATATCCTCACGACTTTCGGCGTGCGTTAGCAATGAAGAAAATGGCATTAAAGAAACTTTGAGTCATTTCCACGCAACGTCCGGAAAGCCATTCTTCATTGGATCATCAGCGGCAACCGTGAGAAGACGCACCAAAAACGAATTCGAGAAACGATCATAAAGGCCGAACAAAACTTACGCGCCAATGGGAGCCGAAAACTCAGAGATCCAGCAAATAAAAAGTATCGCATGAAAAATGACCGGTGTTTCCGTGCGGGCCGGAAATTTTCTTGAAGCCGTTCTTCTCATAAAGCTTCATCGCGCGCGTCATTGTGTTAAATGTTTCCAGATAGCATTGCGTATAGCCGGCTCCGCGCGCGAAACTGATACAGGTTTTCAACACCAATTCTCCAAGCCCCTGTCCCCGACCTTCGGGTAGAAAATACATCTTCTTTAATTCGCAGATACCTTCATCTGCTCCAACAAGCGGCCCAACGCCTCCTCCTCCGATGATTCTGCCACTCACTTCGCAAACATAGTAAGCGGAGCCATTTCGAGTGTACGTGCCGTACATATCATCAACTTCTCTATCATGGATTGCAAACCCCTCACCACTTGCCCCAAACTCAGGCATTACGGTTCGTATTATGTTCGCTACCTGTTCGTTGTCTTCGCGATTAATCTGTCTGATTGTTGCCATTCACTATCCGATGTTGATTGCACGCAACGCATCACCAAACTGTTCTCTAAGACGTTGATCTTCTTTGTGAAAACCATCGCGAATGATCCATTGTCCATTGACGAGAGTACCAGTGATCCATGACGGATCCGAGTTGTAAAGAATTCTTGAGAGCGTATAAGACGGATTCAGATCAGACAGCAAAGCGTGCTTCGTTCCGTAAACAACACCGTCTAGTGGTTGCCCAACCTCAAAAAACTTATTGGTTTGGAAACCCATCGCCGTCTGGCCGCACGAAAAGGCTTTGCCGACCATGTGGAATCCGCCATCATTAAATGTATTGCGTCTGTGCGTTACAAGTCTTTGCGCGTAGTCGAGCCAACGAAGATCTTCCATAGGGTTCAGGCTTATATGACTATCGGTTCCAATACACCAGTTTCCCTGTTCCTGTGAGAAGTCCGTCAATCTGAAAATTCCATCCCCCAGATTTCCTTCTGTTCCCGGACAAAGTACAACGTTTGCTTTTGACTTTGCGAGTCTCACAACTTCATCATCGGTTAGATGAGTGCAGTGAACAATCGAGAACCGTTCACTCAATGGAAGATTACTCAATAGCCACTCCAACGGTCGTTGTTTCAGATACGCAACACTATCTTCAACCTCTTTCAATTGCTCGGCGGCATGAATGTGAAACGGAATGTCTCGCGGGCCGTTCTTTTCAATTTCGATCACATCTTCTGCGTCCGCCGCACGCAACGAATGCACACCATAGCCCACGCGGGCGGTCGTAATTTTATCCGCAACTTTGCGCGTTTCTTCGAGTAATTTAAAATACTGATCGCGCGACTGGAATATGAAGCGCTTTTGCCTGGACTGAGCTTCTTTACCAAATCCACCCTTCTGATAAAACACCGGCACAATTGTGATTTTGATTCCAGCCTCAGCTGCCGCCGCAATTAACGCCACACTCGTCTCGCAAATGTTCGCGTATGGCTTGCCATTGGTATCATGATGGAGATAATGAAATTCCGCCACGTGCGTGTAGCCCCTTTTCAACATTTCTACATACAACGTTGTAGCTACCGCTTGGATCTGATCGGGATTAAGACTCAGCGCACATTGATACATTGCTTCGCGCCAACTCCAGAAGTCATCGCTTCCGCCTTCCGGGTGAATCTCTGCCATGCCTGCCATTGCATATTGAAAAGCATGTGAATGCGCGTTCTGAAACCCGGGTAGCAAAACGCCATGCACTTTTTCCAACGGTAACTTTTCCAAGGGCATCTCTTTGGAGAGATATCGAATAATTCCATTGTCGTCAACGCCGATCACACAAGGCGATATCAGCGAATCACGCATGCACACAGCGTCAAACTCAAAGAACCTGACGCAGCGATGGGTTTCATTCGGAAGATTCATGCAACAACGAAAAGCAAAGATTCAACAAACGGCCTCAAAAAATAAATATAGACAATGATTGATTTACGCGGAAATTATTTCATCCAACCGCTCGAAAGTACTTGTCAGGAGGTCGCGCATTTTATCAGCCCGCTCTCGGTCATACTTCGTTTCCGTATCGTCCATGTAGTGAACCTTACACATTTCCAGTTGAAGTGCGTGAACCCCTTTCAAGGGCTCACCGAAATGTCGTGTGATATAACCTCCTTTGAAGGGATGGTTATGACTTAACTTATATATAGCGCTACTCAGGTTATCAAGGGCCGTTTGAATAACCTGTGGCGAAGCAGATTGTTCATCAGCTGAGCCTAGAATGAGATCAGGGAACTTCTCGGCGCTGATGGTCGGCACATGCTGACGAATGGAATGACAATCCCACAAGAGAACCTGGTCGTGTGTTGCATGCAACTCGTCGATCAACTGACGAAGTTTGTGATGGTACGGATTATAATAGAGGTTCACTCTCCGTTCGATCTCCTGCTTTGAAACCTCCGACCGTTCATCTCTATAGATCTTATTACCGAGAAAATCGGTTGTGGGGCAAAGTCCTGTGATAATTCGCCCGTCTGTATACAAAGGTCTTGAATCCGGATCACGATTCAGGTCAACAACCCAACGGCTATAGCACGCGCAGATCATCGTTATACCCATTGAGGGTGCAAAGTCGTAGAGCCTATCAACAAACCAGTCCGTGTCATCCGGCGCAGCCGAATATTCAGGTTTGTATTCATCTATTAATTCGTCGGGAAACTGCGTACCGCAATGGGGTACACTTACAATGATCGGAATTTGTTTACCACGCGGGCGCGTGACCTTGAACGAGTCCTTGGACATGTTACTTATTTCGATTTTTTCGTTTCGATTTTCTTTTTCCCCCTGATTGCGCTTCAAGATTCTCCTTCAGCGTTGCTACTTGTTTCTCAAGTTGATTCACTTTGCTTTCAACGGATTTCAATTCTGCCTTCAGTTCAGCCTGGTGGTCAGTTTTGAGCTGCGATTTCAAACGCATAATTCTTTGGAAACTTTCGTTGATGCGTTTTTCGCTAATCGCTCCATCTTTCACAAGCTTCCGGATAATGCTGTGCACTTTATCTACTGTCCGTTCATCGCTGCCAGAAATATTGTTTGAAAACGTCATGATATCAACACCGGCATTAATGGCGAGTCTGATCGATTCTTCAAACCCGTAATGCTTCGTTATTGCATGCATTTGCATGTCGTCTGAAAATACGACGCCGTTAAAATGTAGACGATTTCGGAGAATTCCGGTGATGATATCGTCCGATAGTGTTCCGGGGTATCCATCGGGATCAAGCGTCTTATTTACAATGTGCGAAGTCATCACAGCATCAGCATAACCGGAAGCGATAAGTTTCTCGTACGGCTTCAGCTCGCGCTCTTCCCATGTATTCGTTACATCGGCGATGCCAAGATGCGTGTCGTCTTTCGAGCTTCCGTGCCCGGGAAAGTGTTTCAGTGAAGTTAACACATCATATCTGCGATGTTGTTTAATAAATTCTTTAGCCATCAGAATCACCGAATCTTCATTCGCTGAAAACGCACGGCCATGTTTGGCGATAATCGGATTGGTTGGATTCGATGCGAGATCAACGACCGGTGCAAAGTTCATATTGATACCCAGGCCAGCAAGGGTGGACGCGGTAGCTTCTGCGTAAAACGCAACAGAATCCAGTGATGGCGCTTTCGCCATCGCCGAGGCGGTTATCGAATTCGGAAAGCCGTATTTACTTTTTAACCTGTTGACACGGCCACCTTCCTGGTCAATGGCGATGATCAGCGGAACGGGAGCATGTTTTTGATACGTCCAGATAATTTTTTTGAGCGCAACGAATGAGTTGGTAGGCGGAATGTTCTTTTCGAAAATAATTATTGAGCCTACTTTTCCATTCTTGACTTCTTTGAGAACTGCAGAATCCACTTCCGTGGAAGCGAAGCCGATCAACAACATTTGACCGATTTTTATGTCGAGGCTATCCGTAGTCTGTGCGTTTGCCTGCAGAGAAAAACAAATGATAGCAAGGACAATAATAATTCTCATTTATAATTCAGATAGATGTTATACAAAATGTCTTGCATGTAATGACGAACTTCATTTACTGACGACAAGTAATTGTTATTCATAAATGAAAAGATAAGTATTTTCCCGCTTTTTGTCACCAGATATCCACTCAGGGCGTGGTTGTTGCTCAACGTGCCCGTTTTGCCAAAAACATAAGGTTGATCAGCAGCATACCATCTTTTTAATGTGCCCGTTTCGCCCCCAATGGCAAGCAGCGGAAAAAGTTTCTCTCGCGGTCTAATGTCATAGATTTTTTTCCAAAGCTTAACAATTGAACGCGGCGTTATGAGGTTGTATCGCGACAAGCCCGACCCGTCAACCCATTTTACTTTATCGGGTAGATCATTAAGAAAATTTCTTACTGAATAATCTATTACAATTTCTGTCATGAGCGAGTCGCGCACAATTCCGGAACATATCAACAACAACTGTTCCGCAATGAAATTGTCGCTTTCCTGCATCATCGTTTTATACAGGCTGTCAGCGGGCACCGAAAATACCGTCCTGACAAGCGGATGAACTTGGATTGTCACAGGTGTGACAGGTTTATGCAACGTATCCGCTAATAATCTTCCGACTATTTCCTGATCCAGCTTCATTGGAATTTCCCACGTGTCGTCTTGTCGCCGTTTTAATCCGGGATAAAATTTGAACTGATTGGAATGAGGGTCGCGGATTACATCTTCCCTTTCGCGTTTGTCTCCGACATTCATGTACTGATCAAAGTAATCTGGCCACACCCTTACAACGCTGCCGTGTTTCTCAACCGTAAAATAGTTTCCATAAACGGGCAGGGGCGAACGTTCGGACGAATAAGTATCATTGTAATCGTCCCAGGCCCAGCCCGCACCAAAAGCTTTCGAATAGAAATTGGCGGTTGATAGATAGATACTTTGCTCCGTGCTCTTTAAGAAATCAACGACCCTGTCATTTGTGAAGGTCTTGTTGTAAAGCAATGAAGGATCTCCGGTGCCCCAGATGATGAGTGAGTCATTTCGCAAAATGTATTGAAGGCCCGGAATGGAGTCACCGATAATGCGCAGGCTTGTATAGAAGGTGAGAATTTTTGTGTTAGAGGCCGGAGTAAAGTATTTGTCGCTGTTATATTCGTACAGGAATCTTTCCGACTCCAGGTCGTACAATGCAAAGCCGATGTGATTCTGGTGTGTCGCTTGGGCGGAACGCAATTGTTTCGCCAATCCCAGACGTTTAATTGGGTTGCACGAAAACAATGAAACAACTAACAACAGGATTGCTGCCCGAGTCATCACTGCTTGAGATATCGTTCGACAACAACCTTACGGTGATGCGTTTCGTGACCCGCGATGATATAGCCGAGATTTAACACAGAGACCTTATTGTTGTTTGCCTGTCCTTCACGCTTCAACATCTGAGTTGTGAAGCTCCTGTATAGATCGATCGTAGTTAACCGCAGACGTTCCATTTCATCCGCAAGTTGCACAACGGAACGGCCATGGGCATTCGCCTGGGGCGCATAATCGTTCTCTTCGAATCCCGGAAGGTTTGTCTTATCATTTCGGGAAAAGCGCAACGCTCTGTATGCAAATATCCGCTCAGCATCAATCATGTGATTTAGCAATTCCTTAATGGACCATTTTCCTTCCGCGTATCGATATTCCCCCATATCCTCCGGGATGTTGCGAAAGACGTTAAGCGCAACTTTCGATGATTGCATCAGCGCTTCGATAACATCCATGTCTTTTACATTCTCAACATAACCCCGGTAAAAAGACGGAACGTTAGCAAAATCAGGTTTTGTCATATTGGAAAAATGAACTTATCACTTGAAATGCTTCAGACGAACAATTTCTTCCCTGGTGAGGAATCGCCATTGGCCGCGTGAAAGGTCTTTTTTATCAAGTCCGGCATATACCGATCTGTCGAGGCGAAGAACTTCATATTCCAGTGCTTCGAAAATGCGGCGAACCACCCTGTTCCATCCAATGTGAATTTCTATGCCCACGGTTTTTCCGTCATCGGAAACAATCGCGAGGTCGTCAACCACAGCCTTTCCTTCTTCCAATCTTACGCCATCGCGAATTGTTTCAAAATCAGCTTTTGCAAGTGGGCGGTCAAGTTCAACCTTATAGATTTTCTTGATGCCATACGAAGGGTGCATCAGTTTATCGGCGAGGTCTCCATCATTGGTTAACAGTAGCAACCCCGTGGTGTTACGGTCAAGTCTTCCGACTGGATAAATTCTTTCTTTTACATTGTTTCCAACGAGCTGCATAACGGTTTTTCGCTCCTGCGGATCGTCGGTTGTCGTCAGATAACCTTTCGGTTTATTGAGCAGAATGTACACAGGCTTTTCTGCGCGAAGCACCCTGTTTTCATATCTGACCTCGTCGCCTGGATTCACTTTAAATCCAAGCTCGGTCACAGCTTTTCCATTTACAGAAATCAGACCCATGGTAATCAATTCATCAGCTTCGCGGCGAGAACAAACGCCACTATTCGCGATGAAACGATTGAGTCTTATTTTTTCTGTTTGGACGGGGGCATTGTCAGGCTGACCGGTTCTGTCCAAATCTTTTTCCTCACGATTTTGCTTTCCAAAGAACCCTTGCTCTTTCCGGTTTGGTCTGTCGGTTCGCGGCGTGCGGCCTCGTTCGTCGCGTGAATTATTACGATCAAACTTTCTCCTTTGACTTCCATCGCTGGACGAGCGCTTTGCCGGGCCTGATGAAAATGACGAACGACGTTTTGATGGAAATTCGCTTCCGGAAGAACGGCGCTTCGGTGGAAACTCATCCCCAGAAGATCGACGCTTTGATGGAAACGCATCTCCCGATGTACGACGTTTAGTTGGAAATTCGTCTCCTGATGACCGGCGTTTAGGAGGGAACGTATTACCGGAAGAACGGCGCTTCGGCGGAAACTCATCTTCGGTCGAACGTTTTCTTCTTTCAAATGACGAAGACTTATTTGAATCAGACGATGATCGCTTGCCAAATGAACTTTTAGGGGCAGACGATCTCTTGTCGAATGACGGTTTAGATCCGTCGCCACCTTCAAATTTTCCTCTTGACGGACGTTTGTCGTCGCGTGATTTTGGCGGGCCGGAGTTACGTCCGCGCGGTCGGTTTTCGGCGCGCTCGTCGCTGCCTCTTTTTGAATCTCTTCGTGGTTTTGGAGAAGAACTTCGACCTCCGTTTCCTGCACGTCTGCCGGAGGATGGTCTTCCTTGGTTAGCTCTGGGCATCTGGTTCTTTTAAATCAGGGTTTTCCCCGATCGTATTAATTTCAGTATTGACATCTTTCGGTACAGGCAGTTCATTCAACTCGCTTATACCAAAATATTCCATGAATTTCATTGTTGTCCCGTACAACATCGGACGTCCAATTGTGTCGGCCTTACCGGTAATTTCAATTAATCCTTTGTCGAGTAATTTTTGAACAGCGTAATCACAGTTTACACCGCGGATATTTTCGATTTCCGTTTTAGAGATCGGCTGCTTATATGCGATGATGGAAAGTGTTTCCATCGCAGAGGTGGATAGACGCTTTTTTGATTGTTGCTTAAGCAGAATACTAATGCTCGCCTGATAAGCTGGCTTTGTGAGAAACTGGTATCCGCCCGCCGCTTTGTAAAGCTGAAAAGAAAATTCCTCTGCCTGAAATTTATCATCCAGTCGCTGTATGGCCCCCATGATATCCTCCTCCGGAACATCCGCGTTGAACATCTCTGATAAACATGATTTAATATCGGCCAGCTTTATTGGCGTCGGTGAACAAAATATCAGTGCTTCGATATGATTTTGTAAGAAATCCACAGGCAAAAGTTTAATTCCTTAAGAAAAGCAAAGCTAACACTTTTAAGCCCCGTACAGGCGAAAAAAATGTTAGCTCTAATATTAAATTTTAACAAGCGCAGCTTAGTCCTGCTGCATCAGTTTTGCTTCTATTGACTGTGTTGTATGTGGAACAGCAATCAGGCGCTCTTTCGCGATCAGTTTGCCAGTTACTGAGCAGATGCCGTACGTACCATTTTTAATGCGCACAAGGGCATTTTCAAGATTGGTAATGTATTTCTGCTGGCGGGCAGCAAGCTGGCTTAAATTTTCCTTCTCAGCCGTTTCTGCGCCATCCTCCAACACTTTGGTATTGCCACCCGAAGTAGCGTCAGTTCCTTCGTCGTTGTTCCGGTTGAGGGTTTCTTTTAATATTTTATACTCTTCACGTGCCTTTTCAAGCTTACGGTTAATCAGAACCTCAAATTCTTTTAATTCTTCTTCAGAATAACGCGTTTTTTCATCCGAGTTTGTCGAAGGCTTCGCTGGCTTGTGCGCCATTGGCCGCTGGTTCGGCATCTGGAAAAAGTTCAGTTGCGCTGTTGCGGCTATTTTTGCAGCGTTTGCCGCTGGCGTTTTAGCTTTGTCACGAACATCAGTAACTGCTTTTTTCGTTACCGCAGGTGCCGTCTTTTTGGCGCTTTCCTTTTTCGCGACAGGCTTTTTAGGAGCTACTTTAGCTTTCGTTTTTGGCGCAGCTTTGGCAACAGCTTTCGGCGCAGCTTTTGAAGTTGCCTTTTTAGCCGTGGGCTTTGAGGTGGGCTTCGCTTTTTTAACTACAGCTTTCTTCGATTTTGAAGCAGTTTTCGTAGACGCAGCTTTTTTCACTTTTGCTGCTGGTTTCGCTTTTGCAGGTTTCTTGGCTGCCTTCGCGGGGGCTTTCTTCGTTTTCGCCATTTTACGTTTCCTCCTTATTAAAAGATTCGCAAAATTAGAGGAACCAGATTAAAACAAAAAATATTAAACGAAAATCAGCACGTTCAAATTAATCTTTTGAATAGAATTGAAATTCATATAAAAACATTGGTGTTTTCGCCCATATGAAAAATTTTTGTCTATTTCTTTACCTGATATCATTTATGGCGGCATGTGACTCGAAAACAACGTCAGAAAACCAAGCAAAACAGCAATCTGGTGACGTTACGCTGGTGATCCACGGGGGTGCGGGCACCATTCGCAAGGAAAACATGTCGCCGGAGAAGGAAGCGGCCTACCATGCTGCCATGAAACAGGCGCTTAACGTCGGGTATGCAATTCTTGATGAAGGCGGAACAAGTGTTGACGCTGTAATTGCGGCAATTAAGGTGATGGAAGATTCTCCATTATTCAATGCCGGGCGCGGGGCCGTTTTTACGAATGAAGGAAAGAATGAGTTGGATGCTTCAATCATGGATGGACGCACATTAATGGCTGGGGCGGTTGCAGGCGTGACTAATGTTAAAAATCCTATTACGGCAGCCCATGCCGTAATGACAAAGTCTCAACATGTGATGCTCACCGGCAGAGGCGCTGAACAATTTGCCGAAGAACAGGGGCTGGAAATAGTAGACCCGTCGTATTTTTTTGACTCGACACGTTATAAGCACTTGTTAAGACTGCAGGAAAAGGAAAAAAATTCTGGTGGACTTTCCGTTGTACAGCTATCCGAAGATCCATTTGTAAAAGGCAGCAAGTTTGGAACCGTAGGAGCGGTAGCGCTGGACAAGTCTGGAAACATCGCAGCGGGCACATCAACCGGAGGAATGACGAATAAGCGCTACGGCAGGGTCGGTGATGCGCCGATAATCGGAGCCGGCACCTATGCGAACAATGCAACATGCGGAATATCGGCAACTGGTTGGGGCGAGTATTTCATCCGACTGTCAGTCGCGCATGATATCGCTGCAATGATGGAATATGCGCACCTGTCAATCGACGAGGCGGCCGACAGCGTGATCATGAAAAAGCTCACCACCCTTGGCGGCGATGGCGGCGTTGTTGGACTTGACCAACAGGGTAATATCACGATGAAATTTAACAGTGATGGCATGTATCGCGGTTACATAAAAGAACGAGGCGCTGCAAAAACATTCATCTATAAAGATGATCCATAGCTAGAACTGACCGGCAATTGCCACCCGTTCTTTGAAGACCTTCATATTTCCGTATGCATCAAACACTTCAAACCAGATCATGTAATAGCCGATGCGCGCCTTCGAGCCATTCTCTTCGTCGCCGTTCCAGCGCACGAAACCTTCCACAGCCAACATTTCATTTTCGGCGAGCGTTTTGATCAGGCGTCCTTGTGCATCATGCACGCGTACATTTCCGATCTGTCCACCTTTCTCAAACTTGTATCGGATCTCAGCAAAGCTTTCTTGATTTCCGTTCGGCTGGAACACTTGTGGTGACACTGTGATTGTTGATTTATCGTTTTCAAAACCAGCCCGGGCGTTGCTGTTTTTTATTCCCGGTGTTGCGAATCCAGAAGCAGTGCTTGCCGACTGCCAGTTGTCTTCTTTGCTTGAAGATTCATTGGCATATATTCTTTCCAGCGAAACTCCTTCGGTTTCATTCAGAAAAACAGAATGCATCTTATCTGAATAGTGAAGTTGATCGATAGGATTGCCTGTTATGTCTATCAATGCAATTTTACCTTCGTCGTCGTTCAGTGATGGCAGCGTTGCCTGCACAAATACAGACGCATCTCCCTGTGGATATTCATTTGCTAAATTATCGGGATCTGGAGAAAAAACGACAAAAGCACCAGGGCCAATTACCAGATCCGATTCTATTAGTTTTTGGTGATTAACAAATCCAGTGTCAGTTACGTTAACAAAAGACCAATCCTTGAAATTAACGTACTTCGACCCAGGGTTGTAGAGTTCGACGAAGTCAGGGCCGCCCGTCCGTGGATTGAATAAGATTTCATTGATCACAATGTCATTCCGTTTCGCGTGTTGCGGCAATGCGAATGTCGCGCTATTCTCACTTTCGTTTATCAGGTTTCCAGCGCAATCATAGGTATCGTCAACGGTTACCGAATAAAGCACACCGGTATCAAGTGGCTCGCTTAGCTGCAGAATAAGTGCGGATAAAGATTGATCGAAAAACGCAACAGAAACAATTTCCTTCGTCGGAGAAAGATCGAAGCTCGCGATGGGCGGAACATTATTGTCCAGTTTTTCATTCGTATTAACGATAACCTTAAAAGCGTCGAAAGCATAGGCGTCCGTAATCTCAGGGCCGTGAACATCCAGCATCTCGGCATCGATCGAATTCAATTTGCCTGGTGTTCCACCATTATCGTCTTCGGATGCCGCCCAGTTTTTCGGTCCAGCGCAGACATTATCAGGGTCGATGATCTCAAGCGAATAGCCGCCGTCTGCGTAATCTGCATGTCCGTACCATTCGTCTGTGTACGAAATTGAATCAATCACTGCCCCGGTTGGGTCGATCATTTTTACAAAATCTGAGGCGTTGTTCAGGGACGGAAAATCCGAAACACCTAAAACATTTTCGTATTCCAAAAACAATTCCAGACTTGCGAGATTACAAAGGAGTACATATTCCTGTGGCAACAAAATGTAGGACGGCAGGCTTCCGCTGATGGAGCCATCGCTGATTACCCAGTTGGCAAGCTGGACTGGATTTGAGCTACGATTAAACAACTCGACGTATTCAGCCTCCGGCAGTCCAACGACTGGCGCGGGATCTGCCATCAATTCCGACACGACGATGTCTTTGTATAGGATTGGCGCGGATTGAAAATAAATAAAATCAACAGACGCGTTGCGGGAGTTACCATTGATATCTAGCATATTTTGAATATGAAGATTAGTGACAACTCCGTTTGCGAACGGTTTGCTGAACTCAACCTGAACACTCGATTTTGAAAGCAGCGACACATTCACCACCTCATAGTCATCGATTTGATAATTCACCGTCTTCACTGTCTCGATCTCATCAAGTCTTTCCGTAAAATTCAACCTCACGCTTTTTTCCGAAACGATATGTAAGGCCGAAAGGCTGGGTGCAACTGTGTCGTAGTTGATGTACACATGCGCGGTCGTCGAGTCAATTTTATTTCCGGGACAATCAAACAGGTTTTGAACCTCAACTTTGTACATCCTTCCTTCTTCCACACGGCGTTCTAAAAATATTGTGACAGATTTTTGTTGAATCGTTTTGGATGCGATGTCTATCTCAGGAGTGATGATAAATGTTACCGGAGAGTTTAAGTCCAAACTTTCGTCAAATGATAAAACTACAGTGGAGCTGTCTGGCATCGAGAGACCCGCCAGTATTGGGCCATCAACATCCGGGCTGGCGTTATAGACGGAATTAATTTCTCCAGGCGTGCCTCCATTGGAGTCAACGCTCGCATGCCAGTTTTCGTCTTGCCTGCAAATATCATCAGGATTGATGCGCTCCAATGTCCATCCACCAGCTCGTTTGTCTTCATCGGCGTACCAATCACTTGCATAGATCAGGCTGTCAATAATTTCATGGTTGTTATCTTTCAATATGAGCGTGTCACTGGAATTATTTAAAGAAGGGAAAGCGGAAACACCGATCACTCTTGCTGAAGGCGGAAAAAGGTCGATGGCAGAGGATGGGCATAAAATAACATACTCATCCGGTAGGAGGATGTGCGCTGTGAGTTTGCCTTCGGTGGACTTGTCACTAATTATCCAATCCGTCAGGTCGATTGGATTTGGGCTCCTGTTATAAAGTTCGACAAACTCATATTCAGGCAACCCAATGGGAGGCGCCGGATCAGGAAAAAATTCATTGATGATTACGTCTCTGTATGCAACAGGCATTGGATTGAAATGACGAAAGTCAGTCCCAATGTCAGCCCTGTTCCCGTTGATATCCGTTATTCCGACAATCAAAAGGCTGTAGTTCTTTCCGTTTGTAAATTGATTTTCGAATGTCAGTGTGGCCGTATCATTAACAAACGTTACTGATATTGGAAGCGCATTGATTTCAGAAATCGAATAGTTATCAATATTGGATGCGGATTGTGCATCCGTGCCCGAAGAATAAACAAGCGTAACGGTCGAATCTGTCGGGGCATGCGTGCTGATGACCGACGGAGGGATGGTATCGTAGTTAAGATAACCCAAGCCATGTTCTTCAGAAATAATGTTACCCTCGCAGTCTTGGGCATCCGTTACGCGAATCACGTAAGTTTTACCATCACGAATATTTTCGGACAGAAGGATACTGACAACGGATTTATCCCAATCACCAAAAAATATCGAGTCTATGCCAAGCGCAGGCTCGATCATAATTTGTGAGAGAAGCGGAACATACGTGAGCGGCTCATCAAATTCAATCAAAACTTCATCCGTTGTTTCTGTCCTTAATGTTTTTATCCGTGGGCCTTCGACATCGTTCAACACACTATCAACAGAATTGACGTGTCCAGGCGTGCCACCGGTCACGTTCATGGAGGCCATCCAGTTTTGGGCGATCTCGCAAAAGTTATTAACATCAATTCTTTCAAGTGACCATCCACCCGCCTGTTTGTCAATGTCACGGTACCATTCGTTTGTGTAAACCAAAGAATCAAGCACAACGCCGTCTGAATTGTGGAGCACAATGGTATCCTGGTTATTTCCAAGCGTCGGAAAATTCACTACGCCCACCACCCGGTTTTCTTGAAAGTTGAGCGCGGACTCTTTTGAGCATACTGTAATATATTCTCCGGGCAAGAGTATCCATTGCGGGAAGCTGGCTGTTGAACTTTTATCTGTGAACTTCAGCATTCCGAGGTCAACCGGATTTTCGCTTCTATTCAAGAGTTCAATGAATTCCGTTGGGGGAAGGCCGACAAGAGGGGACGGGTCCGGGAAAATTTCTGTTATGATAACGTCATGCAGGGCAACATTCGATGGAACGAAATACGTGAACGAAGTATCCGCACTGAATTCATTTCCGTTGATATCAGGAACTTGAGAGATTGACAGCGTATGGTGATATCCGTTCGCAAATGAGCTGCTGAACTGAAGCATCACGCTGCTGTCGGCGGGCGTAATTGATACCGGCTCCAGGCTGTCGGCAAGAACGAATGTTGAACTGTTTATCGTTTGCTGTTGGTCTATCCGCTCTGAGAATAAAATCTGTAGCGCGTGATCCGAAGAAATCGTGATGGATCTGATCGTGGGTGGGATGGTGTCGTAATTAAGATAGGCGTGCAAAGTATCGGAGACGTTTCCGGGGCAATCTTGAAAATTAAGAAACTGGAAATGATACGTTCTGTCTTTTTGCGGCGCAACCGGTAACAACAAGTTGAGTTCCCTGTGATTATTGTGAAAATATGCTGAATCGATGATCAGCGAAGGAGACACGATAATTTGATCAGGTGAAGGCAAGACTTTACCGAGCTTTTCATTGAACATAACCACTATCATTGAAGAGTCTGCGCGTAGATTGGAAATCTGTGGACCTTCCACGTCATGTATAACCCGGTAAACCGAATTGACCTGGCCGGGGGTTCCTCCTGTAGAGTCGGTGCTCGCAATCCAATTATCAGCGCCAAGACAAACATCATCCGGATCAATAACCTCCAGAGTCCATCCACCCTCCTTTTTGTCTATATCCTTATACCATAAAGAACTATAAAAAACCGAGTCAATCATTTTTCCTGAGCTGTCTCTCAATACCAGCACCTCGCCATTGTTGTTTAATGTCGGAAAATTGCCGACACCAATAACTTTCGATGTTTCTGCGAATGCAGTTGCTGAAGTTTTTGAACAAATGACGGCGTAATCGCCTGGCAGTAATATATCAGATGGTAGAGTCGTAAGTGAACTCAGATCTGTAAAGATCCACTGATCAACATTAATTGGATTATGACTGCGATTGTAAATCTCAACAAACTCAACTTCCGGCAGGCCAACGACAGGCGAAGGGTCTGCAAAGATCTCTGTGATGATAATGTCTCTATTACTAACTGGTGAAGGTTTGAAATACAAAAAGCTTGTGTCTTGCTCCATTGCATTATCGTTAATATCATGAATGCCTTCAATGTGAAGCGATTGAGTTTGGCCATTCTGGAACGGCGTACCTGAAAAAAGTGTGACGGCGCTGTCGGCAAAATCGAAGTGCTCTAGTGCGTGACCCTCAATTAATATTCCGGCTAAAGTTTCAGTTGTGTCAATCGACTCAGAAAACCGGACTAAGACACTTGTATCTGATAACGTTTGAATTTCAGTAATCGCCGGCGGAGTATCATCATAGTACAGCCATGCCGAAATTGGTTGATCAATTTCGTTTCCGGGGCAGTCGCGAAGGGCTTCAAAAGTTATCAGGTGTGACTTTCCAATCGGAATGTTTTCTTGAAAAAGAATTACAATCTCCCTGAAAGTACTATTAGAATAAAAGATCGAGTCAATCGTAAGCGCTGGTGAAATAAAAATATCTGTTATCTCCGGCAGTATTTCATCGAGCTTTTCGGTGAATTCAATTGCAAATTCATTTGCCTGGACATGAGCAACGCTGACAATCGCAGGTGGAACAGTATCTGCTTCATTGTTATGGACAGAATTTTCCGCGCCGGGTGTTCCTCCCATCGTAGCGATACTAGCACGCCAGTTCTCCGATTCCCTGCACTCGTCCTCCTTGTTAATTCTTTCTACCGTCCAGCCGCCCTGTGATTTATCCGGATCACCATACCATGCTGAGCTATAGTTCACCGAATCTATAACGAGATCGTTTGGATCTTTCAATAAAATAAGGTCAGCGGAATTATTGAGTGTTGGGAAATTTGAGAGGCCAACAACCGGACCAAAGGACGCGAAGCTGCTCTCGGTCGAAGACGCCGTGACAATCAGGTAGTCGCCGGGTAAGAGGATCTTGTCTGGGAAAAATCCTACGCTGCTGCCGTCAGTCACGCGCCAGTTTTCAAGCTGAATCGGATTTTCACTCCGATTGTAGATTTCGAAAAATTCTCCTTCCGGTAAGCCGATCACAGGCGAATAGTCTGCAAAGAACTCCGTAACGATCACATCTCGTTTCACAACGCGCGCAGCCTGAAAAAACATGAATGATTGATTGATAGAGTTTATCGTATTTCCATAGAGGTCATTGACGTTTTCCACAACAAGATTTGATTCGATTCCATTGGGAAACGAAAACGGAAATTGAAGCGTGATCTCATTGCCTGTGTTTGAAAGGAGAACCTGGTTTGCCGTGCCGTGATCTGCGATCAAATAATTTTCCGGCATCACTGCAGAGGCAGAATCAATTTGTTCCGAAAAGGTAAGTTTGAGCTCGTTTGATGAAACCACCTCAACGGCGTTAACCGATGGCGCGACATTGTCGACGAAAGGATCTCCTACAACACTGATATCATCAAAGTAAAATTTGTCCGAACGGGTCGACGTGTATTCACAGTAAACGCCAAAGTAGGATGATACCAGATGCGTCGTGTCTGCTGCAATTCCCTCCTGCGTGAAAGTTCCGGTGTTGCCAACATCCGAAAAGAGTGTCCAGTTGCCAGCGTCGTCGCGCGTCACTCTTACTTTTACCGTTACGGTGCTGAGATTCAGCGTGCCGTCCGCTCCATCGATGATCCGCGTTCGTGTAACACCATCCTGACGATAAAGGCTCACCTCATCCGCTGTGCCACCGATCATCACGAAATAGCCATCGGTTGCTCCGGTGAGATCATCCGCGCTTGATACCAGATACGCTCTGGAAAAGTTAGTCGATGATGGGTTGAAATCCATTCGAACAAGAAACTGCCATGTTGCGTTATTAATCGAAGAACTCGCGGTTGATAGATATGCTATGTCATTAACGGCCGGCGCTGAAAGGCGAAGCTCGTTACCATAAACAGAAAACTTTGCATCGTTGCCTCGCCAGGTTGGATTGTTATGAATCTCAGCATCGCCGAAATCGTCGGCAACCTGAGCGAACACTTGTTGGCTGAACAAAATGTTAACAATCAAAATTGCTGTAAACGTTTTCCGTAAAAAATTTTGTAAAGAATACGCGGATATCCCTTGAGGTGTGTACATAGAGAGAGGCCTTTGACTATTTTTGTGACGTCAAATTAATAAAATAAATGAAACTTGCTATTGTTGGGGCCACCGGGTTGGTTGGCCAGGAAATTTTAAGGGTTCTTGAAGAAAGAAGCTTCCCGTTTGATCAGTTATATCTGGTCGCTTCTCCCAAATCTGTTGGTCAATCACTCACTTTTAAGGGCAAGGAATATTTGATTAAAGGAATCGAAGAGGTATGCCAACTCGCTCCGGACGTGGCAATTTTTTCCGCAGGCGGAACCATCTCGCTGGAATGGGCGCCGAAATTTGCTGACCGGGGAGCGATTGTAATAGACAATTCCTCCGCATGGAGAATGGATCCGCATAAAAAGTTGATTGTTCCGGAAATCAATGGTCACACGTTGACTATCGATGACCGCATTATTGCCAATCCAAACTGTTCAACAATTCAAATGGTAATGGCGCTGGCTCCACTTCATGTCAAGTACAAGCTGAAGCGCATTGTTGTTTCAACTTACCAATCGGTAACCGGTACCGGCAAGGACGCGGTTCAGCAAATGATGAATGAACGACAGGGGGTAAGCGGGCCGAAAGTTTATCCACACCCGATCGACATGAATGCGCTGCCGCACATCGACAGTTTCCTCGACAATGGTTACACGAAGGAGGAGATGAAAATGGTGAATGAAACGAGAAAGATCCTCGGTGATAACAAAATCGGCGTTACCTCAACCACGGTAAGGATCCCGTCGGTCGGCGGCCATTCCGAAGCTGTCAATGTCGAGTTCTATGAAGATTTCAATATTAGTGAGGTAAGAACAATTCTTGCCAGCACGCCAGGGGTCATCGTTCAGGACGATCCGAAGAATAATGTTTATCCAATGCCAATTAACTCAAAGGGACGCGACGAAGTTTTTGTTGGCAGGATCAGGCGTGATGAATCGCAGCCGAAAACTCTTAACATGTGGGTGGTTTCCGACAATCTGCGCAAGGGCGCCGCGACGAACGCCGTACAAATTGCGGAGTTTATGATGGAAAGAAGTCTCGTTGTGTAAATAAGCTTGCAAGAATGCATTTCAAGCCTGGCAGACGTCAGGCTTTTTTATTGTGCAGCCGCGATACACGCCACACTGAGTTCGGCCGAACCATGACTGTGCAATACGGAGCACACCGCTTCAAGTGTCGCGCCAGTCGTCACAACATCGTCTACCAGAAGCACACGTTTCCCACTCACGGCGGCAACGTTTGATAATGCAAATACATCTTTGACATTTTCCCACCTGCCAAGCCGACTCTTTCTTGTTTGCGTCGATGTTTGCGACATCCTTTGTACGATGTCGTCGTTGCAAGGGATTTCGAGCATCTCTGCCAGTCCGTTTCCAAATTCTTCACTTTGATTGTAGCCGCGGTTCGCCTTCTTTATCCGATGCAAGGGAACAGGAACAATAATATCAAACATGTCTTTATACCCGGTACGTGCGAGCTCCGATCCGAAGACGGATCCAAGTTTATGACCAAGCGCCGGTTTGTTCCGATACTTCAGCTCGTGAAGAATCTTTTGCACACGACCCGATTTCGAAAACTTCAGAAACGACATCACAAATTGCAAGGGAACGCGGCCACGAAGCTTCTGATAGAATGGATTGTTTCTTTCAAGGTGATAGTTCGCCCGGGGCATTTCGATGATACATTTTGTACAGATCATGGTTTCGCCCTTCACAAGTGCCTCATCGCATCCAGCACATGTTCTTGGAAAGAATAATGAAACAAAGTCGTTGAGGATATCAGCCGCCGTAGAATTCACCAAATCAATAATATATTTGCTGCAAACTAAAAATAGACCTATCTGGTTTAGCAAGTAAGTTATGGGATTAGTAGAAGATTTCAATAATTACAGAAGCAAAATGAACGAGAAGATCATGGACTCAGAGAGCCTGATCATCAAAAGAATCTTTAACCTCGACACGAATGCATACGCCGCCGGACATCTGGATGTAAAGTCCAAGGAGCTGATTGGTCTTACGTGCTCGCTCGTCCTGAGATGCGACGATTGTGTGCGCTATCACCTTGGAAAATGTAAGGAAGTCGGCTTCTCCACAGAAGAAGTTCACGAAGCAATGGGTGTTGCGACTTTGGTAGGAGGCACCATCGTCATCCCGCATTTGCGCAGGGCGTTTGAGTACTGGGAGGAACTGCGAAATGTTTAAACGCGACCTCGATCTTGACCGCAAATGGAATGCGTTGCTCAATGAGCTGCAAGGACTTATTGGCAAAAAACCAAAAGATCTTAACGGGGTATTATTTCTGATTGGTGTGCAGGAGCTGGGTAGAGGCTCCGCATTTTTTTCAAAAGAAGAAAAGCAGGATCTCATGCACATCGGCATCTGTAAAGTGCTGAGTCTTTCCGGTTATTACGAACTTGAGGGCCTCGACAAAGACGGCTGGCCACATTGGAAAGTTGTTAAAAAGCTCCCCCATTTTGACTTACTCGAACAGGAAAAATTGCTTAAGATTCACGTAATGGAATATTTCGAAGCTGAATACAACTGGATCTATAGCGACGGTTCGGCACCGACCGAATAGTCCGGTTGTGATCACAGCTCTTTTATCAACCGGGAATACAATTTATCTTGATGTGATTCTCAACTTTCGCGATCATAACTCGTTGTTTCCTTAAACGTCCTTACTATGAACGATAGCGCTGGCAGCATAAGGCAAAAAATAAAATCCTTCCAACGGAAGTATTATCTCAATCTCTTCCTGCGAGGATTCATTCTTACACTTTCAATTCTCGGCGGTTATTTCATTGTCGCTTCATTGCTGGAACACAGCTTATGGATGAGTCAGTGGATGCGTCTCCTGGTGTTAGTAACATTCTTTGCGGTTGCTGGTTATTGTGTTTTTCGTTTTCTTATGGATCCCCTCAAATGGTGGATCATTAACAAAGGACTGAGTGAAGAAGATACTGCGCGGCTCATCGGCCGGTCGCTTCCGAATGTGAAAGACAGGTTGGTTAATTTAATTCAGCTTACCACAACCTCCGATAGGTCTGCACTGGGCTATGCAAGTGTGCAACAGAAATCGCGTGAGTTTGAACCAATGGAGTTTTCGACAGCGATTGATTTAGGTGAAAACACCCGGTATCTGAAATATCTGCTCGTACCACTTGCCGTCTTTCTGGCGATTTTTCTAATCAACAGCTCCATCCTTACCAACAGTACTGAACGGCTCGTTCATTTCAATCGCGAATATTCACCTGCGGCTCCGTTTACTTTTACTGTTGCCAACCAATCACTCGCCGGTTTTTATAATGAAGACTTTGA
>DASPJN010000248.1:0-5904 GCA_035628595.1 Chryseosolibacter sp.
CGCCCCGAAGTCCGTCATGTTGAGCGCAGCGAAACATCTGCGTTCACCCAACTTATCGTCCAAGGCTGCATCTTTTGTGCCTCCGCATCTTGGTGGCAAAACCTTTATGAAAATCAAAACAAAAAGAAGCACTGGTTCCTGCGTGCGGCAGCGCGAGGGCCAGCAGCGAACGAAGGACCCCGCGGCTATGAAATGCAATCCACAAGAATGATTTTTCTTGTTGTCAACACTAACCACATGGGTTTGCGGCTTGAACCGAAAGTATGATTTGAGATGGCTTGGCACACATCACATGGCTTGTTCCTTTTCTTTTGCTTGCCCAAAAGAAAAGGAACCAAAAGAAAAGTGCACCACCAAAAAGACCTTCCTTCGCTGCTAACCGCGCCGCGCACATGCCCGTCAGGTCCACGCTTTTGGTGGACGCCAGCCGCACCCGAAACCAGTGGAACAAGTGTTTAGCATCAAGTAAACCGAGTTAACCATGGCGTTGCGGAACGTTGCAGCATGGGCTGCATTGCAAGGGACTAAAGCTGTTCGGTACCCACGCATCCTTCTCCTGCAGCTTGGAAGCCGACCGATGTCTGCAACTGCTCCACTACTTAGACAACCATTGGACACGTCAGTGTTGCCATTGCTGTCGCTTCTTCGTCAGAACTTTTCAAATCACAAATCATAAATCACAATTCATAAATCTCTTGCTTCGATTGGGTTTCATGCTTTAGGCGTTGATCCGTACGCTTATCGTGTAGATCCGCTCTTTAACGCCAACACGAAAATGTGACGAACGAAACGCACCACCTCATTCGTTGTGTTCCCGGAAATGAGAAGAGCATAAGGAAAACCTGAAGGTAACTGTCGCTAAGACAGCTCGGTCACCCTGGTATGAACTTCATATAACCAGCATTAACAATTAACCTAATCAACGTTCAGCAATGCAGATGACATCACGACCCTCCTCTATCCTGAAATCGTTTTTGTTTCTAATTATCACCACACTATTATTTACACAATGCTCTGAAGAGGAAATTGTTCCGGATGAGCCGGTGGAAGATATCGCCATTTCAGCAACATCAACCAGCGACTGTGGATGTACTTACACTGTGCCCGTTAGCACCAACACGGTGACCGTGGATGGGTCGAAGCTTGGCATCAAACCAGGCGCAGTAATTTGTTTGAAGGGTGGCGCTACTTATAAGAATATCATCTTCAAAAACATTCGTGGCACAGCAACCTCACCTGTAACGATCAAAAACTGTGGCGGCATCGCGACGATCAAAGCGACAGGAACATACTTTGCCATCAAAACACAGCTTAGCTCCAACATCCGCATCACCGGCGGAACAGGAACGACATACGGTATCAAAATCATCGGTGGCCATCACTCTATTACACTGGAGTACCTGACAACCGATGTTGAAGTAGATCACATTGAAGTTGGCTATTCCGGTTTTTCCGGCATCATGGCCAAGACTGATCCATCATGCGACAACGCTACAATCCGTGGCAACTTCACCATGCGCAATGTGTTCCTGCACGATAACTATGTGCACGATACTGCCGGAGAAGGTTTCTATGTGGGACATACTTTCTGGAATACCGGGATGAAGCTCTCCTGCGGAACACGTTATCCGCACGCGATGGAGAACGTGAAGATCTATAACAATATTGTTAAGAATGCAGGTTGGGAAGCGATCCAGGTGGGTTCAACACCAACAGGCGCCGAAGTATATGGCAACAGGATCGAGAATTATGGCACGAAGAACAAGCTGTACCAGAACAATGGCGTTCAGTTCGGCGAAGGTGCCCCCGGCAAATTCTATAACAACTACATCAAAGGCGGAAAAGGAAGTGCACTCGTCATCATCGGCAACCCGGACAATTTCATATACAATAACGTGATCGTCAATGCGGGCGTCGATGGTATCTTCTGTGAAGATCGCTCTACAGGTATTGGCTTCCGGATCATCAATAATACGATCATCAATCCCGGCGCTAATGGTATCAAGCTGTATTCGGAAATGGTGAACATGAATAATGTTTACAACAACATCGTCGTGAACCCGGGAAGCTACAGTAAGTACACGTATCCGAGAACGGGCAACGATGCTTATGTATACCTGCTTGATAAGCGTGTGAAGATTCAATCCGCGAACAATTACTTCACCCGCGATATTAACGCCGTGAAATTTGCGGGCGTGTCAACCGGCAACTACCAGCTGACCAGCACTTCCCCAGCATTCAACAAAGGATTTAACATTGCTACGTTTGGCATCCAGCAAGACCATGCACAAAAGCCACGGTTAAGCCGGCTGACCTACGACATAGGTGCGTTCGAGCTGCAATAAGGTTAATGCAAGGGTACAATAATTTTCTTAAACCGGGTAAAACCGGTTTTTTTATGAAATACGATATTGCATGCGACTCCTTGATGTTCCCGCTTGACCGCACTAAGATCATAGACATCTCTCCTGGCGACACGCTTGAGATCAAAGAGCTGAATGGGGCCTCTTACACCTGGACTGACCAGGATCGCGAGTTCATGGAAAACAATCCGGATGATGAGATGTTTCTGCAGGTAGAGAAGAATGGAAAGGGGTTTCATGCAACGAAGATTGTGTTGAGATGAAAAGATTTAAGATTTTATGATTTTAGATTTTAGAATGATCAAAGACACGGCTCGTAGCACGTTTGTCTTTCTTTGTGGCTTGGTGTCTTCGTGGCAAGAATAAAATCCAGATCTAAGATTGTCGATTAACGATTTTCGATTACCGAAGATGAAAGACACTTCTCGTAGCACGCGCGTCACGTAAACCCGTCATTCTGAGTGAGGGCTGCGCAGGGAAAGCGCGGAACGGGAAAACTGATCGGATCCCTGACAATACCAGCAAGCGCTTCGCTAATCCGAAGAAGGAAGACTCTCGCCTTAGATGCCACTTTCCCCAATAGGAACCTGGAAAGACCTCGCCTTCAATAGCACGTTCGCTAATCCGAATTGGGGAAGTCCCCGCCTGGTGTAGCACTTTCGTTAGTTTGAACCGGGAAGGTGCTCACCTTATATAGCACTTTCGTCAATCCGAACGAGGGAAGCCCTCGCCTTACATAGCACTTTTGCTAGTCTGAACTGCGGAAGCGCTCACCTGATACGGCACTTTCGCTAATTTGAATTGGGGAAGTCCTCACCTTATACGGCACTTTCGCCAGACCGAACTGGGGAAGTCCTCGGCTTATATAGCACTTTGATCAATCCGAACGGGGGAAGCCCTCACCTAACGTGGTACTCTCAGCCACCGGAACAGGGGAAGCCTTCACCTTGAAGTAACCTGTTACCGATCTGCGCATGGAATCCATAACCCTGCACAGCATTCCGACTAATGGTAAGAATGACCGATCCCGAAGGTTGACAGGTAGAGGGCTAAATTGAGCAGAGGAGATTACACCTCTCCTCCGGGCGCAAACAAAAGGTGACTGATGGATTATTATCTTTATGCCAGCCGATTACTATAAATACTTAAACATAGAGGTCATATATTCTGAGTACCTATAAAGTGCATGGGACACTGACTTCAATCAAAAAGTAGGATGTAGCGGCCACGGCTTCACAACACTGTGCATAATCAATGGCAGGGATGCTCGTGTACTCACGTTAGCGGTAAGTAGTGTAGGGAACTAGCCGAAAACAGAATTGACAACGTATTAAAAAAAATATGATGAAAAACTACTTTTTAATAAGTTTGACACTTGCGACAACTTTTTGTTTAGGTTTCGCATTTAAGACAATCACCACAACAAATAACAACAACGATAGTATGAAAAGAGTAACAGGAATCGGGGGCGTTTTCTTCAAATGCAAAGCCCCAAAACAAATGACGGAATGGTATCAAAAGCATCTTGGACTGGACACAAATCCTTACGGTGCGACATTTGAATGGTATGAAAAACCAGACAGCACGACAAAAGCACAAACGCAATGGACACCTTTTCCCGAAGACTCAAAATATTTTGATAAGGACTTTATGATAAATTACCGAGTGGAAAACCTGGGATCACTTGTAGAAGAACTAAAAAAAGAAGGCGTAACCATTGTGGGCAAAATAGAAACGTATGACTATGGCAAGTTTATTCACATTCTTGACGCAGAAGGAAACAAAGTCCAACTATGGGAGGCAGTTGATTAGTTTTTTGACAATAGACTGAGAAGGAAGTTTAGGACAGTAAGAAAGTCTACGGTTGAAAAACTGCGCCCACCAATATGTTATGAATTGCGGGGTTTCATAAAAGTACTTTGTTAATTTAGTTTGATACTGTGAGACGCCAGATTCCTCTTCGCTGCATTTTAAAGGCTCCTATTTACGTCATGCGTCATCCCGAACCTAACAGGTTATTACTAAATACGGTCATGACTAAAAATATTTCCATATTGACAATCCTTTTCCTGCTTTCATGTGGGACAAAGTCGACCGACTCACTAACTACCGACCAGGAGACAGAGTCGTTGACGATCCCGAAGAATAACGAACAAGAGGACTTCAATGAATTCTTTAAAAGATTCACGACTGACTCCTCGTTCCAGATCGAGCGAACGAAATTTCCCTTTCGGGTAATATGGTTGACTGACGATGGTGAAACGACCCATGAAACAGAAAAGGAGAACTGGACTCATTCGACATTCTATTATGAGGACGGTTACGCAAGCCGACAGATTGACGCATACACTCAAGAAATGAAGATCTATACTGACAGTGCAAAATTAGAACTAAGGGCGTTGACAATGGAATCTACGTTGACTATCTGTTTATAAAAGATCAAGGGAAATGGATTTTGTTTACAGGAAAAGACTACTCCAACTGAGGTAACCCGGCATTTGTTACCTTTGCAAAACTGCCTTATAAAAAAAGCCACACCAGATGACGTTACTAATTGCATTGACCTACATAATATGGGATGTAGACCCCGACTTTTTTATCATCCCATTTATTAATCATCCCATCCGGTGGTATGGACTACTTTTCGCACTGGCATTCCTGATCAGTCAACAGATCATGTATTTCATTTATAAGAAAGACGGGCGTCCGGCCTCTGAAATCGACACGCTGACAATTTACATGGTGATCGCAACAATTGTGGGCGCGCGGTTGGGGCACGTGTTATTCTACGACCCGATGCATTATTTTCAAAACCCTCACGAAATAATCATGGTTTGGGAAGGCGGACTTGCAAGTCACGGTGGAGTGATTGGGATTCTCATAGCCATATATTTGTTTGCCCGAAAGACTAACGTAAGTTACCTGTGGGCCCTTGACAGAATTTGCATCGCGGCAGCCCTGACCTTTTGCATGATAAGAATGGGAAATCTTATGAACTCAGAAATGATTGGCACCCCCACCAGTCTACCATGGGGATTTGTTTTTGTTAGTAAAGACAATTTGCCGAGACATCCTGCCCAGCTCTATGAAGCGATCCACTACTTTATTTCCTTCATCGTGCTCTTCTATGTTTGGCATAGACAACGAGACAGAATGAATAATGGTTTTCTTTTTAGCTGGGCCCTGATCATCATGTTTAGCTTCAGATTCATTGACGAGTTCTTTAAGATAAACCAGGCACAATTCGAGGATGGAATGGTTTTAAACATGGGACAGATATTAAGCATCCCTTTTATCCTCACAGGATTAGCGATACTGATCTTCAGTATTGGCAAGAAACAAGAGCGTATTTTGACTGACAATACCGTCGACTCATGAGAATTGCGATTATCGCATCGCCAAGACATTTACCGAGTAATGTTTATTTTTGCTTTTCAAAGACATGCGATAACAACCATCACCAAGAAAATTCTTTAAAAACATCTCATTAAATGGAAACACTTGACACTACCGGTTCTGTTGCACCCGGGCAATCAGGACG
>DASPJN010000249.1:0-8634 GCA_035628595.1 Chryseosolibacter sp.
GCGGTCTTCGTCAATTAGTCCGGCAGTCGGTCGCGGCTGACAGTCCTATACGAATCACGAGTCGGAAGGTTTTACTTTTTTAGTTTAATCGCCAATCATGATAAACGGCGCCCAGTAGTAAGGTTCCGGGTGCGATTCCCGGATCTTGTTTTGTGCCATGATAAACGCTTCCCTTTTCGAACGGTCAGTAGTCCAGAACTCATAGAAGGCGGCCATCAATTCCTGCGTCACCTGATCGCTTACTTTCCATAAACTCATTACAACAGCTTCGGCACCAGCGATGATCAACGCACGTTGGAACCCATATACGCCTTCGCCATTTCGTATTTCCCCGAGGCCAGTTTCGCAGGCGGAAAGAACGACCAGCTCGGTTTCATCCAGGTTCAAGGTCATCGCTTCATAGGCGCTTAACACACCGTCTTCCGATGGCGGCTTCTCACCTGCAAATGTTTTCTCGGCTCCTGCCAACAGTATTCCTGATCGCAGCAAGGGATTCTGGTCAACTTTCACAGCGTCAAATCCCAGGAAGCCACTTCTTCCACCGGATTCTGCCTGCTGTACGTCAGCCATAAAAAATCCGTGTGTAGCAATATGTAGTACTGAAGGTGATTCAATTTTTTTCAGGAACGATTCATTGGCTCTCACACCCGTCACGATTTGTGTTTCAATGTTTCGGGATTTAAAAATCTGTGAGATGAGATCGACCTCAGCGTTTGTTCCGGGTAGCGGTGAGATCTTGCTTCCGAATGTTCTTTTTACACTATCGCTGATATCCTCCAACGGTTCGTCAATGATCGGCTGTTGGATGCGGTTATCAGGATGTGTCGCATAGTCCGGGAAGCCAAGTAAGATCGCGCTGCGCACAGTGGATCTGGCGGGTAGCGCAAGAACATCTTTTGTATTTGATACCTGCTGAACTTGTATTTCGTCAATCACATATTTCTTTGATGCTTCGTTATAGAGGGAGTTAAGGTTGATCTGGTTATAGATGCCGTCGGGTGAAACAAAAACCTTTTTCACCCCTGTAAGCTTAGCTACAATTGGTGCCCATAGGTATTGATAGCTGCGCGCGTCAAGGATGCGGTTTTGAATTGCATTTTTATATAGCCGTAATGCGCGTGTTTCAAGAAAGTTTCCATTCTCAAAAAATACAAGTTCGGGCTGTGGCGCACCTGGCTTCACGATCACAGCAGCGTAGTAAATCGTATCTGTAAATTCAAAATTGATCTTGGCGAACCTGACAATTTCAACCGCGGCTTCATCGGGTTTCAGGCTGCGCTGGATGTCTTTCCACGTATATTTTTTGTTTTCTGTCGTTGTTTTGAAAATCTGTGATCGGGCAGATAGTTTCTTTTCAATTTCGCTGGCTTCGGCTTCAAGCGCTGCCTCGTTGATGTTAGCGCGAACTTTATCGGTTGTGCTCATCTGCCATACCTGCGCAAGCCTGTTCTTCTTGTTCTTCCATTCGTGGAACATCTCGATCAAGCCTGCATCACCGCTCGTAAGAATACGTTTTTTAATTTTGTTTGACGTGTTGAGCAATAGGGCTTTCGTTGCAATCGTATAGTTGTAAATATCGGCAGCGAAAGATTGGTTATTTGGATAATTCGTTGCCGCGAAATAATTAAAGTATTCGAAGTCATTCTGGATAGAATTATAGAAAAATGTTTTCTCTTTGTCATTGATTGCCGGGAATACGTATTCGATACGGTTCAATGATGTTGTGAGACTTTTTTTGAGGTAGGTTGCAGCTTTATCAATATTTCCGCTGTTAGCGTAAAGAACGCCAAGGTTATTTTCACAAACTGATGTCGATTTATGATTCGGGCCAAAGACCTTTGACATAATATCCAACGATTTTAGCATCATCGGCTCTGCTTCCGTAAACTTGCCCTGGTCCATTTTGATAAGACCAACATTGTTCAGTGACAGTGCATAGTCGATGTGGTTTTCTCCCAATGTTTCTTTGCGGATTTTCAGGCATTTGACTGCTGCTTCTTCTGCCTTGACCACATCTTTCATTTTTCTGTAAGCATTCGCGATGTTGCTGAGTGTTGTAATATACCGCTCATGATCCTGACCGTATACCTTTTCGCATATTGCCAGGGCAATCTGGTAGTATTGCACTGCCTTTTCGTAACCCTGGTATTTCACAAAAAGACCGGCAAGATTATTCGCACCATTGGCGATCAGCGGATGTGTGTTGCCTAATTTCTTTTGCCAGATTGAAATGGCTTCTTCGTAGTGATCTGCCGCGCGTTCGTAATCGCCGAGTTGTTCATACAACGAGCCCAGATTATTGAGCGATATGCCATACAGTTCATGCGTTTCTCCGACATTCGTCTTTCGAATATCGGCCGCATCGCGCAAGTACCGTTCAGACTTTCCATAGTCGCCAATCTCCTTATACAGATTTCCCAGGTCGTTGATTGCATTGCTGTAGTTAAGATCTTTCCCAACACTCTTTTCAAAGGTTTCTGCGGATTTTAAGAGGAACTTTTCAGCTTTGTCGAATCTACCTTTTGAAGATTCAATTCGTGCAAGTCCGGAATAAATGTTTCCGATAAACACTGTGAATTCAGGTGCCGGGTTTTTCTTTAAGATATTTAACGAATAATTGTAGTTACTTTCTGCTTCTGTTATTTCACCCATTTCGGCCTGTGCCGCTGCGCCCGTTGCGAGCACGATTGCATACAATGGGTCTTGTGTTCCGAATTCTTTTTCGGCAAGCATTAAAACTTCCTGAGACAAACCCAGTACTTCCTTATATGCTCCCTGCTGATAGAGCCCGAGTATTTTTTGAACCCCGGAAATCAGTTCATCGCTCTGTGCGACAACACAGGTTTTGGAAAAGAGAATGAATACAAGAAAAAGCGGAAGTTTCGTCAAGGGCGCCATAAGTGAGCAGTAGGGTGAACTTGTATTTAAAAAAAATAACCGCGCTCTTTTGAACGCGGTTAGGGCCAACATCAATTACCAGATCATTCCATTACGAGTTTAGCAAACCACAATGTTTTTCCTGTACCGTTTGTACCCATAAAAACTATTGCGTTGTCTTGATCGATTCCAAGCACCGGCATTTGGTTGTGGAGGTAATATTCTGGTTTTCCATCAACTGTTCCGAACTGAACGAAATCACTGATATCGCCTGAATTCGGATCGATGCGTGCTATGCTCGGGTAGATTTTAGCTTTGATATATTTCTCTTTGCCCTCACGTTCTGTACGGATGCCGTCCATTTCCATGATTGTCCAGTAGATCGCATTCTTTCCAGAGCTGATGATCTGTTCTGTCGCCACCATCTTCGCATACTTATTGTTTTCTTCTCTGCGAACACCATACTGTGCCTTGAGTTTTCCGTCAGCTCCAAAGAGAAAGCTTACAACATCTCTGTATGACTTCATCTGCACATTATCTTTCTTCTGTCTCACGTAGTTCTGGCCGGCAATCATGATAGATCCGTCGTTATGCAACTCAGCTGTTGTAAAGTGAAAACGCTTGCCACGGTATGAAGGTGATTTCTTTTGAGAAGGAGGAGTTTTCAGTTTTGCCTCAAATTCATCCAGGTCAGTTACCGTCATGTATTCAACTTTTCCGGTCGTGATCTTCGCCATCTGGAAAAGTTTCCATTTCATGTTTTCAAGATCCGCACCAAGTGGAATTCCGATGTCATGATATTTTCCTTCGTTAGCGGGCCCCATTAGATAAATGCTTCCACCTGCCTGAATCATGTTGTTGATGTTCCATGCGCTTGCGCCAGTTTGCATAGCGACTCTTTCCAGTACTTTTCCGTCGGCGCTCAAATGAATGAATGTGTATCCGTGTGGGTCTGCTTTTGCTTTCTTACCTGCGCTACCGTTGGCGAAGATAAGTCCGGGCTCGGAGGTAGACAGGTCACCTTGTTCATCAGAGTCATCAGCTTCGTTGCCTGAATCTTCTTCGTCCAGACCACTATCGTCATACTCGAGTGTTTCCAGGTTAGTGATCAGCATCGAAGCTGCGATTGCCTGTGGTGTTTCGAATTTGAATTTATCCTGGACAGTGAATGTTAATGATGGATCGATCTTGAGCAAATAGTATTCATTAGGAACTGATGTTTTGCCTTTGCCCATAACCATTGCAATCACTTCACCAGTTTCATTATTTTCCCATTTACGAACAAGTGTATACTTGTTACCACTGTCGTCTTTCGGTTTAACTTTTTCGAGCAGCTTAACTTTTCTCTTATAGCCACCAAAGAACCAATCCCACTTATAAGTGATCAATTTCTTGCGGAGTACGAAGGTTCCTGTGAAGTTGTTCTGAACATACACGCCCTCAACGGTATATGTTTCACCTTTATCATGCTTGAAGCGTTTGTTTCTGTAGACGTCTTCATTTTCTTCCATTTTGATAAAGTTGTATTCTTTATCGAAATAGTAGTCCTGGTATTTTACTTTCGTCTTGCTTCCGGTGAAATTGTTCGATGATCTGGTTACGAAAGAAAGCATCATCTGACCGGTGTTTGGATCATACTTAACGTCATCCAGGTAGCCGCGTTTTGCTTTGCCTGTAATCTCATATGTTTTTTCCAACGCCAGTTTCTGGGCTGGTGCGAAATATGATGTCGCCATCATCATTGCGCAAATCATTACGGTAATCTTTTTCATGTTAATATGGTTTGATGTAGCTAATGTGTTACGAAAGTAGGTTGTCATTTAGATTCCAATAATACCAATGCACAGGTATATTGCTGTACGTGTCAGTACGGAGATCACTAGCGGTTTTTGGCTTATATTCAGAGATCATACTTCACGATCAGTATTGGTACGGACTACAAACGCAAGGCCTACTGGTTAAACCAGATTATTCTCAAATGCGAACTTGATCAGCCCGACCAGCGTGTTTGTATTGGTTTTTCTGAAAATGTTTTTTCGGTGGGTTTCAACCGTACGTTCGCTGATGAAAAGTTTTTCAGCCATCTGCTTATTCGAAAATTCTTTTGCGATGAGCTTGAGAATTTCCCTTTCGCGTTCCGTGAGCAGTTCACTTTTTTGTTCTGGTTGATTGAGCTCGCTCATCATGATCTTAGTAATCTCCGGGCTCACGTAAGGATATCCCATCGAAATCTGTTTGAGCGCATTTTTTAATTCGAACTGTTGAATGTTTTTCAGGAGATAACCGTTCACACCTTCTTTGAGCACACTACGAACGAGTGACGCCTCGTCATGCATGCTGAGTACTGCCACCTTCATTTTCGGATACAAAGGTTTCAGCTTCTTAAAAAGGTCGAGCCCTGTCATTCCAGGCAGGCTATAGTCAGTGAGTAGAATGTCTGGCTGATCTTTATTCAGGAAATCAAAAACTTCTTCCGCACTACCGAGGGATGCGATGATTGAAAAATCCGGGTCGGATTCAAGAAGAGATTTTAGTCCATCGAGGATAATACGATGATCATCAACAAGGACAACCTTGATGCTTTTAGTGGGGTTATTCATTACTTCAAGATAACCTGAAATAGATTTCAATTCAAGCGTCATGGTAAAAAATGAAAGGGTATTTCAGAAGGAGAATAGGGTTGCCTTAGCTTGTTTCTGTTTACGAGAAAGATTATTGCGGCTATCGTAACCGTTAGAACGGCCGCTTGCAAAAACGGGTTGACGATTGTCCAGGCGAAAAATTCACCAACAAATGTGAAGAAGCAGGCAGCGAAGGCGGCAAGCGATGTCCAGATGAACAACAGGCTTCTTCTCAAACCTGATGTGTATTCGGAAGTACTTTTGTTTTTCAGATGGAAATGCAATACCCGGACAAATGTTGCGTATTGCTTCGAGCGATCTTCTACTTCGCCAGTCGCGAGATAATATTTGTTTGAAACTTCTATCGGAGGATGGTTCACAATATGAAGTGTCATCTTAAAATGAGAAGTATGTATTCGTTCGAGCTTGACCGATTTGACTTCCCCGTATGGTATTACTTCTTCCTTATCTGCCGAGAGTATAACAAGGTGATCATTTGAAAGCGATATGCTGCAGGCCCTCGACGAAGCAGTATTTTTGTAAGTATACTCCACACTTATTTTTTTGAAAGTTAGGAGTTCGCTCCAGCCGACGGTTATACCAATCGAGTGGTATTTGGGTCTCCGTACTGCTACGGATGAAGCGCAGTGAGCGCGAGCACCGGAACGGTAATGATCATCGTGGTACCCTTTCTTCCAGGGGTTGAATCTATCTCCATCGACCCTTTGATCAGCGCAAGCCTGGAGTTAATATTCTTCCACCCATTACCCTGGCCGAGCGTGAGTATATTCATATCGAAACCTTCGCCATCATCCTCGATTGTCAATACCAATTCCTCCGGATGTTGAACGAGTTGAATGGAAATGTTGGTGCAACTGCTGTATTTGATGGCATTGTTCACCCATTCCTGGCAAATTCTGTACAGCGCTATTTTTTGCTCGGTCGGAACGGCGTCAACGATGTTGTAGCCGTTGACATTAATCGCAACGCCACCGGAGCGGTTGAGACGCATTGCAAACTCTTTCAACGCGACTTCGAGCCCGTCTTTCATCAATGCCTGTGGCATCAGGTTAAACGCGACGTTGCGGATCTCAACATTCATATGCTTGAGTAATCCCAGCGCATGATCCAGTGTGGTTTTGTCTGGATTTTCTTTTGATAAGCTCAAACGTAATGCGGAGATAATTTGCCCTAAGCCATCATGAAGATCGGCGGCGAATCTCTTGCGTTCTTCTTCCTGAGAACCAATCACTGCCTGCAACTGACTCTCACGCAATGTCGCTTTGGTTGTTTCGATCTCAGCCTTTTGCTTAAGCTTCATTCGTGTTTGCCACAAGTAACCGACAATGATCAGACCCAGGACGACCATGATCAACCCCAGTATGAACAACCTGTTCTGACGAAGACCGAAATCTTTCAGCTCATTTTCCTGCCGAAGTATTTTGATCTGATTTTCCTTTTTCTCTGTTTCATACTTTGTCTGCATGTCGAGAAGTTGCTTGCTACGTTGCTCATTGAAAATGGAATCTTTCAAGGCATTTCCGCTAAGCATGTACGAGTACGCTTTCTGATAATTACCCTGCACTTCATAAGTTTCTGAAAGCATTCGGTAGATATGACTGCTTAAATCTTTGTAGTGAATTTCGTTGCTAACTTCGAGCGCCTGCAGGAAGAACGAAGCGGCTTTGTTGTAATCGCCCTTCAATTTGTTCATTTCGCCAAGGTTATTGATGGCGATCGCATAGTTGGCTTTATCCTTCAGGTTTCTAAAAATGGTTATCTCTTTCTCATAATAAGTTGTTGCCTCCGCATACCGGCCTTGTTTAGACAGTACGTTTGCCATATTGTCGTAGTTGAAGCTTGCATCGTACAGACGTCCCAAATTTTCTTTTATGATAGCAGACACGCTGTAGTAGTCCATCGCTTTTTTTAGATCACCTTTCATTTCGAATACGTGTCCGATGTTGTTCATGCTATGTGCGATCAGCATTGAATCCTGCAGCGATTGACTGAGTCGAAGCGCCTCCAATAAATGTTCTTCAGAGTTTTTTAAGTCGTGGTTCTTTTTTTCAAGCGTCCCCATTTCATTCAATGTCTCAATTTTGCCCCGTACGTCATTGATGGACTCGTAAGCTTTCATGGCCGACAAATAATGGCGCATGGCTTCCTCGTGATTTCCTTCGAGGTAAAAAGCAATCCCGATCAACACGCGGCTTCTTCCGAGGTCACTGATCCTACCGGCCTTTTCCGCAAGTCGTTCAGCCTCGAAGCCGAAGTCGCGCGCTTTCTTGAAATCGATCGGACGCACCTGGAGACTAAGTGCGTTGAGTAGTTGAATTTTGTCCTCATCACGACTTGTGGTATCAAGAACGGCTGTAAGACTGTCGATTTTTATAGTTTGCGAAAAACCTGTGATCGCGGCAATCAGCAGTAGAATACACAGAATGTGTTTCATGGAGACGTGGGGTTTAGGTATAAATCCTGCCGTTCAGCAGGTTTTATAGCCGAAAAGATAGGAAGATTACCATTAAAGTTAAGCAGCAGATAGGAAATTCAATACGTTGCTTCGATTCCGAAAACGCTTTCGAAATACGGTGTTAGGTCGGCTGAGCGTTCTTTTGTAAAACCTGCATCTTCCATTGCTACCCAGTATTCATCTGAGTTCTGGATGCGGGTGATAATGTACGTGTTGTCATTTGTATACGCTCGAACGCAACGGGCGCCTTCGGCAAAATGCGCTTTTGTCTCTTCAATGAGGTCGAGATAGCGAGTCATATCAATTAAGCTGCAAGGCGAATTCCTGGACGATCATTTTCTTGATCTCCTCTTGTGACAACGGCTTGTTAAAATAATATTTGATTCCCAGGCTCTTTGCTTTTTTCAAATCGTTTGGATCGGCAGAAGAAGTCAGGATTACAATGGTAATAAGATGTTTGTCCGGAAGATCCATAGCGAGAAACGCTTCGAAAAATTCATAGCCGTTCATGATCGGCATATTAAGATCAAGGAAGATGATATCCGGCTTTTGGATTTCGCCGCTACGTGTGAGTTCCAGGAGTTCCAGCGCTTGTTGCCCATTGGAGGCAAAATGAATTTCGTTGGCAAGCCCAAGCGACATAATCGTTTTCTCACTGAG
>DASPJN010000250.1:0-14692 GCA_035628595.1 Chryseosolibacter sp.
AATGGAATGGTCATGCTTTTCGGTGATTCATGAATGTGATGCTTCACTTCCTCGGTTGCTCTCACGGTTCCCGAGAAGGTAAGGAAGAACAACCGGAACATGTAAAACGCTGTCATGAGTGAAGCGACGAGCGCCACACCCCACACGATCGGGTTTTGTGCAAACGCGTTTGCAAGGATTTCATCTTTAGAGAAGAATCCGGCAAACGGTGGAATACCGGAGATTGCCAATGTTCCGATCAGGAATGTTAAAAATGTAACAGGCAGGCATTTTCTCAGTCCGCCCATGAAGCGAATATCCTGTTCACCGCTCATGGCGTGAATCACACTACCTGCACCGAGGAATAAGAGCGCTTTAAAGAACGCATGTGTCATCATGTGAAACACGCCGGTTGAATATGCACCGAGTCCCAGGGCAACGAACATCAGTCCAAGCTGACTAACGGTTGAGTATGCAAGCACTTTCTTAATGTCATTCTGGGCAACAGCGATGGTTGCCGCGAACAGTGCAGTCGCGAGACCTATAATAGTTACAATTTCAAGTGTGAAAGGAGCAAGTGAATAAAGCACGTTGTTACGGGCAATCATGTAAATACCAGCGGTAACCATTGTTGCAGCGTGGATCAAAGCAGACACGGGTGTAGGACCCGCCATCGCATCCGGGAGCCATGTGTATAAAGGTATCTGTGCACTCTTACCAATGGCGCCGATAAAGAGAAGGATTGTGATCCATGTTATCGCAGGCGAACCAACACCGAATGCTTCCGCTTTAGGAAATACATCTGCATAAGCGATGCTGCCGAAGTTCATGAAGATCATGATGACGCCAAGGATCAACCCCAGGTCACCGATCCTGTTCATGATAAAGGCTTTTTTCGCTGCGTTGTTGTACTCGGTATTCTTAAACCAGAAGCCGATCAGTAAATAGGAGCAGAGTCCAACGCCTTCCCAGCCAACGAACATCAGCAGGTAGTTGGAGCCCATCACGAGCAACAACATAAAGAAAATAAACAGGTTCAGGTAAGCGAAGAAGCGGTTGTGTCCCGCGTCGTCGTGCATGTATCCTGTGGAATAAACGTGAATCAAAAATCCAACACCTGTAATAATGAGCATCATTATTGAGCTGAGCGGATCTACGAGGAAAGAAAAGGATACTGAGAAATTTCCTGTTGTAATCCAGTCAAAAGCAGTCCAGTTGATGGAGGATTGTGTATCGTTCAACTGTAAGAAAACAACTATAGAAAGAACAAAAGACACCAACACCGAAGTGCAGGCGATAAGGCCGGCAACGGTTTTAGAGATCTTATTGATGAATAACCCAATGAACAGGAAACCGAGTAGGGGAAAAAGCGGAATTAAACCAATCACGTTATCCATTACCATTTAAGTTTATTCAATATGTTGATGTCTGTTGATTTCGTGTTGTTGTAGATCACGATCAGAATGGCGAGTCCCACGGCAACTTCAGCGGCCGCAACTGCCATGATGAAGAATACGAATACCTGTCCCGATCCCTCATTGTGATGAGCAGAGAATGCAACCATCAACAGGTTAACTGCATTTAACATAAGCTCGATGCACATAAAAATGATGATCACGTTACGGCGATATAACACGCCCAATACACCAATTACAAAAAGGGTCGTGCTGAGCCAGATATAATAATTCAAAGGAACACCCTGAATTGCTTCGGAGACATTATTCATGTGTCAGTTCTTTAACAGGTTGAACAGGCAGCGTTGAGATGGTCGCTCTTCCATTTTTATTCTTTGCTACTTCCTTCACGCGCTTCATGTGATTTTTGCCAAGCATCACCGCACCGACCATTGCCGTCAATAGTAACAAAGAGACAATTTCAAATGGCAACAGGAATTCATTGAAGAGCATCTTACCCAGATTCTTTACCAGCCCGATGTTGTTGTGATTATCAAACGCCACCATCGCTGCTTCCGAAGCGCGAAGCGCGCCAACAATCACGATCATTAATAACCCTGCTGTAATGATGGCGGCAAACTTAAAGAATGTGTTCTTCTGCGGCTCTGTTTCCTTGTTCAGGTTCAGCAGCATGATCACGTAAAGGAACAAGACCATGATTGCACCCGCATACACAATGATGTGGACAGCAAAAAGAAAATCGGCACTCAATAAAAGATAATGACCGCCTACGCATAAAAACGTAATGACGAGGTAAAGCACATTGTAGATCGGATTCCTTGAAAACACCACCATCAATGCGCTCAGCACTGAGAGGAATGCAAGGAAGTAAAAAGCATATAAGGTCACGGTTCCAGGTTGTTAGTTATCGGTTATGGCTCGCCGACTTGTTCAATTGCTTGAATGCAAGTACGTCAGGCGTTTGTCTTTTTGAGACGTCAATTCTTTTGTCAACTGGTTCAACAAGCTTGTCTTTGCCGTAAATAAAACCATCTCTGCCGTAGTCTGTTGAAACCAATCTGTCGGTAAGGAAGATCGCTTCCTTCGGGCAGGCTTCCTCGCATAGTCCACAGAATATGCAGCGAAGCATATTGATCTCATAAGTCACAGCATATTTCTCCTCGCGATAGAGATGTTCCTCGCCCTTCTTTCTTTCACCGGAGGTCATGGTAATTGCTTCGGCAGGACAGGAGACTGCACATAATCCGCAAGCGGTGCATCTTTCAGCGCCTTTGTCGTCACGTTTTAATACGTGATGTCCACGCCACACGGCACTAAATGTTCTTTTCTTTTCAGGATACCTGATGGTCGCCTTTCTCTTAAACAGGTGACGAATGGTGATCATCACTCCCCCGAGGATCGCTGGCAGATACAAACGTTCTGCGAGCGTCATCTCTTTCTTTACAACAACTTTTGATCTATTCGTTAAGGATTGCATATCGCTCCTTTGTTTTTAGTCTAACAAAATCATCACTAGTCCTGTGATTGCTACGTTAGCAATTGCTAACGGAATCAGGATCTTCCAGCCCAGGTTCATCAATTGATCATAGCGGAAACGCGGCAACGTCCAGCGAATCCACATGAAGAAGAAAATGAAGAAGGCAATTTTTGCGAAAAAGAATATCGTACCGATAATCGTCACCGCATTCTGACCGAGTCCAAGATCGTTCTGGAACGGAAAGTTAAATCCGCCGAAGTACAACGTAGCCATTACTGCCGACGATGTAAACATATTGATGTATTCAGCGAAAAGGTAAAACCCGAGTTTCATCGAGCTATATTCCGTGTGATATCCACCGACAAGCTCTGTTTCCGTTTCAGGTAAGTCGAATGGCATGCGATTACACTCCGCGAAAGCGCAGATGATAAACATCAGAAATCCGAGAGGTTGATAAACGACATTCCACATGTTCCAGTCGCTGCCAACACCACCACCTTGCATCAGCGCAATCTCGCGAAGACTTAATGTACCTGTCATCATGATAAGCGCGATGATGGAAAGGCCCATTGCAATTTCGTAGCTGATCATTTGTGCGGAAGCACGAATGGCACCGAGCAGTGAAAACTTATTATTCGAAGCCCAACCACCGATCATAATTCCGTATACACCAAAAGAGACAACGGCAAACACATACAAAATTCCGATGTTGAGATCGGCGATCTGCAGCACATATTCTTCGCCATTGATCACAAGAATATTTCCCCACGGAATGACAACCCCTGCCATGATCGCTGTAATCATCGCAATGCTCGGCCCGGCGATGAACAGAAATTTATTTGACACGTTCGGGATGATCTCTTCCTTCATGAACATCTTCACGCCATCAGCGAGCGGTTGAAGGATGCCAAATGGACCCGCGCGGTCAGGGCCGATCCTGTCTTGCAGGAACGCGGCAACTTTGCGTTCCATGTAAGTTGAATACATAGCAACCAGCAACGTGATCCCGAAGACGGAAAAAACAAGTATGAGCTTATAGATCAAAAATGAAGTCGTCATGCTGGCGTATTATTGGCTTCGTTCAATCTTTTTCCTTCCTGGAATTTTAACTGGCGTTCGATGTCTGCTTTCAATTTCACGAGATCAATCTTTTCATAATGATTCTGCGAGATAACAGAACTTCTTTCAATGAGACGAGGACCTTCAACAACCCAGTGACTCATGTCCTTGTGGTCGTATCGGCACTCATTACAGATATACTCTTTCACTTCGTTGAATTCATCTTTTCTTGCCGTTACGCGAAGCACGTCATTTCCTTTTGTCCAGAGCACAGCTTTACCAGAGCACTTTGGACAATCACGATGCGCATCAAGGGGTTTCGTAAACCACACGCGTTGTTTGAAACGGAAGGTTTTGTCAGTAAGCGCTCCCACCGGACAAACATCGATCATGTTTCCGGAAAAATCATTATCAACTGCTTTTTCAAGATACGTGCTGATCTCAGCATGATCCCCTCTGTTAAGTACGCCGTGAACGCGATTGTCGGTTAACTGATCAGCCACGTACGTGCACCGGTAACAGAGGATGCAACGGTTCATGTGCAGCTTGATCTTGTCTCCGATGTCGTGTGGTTCAAAAGTCCTGCGTTCTTCTTCGTAGCGCGTTTGCGAAACGCCATGATTGTACGCGAAATTCTGAAGATCGCATTCGCCAGCCTGATCACAGATCGGGCAATCGAGCGGGTGATTTAACAACAGAAATTCAACAACACCTTTTCTCGTTTCCAGTACCGACGGGTTAGTGATATTCTCCACGACCATTCCATCCTGCACATTCGTGATACACGATGGTACAAGCTTCGGCATCGGGCGCGGGTCTTTTGCTGAACCTGCTGCCACTTTCACAAGACAAGCACGGCACTTGCCACCGCTGTTCTTCAGCGTCGAATAGTAACACATCGCTGGTGGAACGATCTCTCCACCGATCTTACGAGCAGCTTGAAGGATGGTTGTGCCATCAGGTACTTCAATTTCAATTCCGTCTATCGTTACTTTAGCCATTCTCTTTTAATCTGTTAGGCTTTAATTTCTTTACAGTTATGCAACTACCGCCCGACTTTCTCTTACAAACGGCTCCTTCTCAAAGTGTTTCGGATCTTTGACTTTTTCAGGATACCTGATGTGATATTCAAACTCTTCACGGAAGTGACGGATCGCAGCGGCTACCGGCCATGCTGCAGCGTCACCCAGCGGACAAATCGTATTTCCTTCTATCTTTCTTGCAACGTCAACAAGCAAATCAATATCGTGCAATTGTCCGTGGCCGGTTTCAATTCTGTGCAGCACTTTTTCCATCCAACCCGTTCCTTCACGACACGGCGAACATTGTCCACACGATTCGTGATGATAGAATCTTGCATACGTCCATGTATTGCGAACGATGCAAGCTGTTTCGTCAAACACAACAAATCCGCCTGACCCGAGCATTGTTCCAGTCTGGAAACCACCATCGGCGAGCGATTCGTATGTCATGAGGCGTGGTTCGCCTTTCGCCGTTTTCAGAATTAATTCAGTTGGAAGAATCGGTACAGAGGAACCACCTGCAACGACAGCCTTCATTTTGCGTCCCTTCCAGATACCGCCACAATATTCATCAGAGTAAATAAATTCTTCTACCGGAAGGCCAAGCTCGATCTCATAAACACCTGGCTTATTGATGTGACCCGATGCAGAGATCAGTTTTGTGCCGGTGCTTTTTCCGATACCGAGCTTCGCGTACTCATCACCCGTCATGTTAATGATGTGCGGAACAGCCGCGATCGATTCTACATTGTTTACAACGGTAGGGCACCCGTACAAACCAACGACCGCCGGGAACGGAGGCTTATTTCTTGGATTACCGCGTTTGCCTTCGAGGGATTCAATCTGCGCAGTTTCTTCACCGCAGATGTATGCACCACCGCCCGAGTGCACATAGAGTTCTAGCGAATAGTCTGTTCCAAGAATATTTTGTCCGAGGAAGCCGGCAGCGCGAGCTTCTTCAATTGCTTTTTCCAGAATAGGGAAGATCCAGCGGAATTCTCCACGCATATAGATGTATGAAGTTTTCGCACCAAGCGCGAAGCTCGATACGATCATTCCTTCGATCAACGCATGTGGAATGAACTCCATCAGGAAGCGATCTTTAAATGTACCGGGCTCACTTTCGTCAGCATTGCAGATCAGGTAACGTGGTTTCTCGCTGCGTTTGTCTAAGAAGCTCCATTTCATCCCGGTTGGAAACCCTGCACCACCACGACCACGAAGCCCGGACTTCTTCACTTCATCAACAACCTGGTCAGGCGTCAGGTTCTTCAATGCTTTTTCAACTGAAGCATATCCGCCTTGCTTCCGGTATACATCGAAAGATCTTATACCGGGTACATCAATGTCCTTTAATAAAAGTTTCCTTCCCATTTTATTATCCGTTATTTCCTTGATTAACCGGATAAGGCGAACCGTAATCCGGGTTTGGAACATTATGTGCCTTTACTAATTTATCCATCACCTCATCCATTTTTTCAACAGAAAGGTTTTCGATGAAGTTGTTTCCCACCTGCATCATTGGTGCTGATCCGCACGAAGCAAGGCATTCAACAGTTTTAAGTGTAAACATGCCATCGGCGGTTGTTTCACCTTCTTTAATTCCGAGCCTGTTTTCAAGATATGTGATGATATCATCCGACCCGCGTAGCCAGCAAGGACCTGTACGGCAAACTTCGAGCACGCATTTACCAACCGGTTTAAGATTGTACATCGTGTAAAACGACGCGACTTCATAAACTTCAATTGGTTTGATATTGAGGATCGCAGCGACGTAATCCATTGTTGCAGGACTCAGCCAACCGCCAAACTCCGCCTGCGCGACATGCAGAATAGGGAGGAGGGCAGACTTTTGTCTTCCTTCAGGGTAACGTTTGATAATCTTTTGCACCAATGCCATTGCAGCATCGGAAAACTTCGGCTCAGTGGTGTTCATGTCTATAGCTATTGGCTATTGGTTTGTCGGCCGTTAGCCACGGTTTTCAAATTTGTTCAAGCTAATGGCTAAAGGCCAAAGCTAATTGCTTCTTAAGCATCCAACTCTCCGGCAATCACATTCATGCTACTCATGGTGAGAATTGCATCGGAGATATTACTTCCGCGAATCATTTCCTGATACGCCTGATAATAAATGAAACAAGGTCTTCTCAGGTGTAAGCGGAATGGTGTTCTCCCGCCATCGCTGATCAGGTAAAAACCTAACTCGCCATTTCCGCCTTCAACACAATGGTAAACTTCACCTTTCGGTACATCGGTTTCACCCATCACAATTTTAAAGTGATAGATCAATGCTTCCATGTTGTTGTACACTTCCTGTTTCGGAGGAAGGTAAAACTCAGGAACTTCAGCATGGAAAGGGCCTTCCGGTAATTTATCGATCGCCTGACGGATGATGCTTAAGCTCTCCCACATCTCTTCCTGGCGGACCATGAATCGATCATAGGTATCACCATTTAATCCAACCGGAATTTTGAAATCGAAATCTTCGTAAGAAGAATACGGATTCATTACGCGAACATCGTAGTCGACGCCTGCTGCACGTAGGTTTGGGCCGGAGAAACTGTAGTTCAACGCACGTTCTGCCGTAATAGGTCCTGCACCGATCGTACGATCCATGAAGATCCTGTTACGTTTCACCAGGTTTTCGAATTCCCTTAAGGCATCCGGATATTCTTTTAAGAATTTTTCAATCTTCGCCCACGCGATGTCGTTGAAATCTCTTTCAAATCCTCCGATGCGTCCGATGTTAGTCGTGAGTCGGGCACCGCAGATCTCTTCGTAAATTTCATAGATCAGCTCGCGGAACTGGAACAGGTAAACGAATCCGGTTAAGGCACCCGTATCCACGCCAATAACTGTGTTGCAGATCAGGTGATCGGAGATACGTGCAAGTTCCATGATGATGACACGGAGATACTGAACACGTTTGGGGATTTCTGCACCGATCAGTTTCTCAACTGTCATGTGCCACCCGATATTATTGATAGGAGAGGAGCAGTAGTTCATCCTGTCAGTGATCGGTGTGATCTGATAGAATGGTCTGCGCTCCGCCAGTTTTTCAAATGCTCTGTGGATATAGCCGATGGTAGGTTCGGAACTCACGATCACCTCGCCATCCATCGTCAACACGTTCTGGAAAATGCCGTGTGTTGCTGGGTGGGTTGGGCCAAGGTTTAGCGTTGTATATCGCTTTTCTACGTCGGCGTTGATGGGGTTTGAGATATCTGCTTTCGCCATTGGGTTATCGTCCAAACATAAAGTCCTGTTTATCCTCGCGTGTCTGATCTTCCAATGGGAATTCTTTTCGCATCGGAAACATGATCATGTCTTCCACATTGAGAATCCTGCGCAGATCTGGGTGACCTGTGAATTTCACGCCAAAGAAATCGTACGTTTCGCGTTCCATCCAGTTAGCGGCCGAGAAGACTGTCGTCAACGTCGGCGTCACCGCATTGTCCTCAGGTAAATAAATTTTCAATCTTACCCGCCAGTTATTCACCAGGCTATGTAATTGATACATGATAGCGATTTGCTTCAACTCAGGAAGGTGAATCCCGCAAAGGGTTGTCAGGTATTGAAATTTTCCTTCCGGATGCTCGTAAAGATGCCTGATGATGTCGATGATGTGATCTTTCTTCAAGTTGATCGTCAGAAAATTGTAAGGCGTCTCCACCGAAAGAATATCGCTTTCGTATTTCTCTTTTATGAAGCCGGTAATCCTCTCTTGAATTGTACTATCCATGCTTATTCAATACCGTATTTGTTCAGCATTGCCTTATACTCAGGCGAATCTCTCCGGCGCAACGATTCAGTTTCAACCAGGTGCTGAATTTTCATGATGCCGTCAATTATTTGTTCAGGACGCGGAGGGCAACCGGGCACATACACGTCTACCGGAATAATTCTGTCGATGCCTTGAAGAACGCTATAAGTATCGAAGATACCGCCGCTGCAAGCGCAAGCGCCTACACTTAATACCCAACGGGGTTCGGCCATTTGTTCGTAGACCTGGCGTAAAACAGGTCCCATCTTTTTCGCGATCGTTCCCATCACCATGAGCAAATCAGCCTGGCGAGGCGAGAAGCTTAACCGCTCTGAGCCGAAGCGTGCAAGGTCATAGTGTGCGCCCATCGTTGCCATGAATTCAATACCACAGCATGATGTCGCGAAAGGGAGCGGCCATATCGAATTTTTGCGCGCCATTCCCACTACTTTATCAAGGCTGGTTGCAAAAAAACCAGCTCCTTCGTAACCATCTGGTTTTTCAACCAGCTTAATATTGTTATTAGTTTGTGTTGCCTGCATTGTCATTTCCTTTTAATCTTCCCACTCAAGGGCTCTCTTTTTAATAATGTAAAAGAACCCGACTAATAACAATCCGATGAAGACAATCATTTCAATAAACCCGGGAATTCCGAACTCTTTAAAGTTCACAGCCCATGGGTACATGAAGATCACTTCGACGTCGAAAAGCACGAATAAAATGGCGATAAGAAAGTATTTAACATGAAGAGGGGCGCGGGCGTTGCCGATCGATTCGATTCCACACTCAAACGACTGTAATTTGATCTTTGTTTTACGCATCGGGCCAAGCAGGTGAGTCACCACCATCGTCAAACCCACGAATCCTGCCGCCAACAGAAACATCAGCAGTATAGGCAGGTAGTCTCCCAAGTTCGAATTTTCCATAATTCAGTAGTATAGGCGGCCAAAATTAAGGGTATTTTTCACTCTAAAACATTATTCACCACAATATTCTCATATTAAAATCATATTACAGATAAGGAGTTTTTTAGCTGTTTCCGCCGCGATTTTCGCCTCCGTAAACTAACGCTTTCAAACGGTTGAGGTACTGGAATTAAACTGTGCTGTGCAACTGTTAACTTTGTAAAAAAAATCTTTGACATTAACAGAGAAAGTCCGGGCGGTTGAGGGGGTCTTTAATGATCTGGACGCTGAAATAGCAAGCTTTCAGCAATGGTCCGGCCTCGGCTGCAAATTTGGTTGCGGAAAATGCTGCTTCAAGCCTGATATCGAGGCAACCGCGCTGGAATTTCTTCCATTTGCAAAACATCTTCACGATAGCGGGTTGAGTCAGGATTGGCTAAACCGGCTTGAAGAGACCCCTGAGATTTGTCTGATTTTGAATCCGACACAAGCAACACAAGGTCTTTGCTCTGAATACAAACACAGGGGTTTGATTTGTCGTTTGTTTGGATATTCCGCACGCACAAATAAATATGGTGGTAAAGAGCTAGTCACTTGTTCTATTATTAAGAACGAACAGACAGTTGCTTATGAAAGCGCCGGTGAGCGAATCGCTAACGGCGAAGAAGTTCCAGTGATGAATCAATTCTATATGCGTCTGCATAGCATAGACCATCAGCTTGCGCAGGATTTTCTCCCGATCAACCAGGCGATCAGACGAGCAATAGAAACTGTGATGCAGTATTACGCTTACAGGGATGCAACTGAGCCGTAAATTATTTTGAAGGACTCAACAACCAGCAATTTAATGACATTGTGAGTGTGAGGGGTTGATACTCCCGAACTTGCCGGCTCAACCACCTCAGTGCGGTCGTAGCGATAGCAGAATAATGGCAGCGGCGGCGAGAATGCCGACAAGCAGGATCATTTTCTTACGCAGGATACCCCATTTCATGTGATTGTTGAAGTCACATAGCGTGCCAGCTTGAAAAAATGCGGATTTTTCATCATTTAGGCATTCCTGGCGGGAAATTTGTTCAAAAGCGAACGGCGGGTTTTAAATTTGTGAACACTTTTAAGTTACATCTCCCGTTTACAGAAGATTAATTAGATCGCCGCATTTTGTTGACTACTTTTGGGTTAAATAGATTATGAAGAAGATATTATTATACGCAGGCCTGCTGGCCATTTCTTTCTCACTCTTATCGATGACTGTAACGGATACGGTAAAGGTTGAAAACGAGGATGGCGTGAAATGGATGACGTTCGAAGAAGCAGTCGAGAAATCAAAAACTGAAAAACGAAAATTCTTTATCGATGTTTACACTGACTGGTGCGGATGGTGTAAAGTGATGGACAAGAATACTTTCTCGGACCCCAAAATTGCAAACGTGCTGAACGAGAGCTTCTATCCGGTGAAGTTCAATGCGGAGCAACGTGAAGAAGTTGTTTTTAATGGTAAAACCTTCAAATTTATTGAAAGCGGCAGAAGCGGATATCACGAGCTTGCGGCAGCCTTGATGAACAATCAGTTAAGTTATCCGACTGTTGTGTTTGTGGATGAGAATTTTACTTCCGTATCGCCATTACCTGGGTATAAAAAGCCAGAGGAATTTCATAAGTACCTGCAGTTCTTTGCCGGTGAACATTACCGCAAAGGGCAGAATTCCTGGAAGGAATTTGAGAAAAGTTACAAGTCGCCATATAACTAAAGCGGGTCATGTAATCCGAAATGAAAAAAGCCCCGATGTTGATCAGGGCTTTTTCATATATCGCAAATGAGGCGTGAATGCCCTGATCAGTCTTCTTTTCTTTCCTGTTTCTTCGTCTTAAGGAAATCTATGTAGCCCAACGCTGTAGCAAAACCAATCAGTACTGCAACGATGGCAATAAATGTGTTGGCTCCGTCTTGTATATATTGATCAAACATGATGAATTTGTTTTCGCAGCAAATCTATATCATTCATTTGAATTGAGAAACGAATTTTCACTTAAATTCTGCATACGTTTACGTTATGGTACGCGCATTACTGATGAGCAACTCGACGATGCCAGGCACATCGTTTTTTACATGGCCGCGGCCTTTTGTTAAATCATTTCTCGGCGACAAAGTTAAAGAGCTGGTATTCATACCTTTTGCCGCTGTTACGCTTTCGTGGGATGAGTATGAATCGAAGGTAAAGGAGGTGTTTGGAGAAATGGGTTGCAAGATCAAAAGTATTCATCACGCGAAGGATAAATCCAAAGCAATTGAAAAGGCCGGCGGCGTTGTGGTCGGAGGCGGAAATACATTTGCGCTATTAACCGAGATGCACAAAGACAACCTGATCGTTTATGTTCGCGACAAAGTGCTGCATGGTTCGCCTTACATTGGCTGGAGTGCGGGCGCTAATCTCGCTTGCCCAACCATCATGACGACCAATGATATGCCTGTTATTTATCCGCCATCATTTGAAGCGCTTGATCTCGTGCCCTTTCAGATAAATCCGCATTATCATGAATTAAAATTTGAAGGTCAGGGAGGGGAGACTCGACGTGAAAGACTGGAGGAATTTATCAAAGTAAATCCCGAACGGAGAGTGGTCGGATTGCCTGAAGGAATGTTATTACATCGGGAAAATGACAAGATAATGTTGAAAGGAGAGGGAGTGGCGAGGCTTTATGAAAGAAGTCAGCCAGTCAAAGATCTTATGCCTGACCAGGACGTATCATTCCTTCTTTAGTCAAAGGGGTCATCGTCATATGTCAAGTTCCTCTTTATTGTTTTTCAGCACTTCGATGATGAAAGCGATATGTTCGGTGAGGTCTACGCCAAGGAGTTCCGCACCTTTATAGACCTCGTCTCGCTCGACCTTCGCAGCAAATCCTTTATCCTTTAGTTTTTTGATCACCGATTTTGGTTCCAATGTGGTGATTCCGTCTGGGCGAACCTGAGCACACGCTACAATGAATCCCGTCAGCTCGTCGCATGCGAGTAAAGCTTTGTCGAGCAATGTATCGTAAGAGACATTCCATTTCGTGTAGTGTGCCGAGATCGCATGCGCGATCTTATCTTCATTCATCGCCCGAAGTTTTTCGACGATAACGTTAGGGTGTTTTTCAGGGTAAGCTTCGTAGTCGGCATCGTGAAGCAAACCTGTGATAGCCCATTCCTCCTGATCTTCTCCGAATTTCTTCGCGTACGCCTCCATCACCAATTCGATGGTTCGCATATGGCGCAAAAGACTCTGACTTTTTGTAAGCTCTGAGAGGATGCCCCGGGCATCAGCACGTGAAATCATGAACCGCTGCTGACAAGTTTCCGACGTCTGTCGAGGTAAAACATATTGAAGCCAGCAATAAGAACGATAACAGCAAGGATCACCAGAATGATGAAAAGCCGACTGTTTTTTAACTCAAGGGCTTTAATAGCCGCTTCTCTTTTCAATACTTCATATTCACGTTCTTTCTCCTCGAATTCGATTACCATTTCCATCTGAGCAATATTACGGCTGCTTTCATCGCCATGAATTTTCTCGCGCTCCTCGTCATAACGCAACTGCGTTTCATAAGCCTCCTTCATTTTGCCCTGGTTGTAGTAGTTCTCGGCGGTTGCTTTCAAAATAGTTGGCATCGATGAAAACGCTTGTAATTCTTCGCATAATGACAGAGCTCGCTTGAGATAAAAATCGGCTTGCTTCGTCTGTTTCGCTTTCGTGTTGGCAATCCCCAGATTGATAACAGTGTTGAGCGTTCCAAGCTTATTGCCGCTTTTTTCTTCTATCTCATACGCGCGTTGGTAGTACTCCACAGCTTTGTCAAAATCATTTTGTTTGAAATAGATATTGCCAAGGTTGTTTAGCGGATCTGAGAACGGCATTCCTTGTTGTTCACTCAACTGGTATGCTTCTGAAAAGTACTTATGGGCCTTTTCAAAGAGTTGGATATCACTATACAAGTTACCAAGGTTGTTCATCGACCCGATAATCTTGTCCTCATCTTTTAACTGCTTAAAAAGAGTATATGACTCTTCAAGATTTCGCATAGCCAGGGCGTAGTCTTTCTTGATTGAGTATATGTTGGCAATATTATTCTTGGTTGTTGCGATGCCTTCTTTGTTATCGAGGCGCTCATAAATTTTTAGAGAGTTAATATAGTATTCCAAGGCTTTATCAAGCGCACCCTGACTTCGATATGATACGCCAAGGTTGTTATAAGCGGCAGCCATTCCCTTGTCATCGTTGATTTCCGTAGCCAGGCTCAAAGCTTCACGCGCATATCCAAGCGCTTTCACAGGGTCACCCTGTAGATTTGATCTAAACAATTCATTTAAAGTTTTCACCTTTTTATCTCCCTGAACGGTGTCTAATGCAGTTTCAAGCACATCGGTCGTTTGTCCGGTTGCGCAGACTGTAATGAATAAGGCGACGAAAAAGGAGGAAAAGCGGGCTGATTTCATAATACATGTATTCACGAATGTTAAAATTAAGATATTTCCGCTAATCGAACACTGTTCATCGCATTTACCCGCTGACATAAAATTTGTGGATCGTTGCTTTTGTTTACTCCATTTTGGTAAAAATCTCATTTATGAAAAAATGTTTTTTGCTCGCCATGATCAGTGTTTTCGCGTGGCAGTATTCGAGCGCGCAATCTGCGGATAAAGAGGCAGTCGCTGCCGCTATCGATAAATTATTCAAGGCAATGGAACTTGGCGACAGCGCGATGGCACGGCAGGTTTTGGATGACCAGATGACAGGTGCAACAATTTTTAAAGACAAAAGCGGAGCCGTCAATATTCGCCGGGAAAAATCTTCGAAAGAATTTCTAGATGCCATTGGAAGTCCGCATGATGTTGTCTGGCACGAGGAGATCTGGAATTTGAAGATCCAGGTTGATGGTGATTTTGCGCAGGCATGGTGTGATTACGCGTTTTATGCTGGGAAAACATTTAGTCATTGCGGCGTGGATGCCATGCAGTTTTATCGTAAGGACGGCGTATGGAAGATGTTTCATATTGCGGATACCCGGCGGAAGACGGGTTGCGAAATCCC
>DASPJN010000251.1:0-16337 GCA_035628595.1 Chryseosolibacter sp.
GACTGTTTTGCGTACGGAAGATATTCTTCGCGTGATCGATGAACATCGTGAGTCTGTCGCGTTGGTGATCTTTGGCGGTGTGCAATATTACACTGGTCAGTTTTTCGATATTCAGGCGATCACGAAAGCAGGTCATGATGCTGGTGCTTTTGTTGGGTTTGATCTTGCGCATGCCGCGGGCAATGTTCCGCTTCAGTTGAACAAACACGGTGTTGATTTCGCGATGTGGTGCAGCTACAAATATCTTAACTCAGGTCCGGGCGGAGTCGCTGGCGCATTTGTACATGAACGTCATGCGATGAATCCGGCAATGACGCGTCTTGCGGGTTGGTGGGGCCATGATGAAAAAGAACGGTTCATGATGTTAAAAGGATTTAAGCCGATGCCTGGCGTTGATGGCTGGCAGCTTTCAAATCACCCGGTCATTTCCAGCGCGGTGCATCTTGCCGCACTCGAACTTTTCGAAGAAGCAGGAATGAAGAATCTCAGAACAAAAAGTATTGCCCTCACGGGATACTTACAGTTCTTGTTAAATGAGATTGATCCGAACGAGCAATATTTTAAGGTGCTCACACCACGCAATCCGAAATGGCGTGGATGTCAGCTATCGCTTTTCATGAAAGACCACGGAATGAAAGTGTTTAAGGGACTTGGTGAAGCCGGCGTGATTGCCGATTGGCGTGAACCTGCGGTGATCCGTGTCGCACCTGTACCACTTTATAATTCATTCGAAGACGTTCATCGTTTCAGTAACATTTTTAAGAAACTCATTTTAGAATTTAATGCAGTCAGGTAAACACATTGCCATTGTTGGTGCGGGGTTGGTTGGATCGCTCCTTTCAATTTATTTACGCCGAAGAGGATACCAGGTATCGGTATTTGAACGGCGCGCAGACATGCGCAAAGGAAACGCCGACGCAGGCCGATCCATTAACCTTGCTTTAAGCAACCGTGGACTGCGCGCGTTGAAGGAAGTTGGCGTAGCGGAGGCTGTGCGGCAGGTAGCTATACCGATGCATGGACGCGTGATGCATGATACCAAGGGTAACCTCTCTTTTCTCGCTTATGGAAAAGAAGGACAATTCATCAATTCCATATCACGAAGTGGTTTGAATATCGTGTTGATGGACGAAGCTGAAAAGCATGGCGTTCAATTCTTTTTCAATCACCGCTGTTCACACATTGATTTTGATTCAACGACCATCACGTTCAACCATTCCGGTGAAATCAAAACGAAAGATTTCAATCTAATAATTGGGGCAGACGGCGCATTCTCAGCTGTACGTTCGCTCATGCAGATCACGGATCGATTTAATTACTCACAATTTTATATCGAGCACGGATATAAAGAGTTGCATATTCCTGCGGGAGCATCTGGCGAGTTTCTGATGGAAAAGAATGCGCTGCACATCTGGCCGCGCGAGAGTTTTATGCTCATTGCGCTGCCGAACCCGGATGCAACCTTCACGTGTACGTTATTCTTTCCGTTTGAAGGCGAGCTTTCTTTTGATTCGTTGAAGACGAGAAAAGATGTAACGACATTCCTTGCGGAGACGTTTCCGGACGCAATGAAGCTGAATCCGAAATTGGTTGATGACTACTATGCGAACCCTGTATCATCGCTCGTAACGATCAGGTGTTTTCCATGGCAGCGCAACCGTACATTACTGATCGGCGATGCAGCGCACGGTATTGTTCCGTTTTACGGTCAGGGCATGAATGCAGGCTTCGAGGATTGCCGGATCCTGAACGACATGCTTTCGCAGTTCAACGATAACTGGGATCAGGTGTTGAGTGAGTTTCCAAAAACGCGAAAACCCGACACCGATGCAATCGCGCAATTGGCGTTCGACAACTTTGTTGAGATGCGTGACCTTGTTGCTGATCCTGAATTCTTGCTGCGTAAGAAGATTGAATCAAAGATCAATGCGCTTTATCCCGACAAGTGGATTCCATTATATTCCATGGTAACCTTCAGGGATGATATCGGATACGCTGACGCTTATCGCACTGGTCAACGCCAGAAACAGATCATGGATAAAGTGATGCAGCAGCCGAACATTGCATCAAGTTGGGAGCAACTCAACTTCCACGAGGTTGTCAATCAACTTACAGAGTAGTTGTTAGCTGGCAATGTGCAGCTTGTACTCTTCATAGCGATCGAGAATATCGCGTACATAGTTGACAGGTTCTTCACATTTACAATATCCAGCCATCACCACCGGATCGCGATAATATTTCGCGTTTGATTTCTGCATGAGGAAATACTCGACGTTGTCGTGCCATATCCGCGGATCTTTACCGTGTTTTTCGGCAAGCTTACGAGCGTCGATGATGTGCGACAGTCCCGCGTTATAAGATGCAAGGATAAACTTGATGCGTTCGTTTGGATCGGGTACGCGTGTATACCAATAGTTGTCGAGATACTTGAGATAGCCGACGCCCGCATGCAAACTTTGATGTGGATCGTAAGGGTTACTCGCGCCAAAGCGTTTTGCCGTCGAAGGCATGAGCTGCATCAGACCACGTGCGCCGGCCCAGGATTCGCCATCTGGCATAAAACGTGATTCCTGGTAAACGAGCGATGCGAGTAAACGCCAGTCCCACCCGATCTTTTCAGCTCCGGCCTTTATCAACGTGTCAAATGGCGACAACATATTTCCACCGAGTGAAGAGTAATCGCTTTGCAGACGCAGCAAAGATGTACGCGGGTTTTTATAGTATCTGTTGTATACGACCATAAATGTCGCCTCTTTCTTGATTGTCGTCAGCCATTCGTTCATCGCCTGCAAAAGTGCTGTTGAATTCTGGCGTGTTGCCCACGCAACTTGCTGTGGAACACTGATTGGTACGCTGATGTCGATGTTTGGATAGTATGATGAATTTACTGTGCCGATCATCTGATCGGTGACTGTGTAATCAATTTCTCCGAGCGCCACCTTGCGGATCAGCGATTCGGTCTCCGCAATGGATGTGTCTTTTTTTACGATAATATCGCCGCCAATCTCTTCCGATAAATGTTCAAGGCGCTGTTCGAAGCTCGTACCAGGAATGACATACACTTCTTTACCAATAAGATCGATTGGCGTCCTGAGCAATTGTTTATTGATGTCGTCGATTCCCATTCGCCGCCAGTTTTCTGGTTTACGTTGTACGAGAACCTGGTAAGAATGATAATGTGGTTTGGTGAATGATACGTAGTTCGTTCGTTCTTTGGTAACTGCCAGGGGAAAGGCGAGGATGTCACCTTCACCTTTGTTGAGCTGATCAATGGCGCGCTCTACGCCGGTGGTTATCGTGATCTTAAGTCCGACGCCGAGATGTTTTGCAAGGTTATTCAGCAACTCATATTCGTAGCCCATTGACTGGCCTTTGTAAATGAAGTAGCTGATGGAGTTATTGTCGACGAGGGCGTTGATGTAGCCTCGTTTTTTGATTTGTTCGAGATCGATCTTGACTTCGGGTTTGCGTGTGAATTTGAGTCCGGCCGGTTGCTCAGAGCAGGCCATTATTAGCCAGAAGCACGCCAAAACAATCAAATTTCTGCCTTTTACCCTCATCGCAATTTTGAAATTACGGAATTGGGAGGAAATAAAAAACCCCGGTTTTTGCCGGGGTTTTTGAGTTGATAAAGAATTTTAGAAAGTATAACGCAACCCCATCTGCATGCTCCAGGTACTGCTGGTGCTGATGACATCTTCAAACGGAGATTCAACAAGATTTCCGCTGATGTTTTGCCATCTGTAGCTTGGTTCGTTGGTAACTGCATCAACACCATTCCTTACCAGCGGATTGGTTGTTACCGTACGCTGCTGGATACCCCAGTTTTTGTTCATCATGTTTCCAAAATTGAATATATCAAGCGAGAACTGAAGGGTATGACGCTTGTCATTATTTGTCGTGATGTAGATATCCTGAAGGAATCGTAAATCAAGTCTGTTATACCACGGTCTGTATGCTTTGTTTCTTTCAGCATATTCGCCACGGTTGTTCTTCAGATAATTGGAGTTGTTTATAAACTTTTCGAACGCCGCAGCTTGTTGCTCAGGGGTAAAGGTAATTTCCACGTCGTTCACCTCTGTCGTATATTCAACAAAGTTCACATTATTCACATCGTTAGGGATGTACATCAAATCGGTAGAACCGTTACCATCGCCGTTAAGATCACCATTTACTACAAAGCTGTAATTGCCCTGGTGTGCGCCTTCATAGAATAAAGAGAGCGTTGTAGCAAAAAACTTCGCATACTCCTTTCGGTAAGAAACATTTGCAATGATGCGGTGCGGCAATACGTACTGAGAGTTCGCCATTTCAATTGCATTTGATGTGCCTACGTTTGGATTAGCATTCCATACTGACGAAGCCTGGCTTCCCGGATTCGCCGTAACTTCTTCTGCTCGTGAAAACGTATAGGCGATTGATCCGTAAAGACCATTTGTATATGCCTTTGATAATTGAGCTGTAAGAGCAGTAGAATAGCCTTTTTTCGTGTTCTCAAGAACAATGGCTGTGCTCACGTTTGAGTTCAGGTTACGAGGAGTTGTAACATAACGTGGTCTCTCATGCCCTTCTTCTATAATAGTTCCATCAGGCTCGCTCAGATTGGCGTTGCGCATTCTAACAGCGTTAACATCTTTACTGATAATTGCTTCGAATGTAGCAGTCAGTCCGTAAGGAAGTTTCTTGTCAACTGCAATGTTTGTGCGGAAGATCTGCGGGAACTTGAAGTTTCTGTCCATGAATACCAGGTTTCTTGGGACGGAACCTCCTGCGGTAGTAGGGAAATTGCCTGCATACGCGTCAGGATTTTTATTGAATCTATAGTCCGCAAGTTCTACTGGATCAGTAACGCTCACGCCAAGTTGATACATACCAGAGTTGGTCGGCATGTTCGTCAGGAATACAAATGGAATGCGTCCGGTAAATAAGCCGGTTCCACCACGCACAATAAGACTTTGGTCTTTCATCGCATCCCATCTTACGCCTACGCGAGGCGATACAAGCAATTTGCCTTTTGGCCATTCACCAGTGGTGTAATTTGTAAGATTGCCATCCTCATCATAAAAATCAACCTCACTGACAGCAGGATTCTCGAGTGGTTTGTCAAGATAAATCGGTTTATCAACACGGAATCCGGCAGTGAGCCTTACACTTCCGAAAGTAAGCTCATCCTGTACGTAAAGACCGAGCTGGCCAACTTTTAATTCCGCTGAGTATACAGCCTTCTCGCCAGGAACCAGCGAATAAGTATAGGCATAGTAAACAGGAGCCTGATCTGTGAGGAAATCATCTACACTATTAAAAATATAGTAGCTGTTAGATGCAGCCATGAACATGTTACCGACACGTTGATGTTCGTAAGTTCCCCCTGCGGTAATTGTGTGCTTGCCCAGATAATAACTGAAGTTGTTGGTGATGGTAAAAATGTCGTTGATCACCTTGTTGTTATTTGTGTAAGGGTCAACGCCAGCGAAAATATAGTTGCTGCCTTCACCATCAAAAATATCAATAGAAGGAAAGACAGGACCATCAAAAACGCGGGTAGTTTCGATTTTCGTTATGGTAGCAAGGAACTGATTAGACGCTTTTCCCTGAAACGTGCTGTTCAATTCAAGCGTACCGGTGTTTACTTTGTCTTCAAATTGATAGTTCGAGTTTGCATAAGACATTGCATTATTTGAGAATCGGTTAAACGGAAGACGAGCATATTCTTCAGGGCCATCAGGTGTTGTTACCGTAAAACCGCCACCGTTTGGTACGCTCGAGTTATTCAATTGCTGGTCATTTAAGCTCTTGAAAAAGCTATACTTAAATGTCAAACGGTGATTATCGTTGATGTTGTAATCGAACTTCGCGAGAACCTTTTGATTTTCATTACCGAAGTTTGGAAAGTTATCGAAAGCACCGGTTCCATACTGATAGTCATCGCGAAGCTTATTTGAAACCGCCTGAAGGTCTGCTACTGTAGCCTCTGATACATTTCCGATTCCAGAACCATTCGTGGGTGAGTAGTTGATCCCGGGCCTTGAACCTTTTTCCGTTTCGTAGTTAAGGAAGAAGAAAAGTTTATTCTTAATGATCGGCCCACCGATGCTCAAACCATAAATATTGTTCTTTGAATCAATAATGTCATCGCTAATGTCTTCATCACCGACTTTTGTTCCGAGATACTTCTGGTTTCTCCAAAATGTATAAGCTGTTCCCTTAAAAGTATTTGTACCACTTTTGGTTACGGCATTGATACCAGCACCTGTAAAGCCCGATTGACGAACATCATAAGGCGCAATGTTCACTGACACTTCTTCATAAGCATCTAATGAGATTGGCGAACTTCCACCACCAGGCAGTGGATCGCTGCTCAGTCCGAAGTTGTTGTTGAGGTTCGCACCGTCAACCTGGATGTTGTTATAACGTCCATCACGGCCCGCGAAACTAGTTCCGTTTGATTGCGGCGAAAGACGTGTAAAATCTGTAAGACTTCTTGAGATCGAAGGCATTGTTGTCAAGGTGCGGGTACCAATGTTTGTTGCAGCGCCGACTTTATCGACGTCAATTGTACGATCACTGGAAACGACAACTTCCTGCAACTCTGTTGCTGATTCGGATAGTACCGCGTTTAAGATGTACGGCTCGCCGAGCAGAAGATTGATCCCAGTGTATTTTTGTGTTTGGGAGCCAACTGATGAAACTTCAACAGTATATGGTCCACCGATCCGCACATTAGGAATGACGAAACGACCGTCAATATTCGCAATGTTTCCGTAAACGGTTCCTGATGGCTCGTGGGTGGCCTTCACAGTTGCGCCGGGAAGTGTATTTCCCTTTGCATCTTTTACTGAACCGGTAATACTACTGGCTGTCACCTGGGCTTCTGTTTGGTTCACAAACAGAACCATTCCCAAGATAACTACGAGAAGAAGTGATAAACGTCTGTTCATAGGGTTAGGTAAGGTTAGGTTTACTTTGAGTTATTCAATTCGATTGGGCGTTTAAGCCTGAGAAGTTCGCGAAATTATTCCTTTCATCACACATAATTTTTACTTCCATATTAAATTCTGAAAAGAATAATTTACAATCCGTTAACATTGCGAATCTCGGCGAAAAACCGCTATCATATCTTTTAAAATGCGGTGTTTAATTACATTTCGGCAAATCCCAACCAAATCGATGAGAAAATTATTGCTGCTTGCATCCATTTGTCTGTCTGTTGGCATCGTCGCACATGCTCAGCCTGATATTTCATATTACCTGCCGCATGACCGCCTTTTAAACAAGGAAATCCCAACACCAAAATCGGTGATCGGCCATGAGGTAGGCGAGCTTCACGTTAGCCACGATCGCCTCATTGCGTATATGGCCGCTCTAGACCAGGCATCTGACCGCATTTCATTAAAAACGATCGGCTATACGCATGAACTACGGCCGGTTGTTCTAATGGTTATTACCAGTCCCGACAATCATCAGAATATTGAAAAAATCCGGCAGGAACATCTCGTATTAACCGATCCGAATCGCGCGGAGGCCATGGACATCAGGAAAATGCCAGCGGTCTTTTATGTTGGTGGAAGTATTCACGGGAATGAGCCCAGCGGAGCAAATGCCGGGTTGTTATTCGCCTACCATCTCGCCGCGGCGCAGGGTAAAGAAATTGACGCGATACTTAAAAATACTGTCATCCTTTTTGACCCGTGTTTTAATCCCGATGGTTTGCAACGATTTTCAACCTGGGTTAACGCTCGCAAAAGCAACGTGATGGCTGATGACTCAAACGATATGGAGCACCATGAGCCGTGGCCCAGTGGAAGAGGCAATCATTACTGGTTCGACCTGAACCGTGACTGGCTTGTGGCACAACATCCGGAATCGCAGGCAAGGATTAAAGTGTTTCATGAGTGGAAACCGAATGTGCTCACCGATCATCACGAAATGAGCACGAACGCGACGTTCTTTTTCCAGCCGGGTGTTCCGTCGCGAACACATCCGCTGACGCCGGCAAAAAATATTGAGATCACAAAAAAGCTTGGTCAGTACTTCGCGAAAGGCCTCGATGAGATCGGGTCACTCTATTATACACAGGAAGGGTTCGACGATTTTTATTACGGAAAAGGATCAACTTTCCCGGACATCCAGGGTGGAATTGGAATTTTGTTTGAGCAGGCCAGCGCGCGCGGCCATGCACAGCAAAGCGCGAATGGCGTTCTTCGATTTCCGTTTGCGATCCGCAATCAGTTCACAACGGCATTAAGCAGTGTACGCGCGGTGGTAGACTTACGTGAAGAACTGCTAACCTATCAACGCCAGTTTTTTAAAGACGCTGCGGCCGAAGCCAAAAAAGATCCTGTTAAAGCAATCGTCGTGGGATCGCAACACGATGCGGTTCGCGTGAAGATGCTTGCCGAAATACTTTCGCGTCATCAGATTCGCCTCGTGGCACCGCAGGCGACTCAAATCATTAACGGCACAACGTTCAAAAAGGAAATGAGTTTTGTTGTTCCGTTGGATCAACCGCAGTATCGGCTAATAAAAAGTATTTTCGAAAAGAGAACCACATTTACGGATAGCATCTTCTATGATATTTCTGCCTGGACGCTGCCATTAGCTGCTGGGTTGGATTTTGCAGAACTAAAAACACAGAACGCTTCAAACGAGCGGTTCAATGAAGTGATGACCCCGGGAAAGCGCGTTGGAGGAAAAACTGACTACGCTTATGTTTTTGAGCCTTTTGGCTATTTTGCGCCGCGCGCTATTAACAGGCTTCTTCAGCAGGACATACGGATAAAAGTTGCTACCAGCTCGTTTCATGGTCCTGATCAAAAAGTTTTTCCTCCTGGCTCCATTCTTATTCCACTTGGTATCCAGGAGAAAAATATTGCGGTCATTGATCACGTCATCGACCAGATACTAAACGAAGATGGAATTGACGTCTATAATTTTTCGACGGGTCTTGATTACAACGGAGCGAGTCTGGGCAGTCCTTCGTTTCACACGATCCGAAAGCCGGAGATTGCGGTGCTTGTTGAGGGAGATGTAAATAGTGTGGATGCCGGCGAGATCTGGCACCTGCTCGACAAACGCTTTGAAATTCCCACGACGATGATGCCTGTTGATGTTTTTAATACGACGAACATCAATAAGTATAACACGATTGTATTGCCTCCCGGGAATTTCAGATCCGTTTCAAATGCAGCAAAAGAAAAATTGCAGCGGTGGGTCAATGATGGAGGTGTAGTAATTGGTTTCGAGAACGCCCTGAACTGGTTGAATGCAAATGCACTGGGCAGGTTTACGATGCAAAAAGATAATCCTTCAACCGATTCACTTGCTACATTTGCTTACGAAGATATTGACGAAGTGCGGGGCGCTCAACAAACCAGTGGCGCGATCTTCCAGGTGCAGGCAGATCTCACGCATCCTTTACTGTTTGGATACGATTCGCGAACAATACCGGTTTTTAAATCGACGAACCTTTTTATGGAGCGTTCGGCAAATCCCTTTGCGAACCCGATCGTTTACACTGACAAGCCCTTGCTGGCAGGATACATTTCAAAGAAGAATTACGAACGCATTGGAAATGCCGCGTATGCCGGCGTAAGTGTTGTGGGCAAAGGAAGAGTGATCGGCTTCACTGAAAATCTTGCTTTCCGAGCTTTCTGGTTTGGAACAAACAAGATGCTGATGAATGCAATTTATTTTGGAAATGTTATCGATGCGCGTTCGGGGAGATAAGGTTTCTGATGAGATCTTTAACGAAGTAAACCCGGCTTAAAAACAAAACTCCGATGATCGCTGCGACCACCGGAGTTACCGTGCTACCATTCTACAGTTTCTCATTACAATCGTTTTGCGTTAATACTTCTGATCTTCTGATAAACTGCTCCTGAGCCCAGGACTGAAAACAAAAACTTTTTCACAAGCACAGTAGTTTGAGTTACTCCCTGCGTTCCGTAGATCGCTTCTGTTCGCGCAACAGCTGCATTGTTAATAGTACCGCGCGATGGCTGGCCATCATCTGCGAAAGTTTTGCAAGCAGTGCTGTAACAGTAAGCTCCTTTTGCTTCGGCAGATAAGTTGGCACCAGCTTCAGAAGCTCGATCATAGCAGCAAAGTTTCTGATCTTGCTATCGTAGTCGAGTTGCGAAAGAGGACCGCGCGATGTGTTGGATGTTTCCGCATTCGCCACCTCTTTCAAGGTCTTTCTCTTGCGGGTAGCTCCACGCAACTTGTACTTTAGCAATCTTACATCTTCAACAAGCTGTGATGAGGCATCCGTGCCTTCCATCGCGGCGCAGATCCGCGACGCGGTGATTCCGAGCGTTGAGAACACGCGCTGTCGTTCGTTGATGGCGCTTGCATAGCCGAGCTTCGCTGTTGCGTAGTTGGCAAGTGTTTGTCGTGCTGCAGAAAGTTGTGCTGTCATTGCTGCGAGCTTCAATGATTCCTTCACCGGACTGTAAACAGATCCGAGTGCGTTGCAGTGGCCCAAGACCTGGTCGAAGGCGGCAACATGTTTTTCGAAATTTGTTTTCATGGCTTTAAAATTTAATTACAGGAATGAATGCAAATGCCGCTCCACAATTTTTAAAACCGGTGTCTTTCTGAAAATATTTTTTTATGGTGATCATCGTAACAATAGCTCACCCGTTACGTTTTTATCACGCCCACCAATTCTCTCAGTTTTCCAGCCTGTTACTTATATGAAAGTCAGGTTACACAGTTTGTCGATGGTTGCCTGCTACAAAACGTTACTATTGTTGACTGAACGCCCGAACCAGTGTTCCTTGCTTATGGTTTCCATCCGGCATTGAGAAAGAGTGCTCATTCAGTTTTCAAAAAACAGACAGCGCTTTTTAAAAAATCGATCACGACATCTACCGGGCAGGGTCATTCTTATGCTTTTAATGTGCAAACTATCGGGAACACTGGGGCAGTCACGGCTTTCATGTACGAATTATCGCGATCATTGTGCGCATTTCGTGTTGCAGTTGTGGAGATCACGCAATCAAAGTACGCGTTCACGTCTTTCACGTGCGCATTCACGCGTTCAAAGTGCGCGTTCAACAAAGCCGCATAGCTATTCAGCCGAGCGGCATAGCCATTCAACCGAGCGGCATAGCTATTCAGCCGAGCGGCATAGCCATTCACCAAAGCCGCATAGCTATTCAACCGAGCGGCATAGGCATTCACTAAAGCCGCATAGCCATTCACCCGAGCGGCACACGCGTTCACCCGAGCGGCACGCGAGATCACGCGAGCAAAGTGTGAGATCGGCGCGTGCCGATCGCTCGTTGTCTGGTCTTTTCAGGGGATTTTGCGTGTTGGGGCAGGCATCATCAAAGCTTCGGAGCTACTTACGGAGTTTTTCGGCGAACTCTTTCGCGAAATAAGTGAGGATCACATCGGCGCCGGCGCGTTTCATTGAAAGCAATACTTCGTTCATCACGCGATCGCCGTCGAGCCAACCTTTCTGAGCAGCAGCTTTAACCATGGCGTATTCACCGCTCACGTTGTAAGCCGCGATTGGTAAGTTACAATGATCTTTTAACAACTTGATAATATCGAGATAGGCGAGGGCAGGTTTTACCATCAGGAAATCGGCGCCCTCCTGTGTATCGAGTTCCGCTTCGATCAGTGCCTCCGTGCTGTTGGCAGGATTCATCTGGTACGTTTTCTTATCACCAAATTTCGGAGCAGATTCCAATGCATCCCGAAAAGGATTGTAAAAGGCGCTGGCGTATTTGGCGGTGTAGCTCATGATCGACACTTCAGTGAAGCCATTCTTGTCGAGCAGCTCGCGCATATAGCCAACACGTCCGTCCATCATATCAGAGGGACCGAGAATGTCGATGCCGGTCTCGGCCTGAGCGAGCGCCATCTTTCCAAGGATCTCAAGTGTTTCATCGTTCAGGATCTTGCCGTCTTTGACAAGTCCATCATGACCATCGGAGCTGTAAGGATCCATAGCAACATCAGTCATGATGCAGGCTTCGGGAAACTGCTTCTTGATTTCTTTGAGTGCGCGCAGGTAAAAGAAATTCGGATCGTAACCTTTTGTAGCTGTCTTGTCTTTCAAACTGTCTTCAACGGCCGGGAACACGTCGAATGCTTTGATGCCTAACTTCATGCAGGCGTCGATCTCTTTCAGCATCAGGTCTAATGATAATCTGAAGATACCGGGCATGGAGGCGACCTCGACTTTTTTGTTATTCCCATCCAGCAGGAAGAGAGGAAAGATCAGATCGTTTGTTGACACAAAATGTTCCTGCACCATTGCGCGGATGGTTTCAGATTTCCTGTTTCTTCTCGGACGGCGTGTATTCAGCATACGAAATTCAAAAATGAACGGAGTTGCAAGGCCATTTTACAAACGCTACAAAGTATCAAAAAAGCGCCGGCAAATTCAAGGCCATGCAATGTATCGTATTATATTCAAATTGGGATTTGGGAGAAGCTAGTCAATCACTAAGCGCGATAAAATATTCTTACTTCTATGTTCTACGATAATTAGATATACGCCAGGCTGAATTTTTAATTTCTCCAGTTTGACTTCAGAGCCCTTGAATGATTTTTTATAAAGTACAGTACCATCATCATCAATAAGCGTCAGGGAATTCTGAACCTCTCTGAAATCTGCCTGTGATTCATCGCATGGTTCTGGTGGATATACAATGGAGACAGTAACATCACCGTTTTTTGCAGGGTTTGGTGATGCACTAAGTGAGGGGCCGCAATCTCCGCCTCCACCTCCACCCCCGTACGGATTTTGGACATTCACCATTAATGACCTCGTGTTCGTGCCACAGATATTTGTTGCTTTGTATTCAATAGCATCATAACCAGGATCGCCGGCTTGCAGGCTAAGCATGGTTTGATTTTGATTTAAGTTTTCCCAACAATAATGATAGTAACACCCTGAAGGAATAACCCATTTATATGAGTTTGAACGTACCGGAGGCTCAATCCAGTACGTGGCATTCATTCCGGGTGTGAGTTGAGTGGGCCCGGTTATTGCCCCTGGTAACTCAGGTGTTCCTACCCAAGTTGTCGTTGAAAAAGGATATCTGTCGCCGCATTGTCCCGTTAGTGTTGCACTCACCGTCACATGTCCTTTGTAACGACTTTGCTTGGTTGCAATTCCAGTGTTAGGATCAATTGACAAGCCGGTAGAGGCTGACCACGTTACATCTGTATTGGCTGGTTGTCCAATAATTTCAAATGATCCTGTCGTGCAAATTGTTGAAGGTCCAGCTATTTGTCCAGGGATACCGAGAACCGTATATGCAATAGTTATGTCGTTGGGATGTCTTGGAAACCAGCCTTTATCCTGGTCAGGAGTTGTACTTATGTCCCATACGCGATAGGCAAATGTCTCAAACTTTACCGTGTTTCCATTTATGGATATAACTTCGGCAAATCCATCATCATTGAGGTAAAAAAAATTTTCGGCAGATGGTGCTTGGATTCGCGTTCCTCCTTTCGTTTCCTGGCCTGTACGAACAAAAACATACTTCTTTAAGAAGTTTTTTGGTAGTGTCGCTGTTACTGTAACCTTATACATTGTTACACTATATACGTCGCTTAAAAATCGAGCGTCAGGTCGGTAGTGAAGGCCATATGCGGGCGCGTCTATTTGAGTAGAGAACGTTTCTAATTCTGTATAAGTACTAGAGAAGGGACCCGCTGTATAATTTTGTAACTCCCATGGACATGAAAGCATTTCCATAGCCCGTCCTGCGTTCAAACGGCCATAGCCCATCTCTTTATGAAAGCCGTCAGAATCATATTGATAAATATCATCAGAATTAACTTTATCAGCAGACGCCTGAATTATACCCTGAACCACGTTGGGATGCAGGCCAGGCTTTTTGTCGAGTATCAGGGCAACTACGCCCCGAAACGTGGGCGGCTGCCGCTGAAGTGCCTCCATATTTTCCATAGTTGTTTTCCTGTGTTCGTTTGGTTGTATAGACGATCTCGGGATCGCCCGGAGCAACAACATCCAGGTTTCTGCCGAAGTTTGAAGACGCCATTCGGGTATCATTTCCGCTTGACGCGCCCACGGCTATAACATTATATGGGGAAGTTCCTGCAGGCATTACAGCGGCATTTTCTTTTGAATTGTTGCCCAGGGCGCCCACCAATACTGCATTCGTATCTTTTATGAACTTCAGGGTTCGTTTCATGGTAACATAGGTGTCGTAGTCAAGCTGGCCGACGGATGCAAAGCTGCAATTAACCACATTGCAGGAAAATCCCCGGATGTTCGTCACGGACTCGTGCATTGCTTTGATCAGCAATGAGAGCGATGGAATTGAATTGTTTTCTCCTGACACTTTCAATGCAAAAAGCTTAGCTCCCAGAATTCCCGAGGATGAATTTCCTCCGGCAATTCCTGCAACGCCCAGATTGTTGTTGCGTGTGGCGCCTATAATTCCCGCAACCGAAGTCCCATGGCTTCCCAGGGACTCGTCATCAAAATCCTGATCATTACTGAAGTAATCAAAGCCACCTGCAACTTTGGTGTAAGCGGAGGCGCCAAGATCATGATGATCATAATCGATTCCTGAATCAATTATGGCAATTCTAACGTTTCCATTTCCTCCCACACTGAAATCCCAGGCGCGTGCCGCATCAATATCTACGTCGTTTGTCTGCTCAAGACTTTTTTGGCTCGTATTATAATGTGAATCGTTGGCGGGAGAATCTGTATACTCGAAATAATAATCCGGCATTACCAATTCAACTCCTTTGATCTTCCTGACCTTCCGGCAAAGCTTTTCGATATCGGCGGAGTCAGCGGTTTCAAGAATGAAGTAATTGTAAAGGTCAGGCAACGGAATTGGTTTGCCTGAAGAAGCCGTTACAATCTTATTTGCGGGTTTCACATTGGGCATCAATTTTTTTAATTCCATTGCTCCGTGGAGGGATGCAAATGCATCCGACGTTTCAGCAAACCTCGCCAGTTTCCTCAAATTTGTTTTGTCATATTTCTCGGTGCTGCCGGACAGTTCGACTGTATCAAGAGCATTATGAAGAAATTTGATGATGATCCTTCCTGGAACGAAATCCTGCTGAGCATAGAGTTGACCCGTAAGAAAGATAAGCATGATAAGAGAATGGATTTTTTTCATATTGAGAGTGTATTAGTTATTTCAGGTTCGATGAACGGATCGCATGTTCAACATCTACTTTATAAAAAGAAAGCTTTCCTTCGACTTCAAGCCCTTGCGCATTGTAATTGCTACGGGTAACATCAAAATGCTCGTATATAATATGCCTGCCATCCGGATGCCAGGATGGTGAATAGCAATGAAGGCCCGGTTTCTTTTCATCAGACAAATAAGCCGAGCCCAACAGGTAGCTTGGCAGTATGTGCTTTGCTTCTGTGCCATCTGCGTTCATTACCCAAATGCCGGTTTCATTGGCATAAACCAAGCGGGTACCATCAGGACTGTATTGAACAATTCGATTATCATGGCTCCCCGGAGGATTAAGAATTCTTTTTTGAATCTTGTTTGAAGTATTTATTATTTTAAAAAATACCTGGATCGGAGATGTATTTGCATTTCTAAGCCCGATGACCTCGTTCAAATCTATAGGATTCCAATCCTCCACACTTGATTGATCATAAATAAATTCCTCATTAAGCCCTTCTGACGATATTATCCATACTCCAGCAGGTCCTTCAGCATTTTCAAGACTTTTATTGAATGCTACCTTACGACCATCCATATTAAAGACAGGACCTAGTTTACTTCCTGAAAAAGTTAATTGGGTCAGATCACGACCATCCGGTCTTATCTTAAATATTTTTTTTCCAATAGTGTTATAGACGATCCACTTGCCATCTGGCGACCAGTCGGGTGCAAAACTTTCTGCAGCCAGCAGTGAAATTTGTCTTGTCACCAGATCATACACGTAAATTCCCCACGGGTCAGGCGACCCGAGAATTACTGGCAGAACGAAAACAAGCTTAGAGCCGTCGGGACTTATTTTAGGATATGTTGAGGAAGTGGGAGGCATCCATAAAGGATAGAAAAACTCAAGTCCTTCTATCTTCTCGCCTTCGTAATAGGTATCCCCTGTAAGGTCATGATCAGAACATTTGCAGCAGATCACGATAAGCAGAAAACAAGCGATGGGTGTTCTAGGCACGCGAGAGAATCTTTCCCTAATATAATTATTCTTAATTAAGATTTGATGAACGGATCGCATGTTCAACATCTACTTTATAAAAAGAAAGCTTTCCTTCGACTTCAAGCCCTTGCGCATTGTAATTGCTACGGGTAACATCAAAATGCTCGTATATAATATGCCTGCCATCCGGATGCCAGGAAGGT
>DASPJN010000252.1:0-6538 GCA_035628595.1 Chryseosolibacter sp.
AAGGCATCGAGCAGTTCTTTGACGATGGCCTTTTTTTCCTTGGGTAGTTTAGCGATGCGCTTGAACTGGGCCATGAGTTAGTTTGAAGTTATTGATGAGAGACATTCAATAAATTGTAATTTTATTTTACCTTTGCAGCAACCTAAATCCTTTGTTTTATGAACCCTCTATGCTTGCCATTATTCCCAAGACCAGCGACGTTGCTCTGCCAGGAAGTTCAACATTAGAATTTAAATAATTTTATCGGATGAGTATTGATGTGCTCTGCAATCAAACCGTCTGGTCTGTACCAATATCTTCCCTCCAATTAAACTCTTGAGTCATTTATGAAGCCATCTGTTCACGAAAAAAAGTTTTTGTTTTCGAAGAAACGGATTAATATCCTTTGCTTGTTGGCGATTGCCACCTTATCTCTGCAATCGTCATCGAGGTTCACCTTTTTTGAAGGTCGGCCTCCAGAGGAAAATGTTATTAACGGGGTGATCGCTGTTGCAATACCACCGGCACCGGATGCAGCGTCGCTGGGAAAATACGGCGAATTTCCGGTGACGGAAGCTTCCGGTGTGCCTAACATATCTATCCCGATTTACGAGGTGAAGAGCGGAAGTTTAACATTACCTATCTCCCTATCATATCATGCATCCGGCATTAAAGTGGCAGATCATGCCTCGTGGGTGGGCCTGGGTTGGTCTTTGAATGCAGGTGGCGTAATAGCGCGCACCATGAGAGGTTTGCCTGATGAAGGCAATGGTGGGTACTTGTCGAATTATGATATTGTGAAGGACTATAATGATTATGGCACAGGAAATATTACGGCTTATTCCGGCTTAAAGCAGATGGCCGAAGGCGCGACCGATGGTGTGCCTGATCTGTTTTCATTTAATTTTCCCGGGCAATCAGGAAAGTTTTTATATACGCATGACGGAAAGCCGCACGTAATACCTCATAAGCCTTTAAAGGTTGACCATAAGACTATTAGGGAGTTTGCCGGATTTCGCCGCGACTTTGATGTAGGGACAGTTTCACCAGACTGTCCTGATTATATACTTAACGGGTTTATTGATTTTTATTTTTCCGATGTTTCATGCGAGGATAACCCTCCGCCGCAGGGAAGTCCGGATGACTCAATTTACAGGTCAATGACCGCCTTTCACATCACAAATGAAAATGGTGTATTGTATGAATTTGCAGCCGCAGAAAAAACCAGAGTGAATCTTCGAGAAATAGATCAAGACTATGTTTCAAGCTGGTTCCTAACACGGATAATCTCAGCTGATCAGGAGGATACCATCAATTTGCATTACAAGGAGTTTACATCGCCTCTAACGTATGGTGCGAACTACTCGGAGACAATTCACGCAAAAATTGCCAATGTATGGTCGCCGCCATCCCCTAAATGCAATTATTCCCAGGTTAATATACCAGAGCCTGTCGTACTCGAAAGAATAACATTTAAAGGAGGAGAACTGGTGTTTGAATCATCTCAAGGGCGAAGCGATCTGAGCGGAGGCTCGACATTACACCGCATTAAATTGTATGAGGCAACCAAGGATGGGACGGCAACAACCTTTTTAAAGCAATACGATTTTCATTATGGCGCCTTTACTACTTCAGCGATTTACGACGTATCTGGCCCATGTGGTGGGCTTGGCGTCACTGGCAATGACTTTAACAGATTGAAGCTCACAAGTCTTACCGAAGCAGCTTGGGATGGTGCGACGCAATCTTTTATAGAACATCCATCACATTATTTTACATACAATGCTGCTCAACTGCCACAGCCTTTATCGCGGTCGCAAGACTTCTGGGGATATTATAACGCGGAGGGCAATAGCTCACTCATTCCACGAATGGAATATCTTGGCAAAACTGTCGGTTCTGCCGACCGATGGACAAAAGAGTCTGCGATGAAGGCCTGTGTGCTGGAAGAGATCACATTTCCTACAGGAGGGAAGACTAAATTCGATTTTGAGGCAAACAGGATTGTGTTGCCGCCCGCGAGCAAAGATGTGAGCAGTCCGGAAGTTCACACCTTACATGGCATAAACAGCTCGGAAGGTTCCCACATCACAAAATCATGGGACTGGCCCCGGCCACTGATCATTGATATGCCTTATGGGCCGGGTATTAGTGAGGAGGATATTGTATGGGATTCAAAGGTAACGGTGTATGTTGAGTTTGGCACCGTTCCGAACGTAAGTGGCGATGCACCATACCCTTACATCAAACAGCCACGATTCAAGCTTGTTAATAAGACTACTAACAGCCTGGTTACGGATATTGTATACCAGGAAACCCGCCCCTATTATGTCAACGAAGTAAACGGCTTAATGATCAGCAGCGTAAATACCTCTTTACTGATGAATAATGTGATGCTGGAAGGTTATAGTTTTATATTGGAAACATCTACTGATTCGCGAAACTACATCAAAGGGCAGTTGGTACGCAAGGGAACGATAGATGGTCAAACGGTGTATGACACGATACGCGTGGGCGGGCTGCGGGTGAAAACAATCACCAGCTTTAATGAGCATTCGCAAATTGCCTTTTCGAAAAAGTACAAATACGAAGAGCCCTTCTTTAATTCCGGCTTTGATTACCGGACTATGTACGAGAGGGCTGGGCTCTTTTATCGGGAATTTCGGACGAAGCACTTAGATCATGGCGTTGAGCAAACAACAAGCAATTTGGTAATATCCGGTGAGCCGATGGCTTCACTAACCGGGGGGGCTGTTGTATCGTATAGGAAAATAACTGAGTCGGACGGAAAGGGAGACCTCGGCAGCGTAGTTACGTATTACGATCAATATCCGGATCAGATTATCAATGACGCCCCATATCCTATGTCTGTTTCAAATGAATGGCGCAGGGGGCAAATAGTCAGAAGAGAAGTTCTTGACGCAGACGCCAATATTTTAAGAGTTGAAGCAAATTTTTATGGCACATACTTCTTTGATCCAATTCCATGTATGGTTGTGGGCTTGAGTGATAAATACGTCAGCAACAGGACGTGGGAGTATTGGGATCAAAGTGACTTCAAAATCCTTCGCTCTGAGGAGATTTCTGGATGGAAATACCTTCGGCAGTCAACGATTCAGATACTTAGCGGAGATAACGCGATGGAAACGGTGACATCCTACACGTATGACCCACTTCACACCCAGTTGCGTCGTAAATCAATGGTCAGTAACAACGAGACGTTGGTAGAGGAATACACGTATCCTGCCGATTATACGGACATTCCCACGGACGACTCGCCAACCGTTTCGCTTCTTCACGTTTCAGCCTTGCAGGAAATGAATAATCATACAGCAATGCTGGAACATCGCACATTGCGGGTAATTGACGGACAAGAATTTGTTGTTAGTGGCAAGGCAATAGAGTATAACTCGATCGGAAAACCGGGAAGAATATTTTCTACTGATTTGACGACGCCGGTTTCTGCTATCGATTTTATGAAGTCGGAAATGCAAAAGAAGTTCGATGAACGATACGTTCCGTCGGCAACGGTGAATTACAATGTAAAGAAACAAGTAGCCACGGTGACTGATCGAACAGGTTTGCCCAAAGGTTACCTTTGGGATGATTTTAACCGGTTAAAAGCACAAGGTATCAATGCGAGCAACGACCAGCTTTTTTATGAAGGCTTTGAGGATCCATCTGAAAATAGTACCGCAAGTAAAACAGGGCTTCGCAGTCATGCAGGAACATACACCGTTTTCAAGCCAGCCGGAAGCGGTCTCTATGAGATGAGTTGGTGGGAAAGAGGTATAACTGGGAATTCGCAATGGGTTTTCAAGAGTCAATCGCTAAACACAAGCAGTGTGATAATTGGATCTAGTACAACACTGATCGACGAGGTTAGAGTATGGCCCCTCGGGGCAGTAATGAGTACCTATAATTATGATGGACTGAACGGGATCAGAACAATTACAGATCCTAATCAATTGAATGCGCAGTACTTCTACGATGAGTTTGGTAGATTAAAACAAGTGAAGGATGATGGCAACAATGTAGTAAAGGCGATCGAATACAATTACAAAGGGAGCAACTGATATCAAGTCACCCATTTTGCTTTCTTGTGAATCGCATTTACGAGGGCAATGGCCCACTAGTTGGCCCTTCCTAGTGCCATTCGTTGCACCGACATTAATAGACGATTATAACTCATGTTACTGCGGATCATGCAAGAGCAGACAAAGACGAGATACATGAAAACATTGCTAGGTTTAAGCCTGGCTTTGTTATTTCTTTTCTCTTGCGCAACGCCGTCATACTGCCAGCAGAACCCTGTTCTGTCCGAGAAACACCTCGAAAAAATTAACAGCATTGATAATCCTTACCGGAAGCTTAAGAAATACCAGCGTTTCTTTCATCGCGACAGCCTTAAGCAGGTTCGTTCACTCAACAGGCTTTTAGATGCAAAAGAGGACAGCATCGACAACCTGATATCACGTAAAGAAAAAGCTATTGAAAGAACAAGATCACGTATTAAGCAGAATACGGAGTCAAAAATCCATCGTACTGTTGTTTATCCGTGGGCAAAGCGTGAAGCGAAACGGCACATTGGCTGGATGTACGAGCACGGTTTCCAATCATCAGTTAGTTTTGCCCGTTTACTCGAAGCTTATCTGATTCATTATTTTATTGAGGCAGCCAAAGATGACGAGAAGCTTGCCGCGCTAAAAGCGAAAATGCCGGGCCTGCAAATGCCCAAAGAATTGAATACAAGGATTGCGGATTTTAACGTCATCCATGGCAATCCCTTCAGTGAGTTAAAAAATGTTTCGTTGCCGGATCTTTCTGGGAAGTTCCGTTCTTTAAATACGCTGAAAGAGGGAAGTGGGCGCGTTTTGTCGGGAGCAAAGGAAATCAAATCATTATCCTCTGATTTGCCGGCGAGTGCCGAGTCAATTGCGACGGATCAGCTCTCATCTCTGGATCAGGTAAGCGCTTTTCGTGGAGAACTTGGAAAAGTGGATCAGCTTAAATCGCAAATGGGGAATATTCAACAAATGAGCGATTCAGCTTATGTAAAGGAGCAGGCAAAGAAGAAGGCGGAGGAGCTTGCCATGGATTACCTCGAACAGAATCCGGAAATACTGAAGGCAGTCGACAAGCAGAAGATGTTGCTGATGAAAAAGTTTTCTGTGGTGCCGAATTCTACAGATTTGTCTACCGCGACAAAGCACACTTCATTAAAAGGACGATCATTTAAAGAGCGCCTTTACCTTGCAGGAAATTTTCAGCTATTAACGCTCGACCCGGTGAGCATCGACTTTTCGCCGATGGCTGGTTATCGCTTTAATAAGAAACTGGTCGCTGGTGTTGGCGCAAACTACCGGCAAACCTTTGGCGATTCCATTCCGCAGCTGGCGCCACAGGTGTTGGGGTATAAGGCATTCGCGAGCTACGATGTCATCAGCAGTTTTTTTGTGTACGGAGAGTTTGATCGAAACACAAGCGGGATGGAACATGCGAATGATATCTCAAGCCTCAAGTGGCGCAATGCGGCGTTTCTTGGCGCAGGCAGAAAGCTGACTTTACACAAGCACGCCGAGATGACCGTAATTTTCATGTATAACTTCCTCTATAGGCATCCGGATCCGGTTTACCCCCGCAGGTGGATGATCAGCCTTCGTTTTCAGACAAGCGAACTGGCATTTTTGAAACCGAACAAATAAAAGCCAGGAATGAACGCCGGCAGGTTACCCGTGGGCTCTCGCGCTATCAAAGGCCTAATAAGCTATATCATTTGTAGTATCACCCTATCTCAACTCCCTACCTCGTTGTATCAAAGGTAGTGACCTGCTGTGTCAAGTACCTACCTGGCATACTCAAGTGTAGTATGACGCCTTCGCAAAGGCCTACCTCGGACGTTCAATTGTAGTGAGACGCTATATCAAAGGACTAATAAGCAGTATCAAAGGACTAATAAGCTATATCAAAGGACTAATACGCAGTATCAAAAGACTAATACGCAGTATCAAAGGACTAATAAGCATTCTCAACTACCGACCCATCGATGTTGCCGGCCTACTTGAGCCTGACGTTCCCTAATGATCTCGTTAAATGAATAAACTGCATCAACATAACGCGCCTTCTTCGAACGGAATTCTTCGTTCCGCACAGACCCGCCTAAAACCTTCACTCAGAAAGACGGATTACAAAAAAAGGTAACTACGCACCGTCCAAAGAGCAGAACTTGAAACCAGAAACATGAAACCTGTAACCTTAAACCTTCTGAGGCTTGGTCTTCTCGAAGGTTGCAGTTAGCGGCGTTCTTCGAATCATCAGAGTCCTCTGAGGAGTGACGCTGATGGGGATGTCAAACCAGAAACATGAAACCTGTAACTATGCACCGTCCTACGAGCTGAACTTGAAACCAGAAACCTGTAACCATTAGTGTCCGGGGAAATTTTCTTGCTAGCTTCGTGTTTGACACTACCCGTTCGCACGGTAATGCCATAACTTTTTCACTTGTTTCGAGTGCGGCTGGCTGTCCACGAAAAGAGCGGAATTTGCGGGCATGTGCAAG
>DASPJN010000253.1:0-4154 GCA_035628595.1 Chryseosolibacter sp.
TTTGGTATCAAAGTAAAACTTAAACTGGACGTGTCATTAAATGAAGACTAAAGTTACGATACTCATCGCCCTCGCTGTTGTTTTTTCAACCGAGGCCATTGCTCAGCTCGAAGGCACAATGCCTTTCATGCAGAGTTTACCTCAGGTAACTTATTACAATCCTGCGTTTAAACCAGCGTACAAATTTTCAATTGGACTGCCCGGTTCCTCTGTTTTTATACAGGTGTCGAACAATGGATTTACGTACAATGATTTCGTCAGTGAAAAGGATAATCTTTTGACGGCTGATCTCGCGCAACTGGCAACCACGCTTAGAAAAAAGAACTACATTAATTTAAATGCACAGGCAGATTTATTACGATTTAGTTTGAAGGCGAACGCGAGACTATATCTGACCTTTAACGCCACGCTGAAAATGTACAACCGCATCATGCTCCCGCGCGATGTTGTAAACTTTTTCGTGCAAGGCACAGAGGCTTATGTAAACCGCACTGCCACGCTTTCTCCGGAAATCGAGATGATGAATTACCTTGAAACGGGTTTCGGTGCATCGTATACAGTTGACAAGAAGCTAACCGTTGGAGCGAAGTTGAAGATTCTAAAAGGCGTGGTGAATGCAACAACTGAAAGATCGGCATTCAACATCAGCCTCGCCGATAACTATGGTATTACAGTAAGTGCTGACCTGGATATGCGATCATCGGGAATTCACAATTTTGACAGTTCCGAGTACGAGATCCAGGATAACTGGAAAGACTATACAAAGAACAACGGATTTGCAATTGATCTCGGTGCTACATACAAGCTCACGGATAAATGGACCGTTGGTGCCAGTATCATTGACCTTGGCAGCATCAAATGGAAGAATGACACCTATGGCTATAGCATGAATCCTGAAACAGCAAACTATACCTTTGAAGGAGTCGATCTAGATGAAGTGTTAAATGGAGATAGCGACTATGGTGAATCCCTGGCCGATTCCATCGAAGCAAAATTCGATTACAAAGAAGGTAAGATTGGAAAGTACAAAACACCGTTGCCGACAAAGGTTTACCTCTCGGGCGTTTACCAGATCAGAAAAATGTTTTCGGCTGGTGGCCTGATAGGTATTGAGCGCTTTCGCGGCCGTTGGATGCCAGCGTTCACAGCATCGCTCAACAAAGAATTCGGCAAAAGGGTAGGAGCATCGCTTTCATACACGGTAACGAACAATTCATTCAATAATCTCGGTGCCGGTTTGTCTTTGAACTTCGCGCCTGTGCAGTTCTACATTGTCGGCGATAACGTTCTTCGTCTGCCACTTACGCTTGCGTCGGAGAAGAATCTTAATCCATATGTAAACAATCTTCAGTATTTCAACCTTCGCATTGGATTGAATTTCGTCTTTGGACGCGATAAGGTACAGGAGAAACAACCAGAATCTAAAACTGACAAGTAATGAAGCGGTACATCGTTTTCGTTTTTTTTATATCCCTGTTTTTAACAGATGCCATGGCGCAATCATCATTCGCGCCGAAGAACCTGGGAGCAGGTGTTAACTCTGTCTATGACGAATTGAATCCGGTTGTGTCGGGAGACGGCAAGCAACTTTTCTTTGTGCGCGCAAATCATCCGGCCAATTCATTTGGTGGCAACGATAGCCAGGATATCTGGGCAAGTATGCTCATTGGTGATTCTACGTGGACGGAGCCCACGCGTGTACCTGGTCTTAACATCGGCAGATACAATGCCGTGTTGTCTGTTTCAGAGGATGGTAAGGAAGTTCTTCTCAATGGTGTTTTTAACAAAAAGGGAAACATCTGGAAGAAGCGTGGTCTTTCCATTGCGAGGAGCAACGGTTCGGGCGGTTGGTCTGCGCCAGAGCGATTAAAAGTGCCGGCATTCACAAAGAAGAACCGCGGCATGCGCAGCAGTGCTTCAATGTCCGCTGACGGAAAATCCATTGTATTGAGCTACTCGAAAATATTTAATGGTGAGAAGAACAATCTATACCTCTCGGAGAAAAAGAAAAACGGTGGCTGGTCTCGTCCTTCGAAAATTAAAAGCGTAAGTCTCGGTCGTTCTGATGAACAGACCCCTTTTATTACCGGAGATGGGACGAAGCTGTTTTTTGCAAGTGACCGCCGTGTGAAAGGTCAATATGATATCTATGTCTCGACAAAATCCACTGATGGAAAAGGTAGCTGGTCTGCCCCTGTAATGCTGGGCGACACGATCAACTCAACAGGATTTGAATCTTATTTTAAGACCAACGCTAAAGGCAGTTGGGCTTACTTTTCATCCTCGAATAGCTCGCTCGGCAAAGCGGATATTTACCGGGTGAAATTGTTTGAAGAGAATCCTTTTGTGATCGTAACGGGAACAGTGCTTAATCAGCGCGATGGAAGACCTTTAACCGGTAAACAGATCGCTTTATTCATTGACGGGCAGGAATCTGATTCAATAAAGATCAACCCCGATTCGGCGACCTTTACGCTAAAGCTTCCACTGGGTAAAAAATATGAGTTTAGACCTTATGTTAAAAATTACACCGGCGCGACAACCACGCTTGACGTAACTATTAAAAAGGAGTTCAGTAAATCGAACATTGAACTACTCGTGACGCCTGTGCCCTATGTGCTCGTTCGTGGAAACGTGATGGAACAGAGCAATCGTACGGTACCTGATCCAATCTATAATGTTAAGATTACTGTTAACGGAAGTGTAGTTGATTCGCTGAACTTTGATCGTAATACGGGTGCATTTGAAGTACGCCTCAAGCACGGTGTCGCTTACGAGTTTGCAGCGTCTGCGCAAAAGCACGAGTCCGTTCCTGCAAAGCTGGATCTTACAACGATCGGCGAGTACGAAGAGATCAAGCTTGATTTATATGTGCTTCGTGAAAAAATGGCCGTTGTTGAAGGAAAGGTAATTGATAAAAAGACTGGAAAGATACTTGAACACCTTTCTAAAGCGCAGATCACTGTTGAGGGCTTCTCTGATATTCTGGCTAGTATCGACACCGTTACAGGCTCCTATCAGCTCCGTTTGCCTCTGGGACGCGCCTTTACGTTCAGCGCTGCAATGAATAATTACTACCCTTTGTATGAGACCATTGATCTCACAAATGAAATAACGGATGTGAAAATCTATAAGGACATCGTGATTGTGCCAATCGAAGTAGGGCAGTCAATCAGATTGAACAACATTTTCTTCGATGCTGGTAAATCAATTCTTAAGGCAGAGTCATTCCCCGAACTTGATCGCGTAGTTGATTTCCTATCAAAGAATACCAGTATCAGAATTGAAATTTCAGGTCACACGGACAATGTAGGAAAAGCATCTTCGAACCTAAAGCTCTCGCAGGGCCGTGCGCAATCGGTTGCGGACTACGTTGTGAAAAAAGGGATCGACAAAACGCGTGTGGTTGCAAAAGGTTATGGCGATCAAAAGCCCGTTGCGTCTAATGTTTCCAAAGAAGGAAAGGCGCAGAACAGGCGTGTCGAGTTTACAGTGCTCGATAATAACTAAGCTAACCCTCAACGCGGTATTTAGATGTAAGTTTACACATTCATTCCCACTCCTTGTAACACAAAACGCAGTATCAAAACTGCGTTTTTGTTTTAAAAACGCATGTTAACCGCAGAATAGTAAAAAAGTACTATAAAAATCCCCTGCTTTTCATGCAACCTTGCATGTAGGTTTTCAGTTTTAGTCATTATAATCTTTAAAGAACCCTGCATGAAAGAGAACTTGACAATCACTGCATCTGATGGATATGAGTTATCTGTTAAGTGCTTCCTGCCAAAGAATCCAAATGGCGACATTGTACTAATCAACTCTGCGACTGGTGTACGACAGCAATATTACGGTGAGTTTGCATCGTTTATCGCTGAGCAGGGATTTCGGGTTTACACGTATGACTACCGTGGCATCGGTGAATCTTCACCAGCTTCGCTCGTCGGATTTGATGCTACCATGCATGAGTGGGGCACACTTGATTATCATGCAGTATTGAAAACACTCTTCACTACATTTCCCGAGTCCAGGTTTACCGTGATCGGTCATAGCGTGGGCGGGCAGATCATCGGCATGTCTCCATTATCTGAGAATGTTGATAATATTATCACGATTGCGGCCCAAACGCCGTATTGGAAGAACTTTAAATCAACCAG
>DASPJN010000254.1:0-73010 GCA_035628595.1 Chryseosolibacter sp.
GACGTGATGGACGCGAAGCGCACACTTGACAAGATGGGTGTATTACATCTGATGCACGTTGCAAAGAACGGCGAAGAAGCTATTGAATATTTATCTGGAATTAAGTCGGCCGATGCCCGTCCTGATGTAGTGTTATTGGACTTAAATATGCCGAAAATGAATGGCATTGAATTTCTGACAAAAATCCGTGAATGGGATCAATGGAAAACATTGAAGATTTTTATTCTCACAACGTCGGAAGAAAAGGAAGACCGCGAGCAAACGAAGAAGCTCGGCGTGTCAGGGTATATCGTAAAACCGTTGAAACTGAACAACCCCTCGTCCATTGATTCTTTTAACCTAATGATCGATTTGCTTAACATCAAGAACAGGATTTAAGTCTGCATCATTTACGATAATCAAAAAGCATTACCGTAAAAGGTGTATCGTGAATGGTGTACTATTTGTCTGTTTTAGTGGTGTATTTCGGCCTCTGTGAAAGAGGAATCATTGGACTCAGCGCTCAAGAGTATCGGTGTCAAGCTGGCAGTGCTGCGGCGACGGAAAGGCTACACCAGCCATGAGAGCTTCGCTTATGATTACGACATCCCACGAATGCACTACTGGCGAATTGAGAATGGCAAAACCAACCTTACGATTCGAAGCCTTATGAAAATCCTGCATATCCATAACATAACCCTCGAACAGTTCTTTCAAATCCCGGTCGAATAATAATAAGACAAGGCAGCTAAAACTCGATCTGAAAATAAATTTTGACAATTTCTGTAGAAGCGTTACCTTTGTCCTCCCTTAAACAACCGCAGGAACAATTTTAATATTGTAACTGTTGTTAAAAATGAAAAAAAGCGGGCGGAAGGCCTGTAAAACAAAAATATATCGCGGGGTGGAGCAGTTGGTAGCTCGTTGGGCTCATAACCCAAAGGTCACAAGTTCGAGTCTTGTCCCCGCTACTAAGCCTAAAGAGAACGTAACCTAACGTTCTCTTTTTTATTTAGTTACGGCCTGAAAACGCGCAGCGGTTTCCTGAGCGCGCAAACAACGCGATTAAGGCATCTTTTGTGGCGCTAGTCTCTTGGGTTCCTGTTGCATTCAATTTAATGGATGGACTTACCAGCATTTTTAAAGTTGTATAACGGAAAATTACGAGCATATTCGATAATCTTTAAAGGCAAGTTTTAATTGTTAACCCGGATTTCCTTGGAAGAAGGCACTACATCTGAAGGCACATTTTCCAAAACGGTCCCGATTAGTATGAAACTCAGCAAGCATTTAGCCCGTTTACGTATGAAGAACTTCTTTATATTCGCAGGCTAAGGCACGTGTATGAAGTCTCAAAAGTTTTGCTATATTGCTGAAGAGAGCCATCGTTGAAATCACTTTGCCATAGTGTATTTAATGGTTACGAACAGAGTGCCGTACAATAGACCATAAAAACATAAGGCTGTTGATCAAAATACCTCAACTTATCGACCACGGTCACATTATTGAGTCCGTCGTCGAGATTCGGTTTATCCCATCAAATGAACGTACCGCGTTTCTGGATATCGTAGCGGCCGTAAGGTCTCACGTGGCCAATTATTCTTTCCAACCTGCCGAAATTCCTCGACAAATTCGTCAAAGCGACCCACAGTTTGAATACAGCGTCGAAGGCTCCCTAAACGGAGAAGAATACTCTATCGGCATCGGTTCAAACACCTTGGTTTTCAATTGCGTCAACGGGTATAAGCGTTGGTCGGAATTTTTTCCCTTTATCAAAAAAGTTCTTGAGACCGTTGCTGGTAGTATTAAGCAGATACTTAGGATTGGTGTCAGGTATACTAACTTCTTCGAGGGGATGAACGACTTGTCTAATTTCAATGTTGGATTCGTTGCCGGAGCGCAAGGCTTAAAGATTGAACTAGCCAAGGTCCATCAAATGATTTTGAAATTTGCGATGGTAGGTGATGTCGTTTCTTATAATGTCACGGTCGCAAATCATGCCTCTGTTCCACGTGCCACGAGTCCTGGAGCGTTGTTGGACATTGATGCCTACTTGGATCGAGGATTGCATGGTGCTGTGGGGAAGCAGCATTTCGATCAAATCGATCTAGTGCACACGAAGGAAAAGGAAATGTTTTTTGCGCTGCTCCAAAATGAATTTCTTGACACATTAAACCCTAAATACTAACTCGTTATTCTATGAGCGAAGTAACAGCAGTTAAACGTGGTGTCGACAAAATCCGCCTTCAGAAAGATTTAGGCACTGGTGATGGCTATGTCAACGTTTTAACGGTAAGGCCGCAGGCCCAATGCGTTTCTTATAACACGGATAGGTCAAGCAGCTTGAAATTTGTTATTGCGGACCAGGCCTATCGATCCTCTGACATAGTGCTTACTAAGGTTTTGGAGTACTTTATCAATGAGTCTCCTCGTTTCTTTAAACCACACAGCGGCGTAACTCAGTGGCGCAACGAACGTGCACGGACTCCATCGAATTCTGATCAGGATACTATACGAATATTCGTCAACGGCCTGAGTTTTGTCAATCAACCAAGCATGGGAATGAAACTGGTGGCGTTGAATGAGAAATTTCTGAAAGAGAAGCGGCGCTATCTCCATTATCTCCAGGGAATCCCTGAGGATTTAGTCAATAAAATTTTTGGCATGCTTTCGCGGAGGTTGGTGAGAGTGAACTACACTGATATTGCGGTGGAATTCACTGCGGATAAGTCTTTGTTCTTTGAATTAAGGTTTGCCGATAATGTGAAGTTGCATTTCAAGGTGATTCTGGAGTCGGACGTAACCGCATTTTTTGCGCTTTACAAAGGCACTATTTGTCTTAATAATGGCATTGGTCCCTTACATGAAATTGTCAGTCACCTAACGAATCTGAATGCAGGGATACCCACAGGCTCTACTTCCAGGTAAGGACTATAAAATCAAAATAACCCTCTCAGATTCCGACGTCAATTCGTTACACCTCATAAGACGGTCGCTTGTTGGAGTAGAGGATACGGTCAACGACCTTGGATCTGTGCGAAGCCACGCCTTCATTGAACCTGGAAAGGAGCACCATTTTTTTAGCCTGTCCTGTAATCTGTACGGCATCTTTCAATATTCCGATTTACAATATTCCTTGACTGACAAGGAACATGGTGGGGCTTATTGGTGCGACAAAAACAAGCTCATGGACTGCAGTGATGTGAAGTGTGATATCTTGGAGAATTGCTGCGCGATTTTCCTACCAATTGCAGCTGTCCATTTTCAACCATTTCAGTATCAGAAACCAAAGCCTAACAATAAAGGATACACTCCCTTTACAGGTCAATGTCAAGCAGTTCACATGCCTTTAGAGGCGAATTACTGGCATTTTGAAATCCACGTGTTCGAGCCCGAAGGAACACGTATTTCCGCGAATACTTCTAAATGGAAATTGCTAGCGGCGACATCGTTTTTCGAGTCATATCTTAAAGTGCATTTGAGCGTAGTATTTCCAGACTTGCAACTGCTGAAAGAAAGTCTTTACAAAGACAAGGTAGATGAAGCCTAAAAACCATACTTTTGGGGGGTCCTTTGTAATATGTTATGATAAAATGTTTTCATAAATGTTTTACCATTCGTAGTGAGGAGCATGGAAATCAAACACATACGGTTTCTTGTCCCCGCTACTAAAGAAAAAGCGACTTCTACGGTCGCTTTTTTCGTTACATACCTGATCTTTATACAGACGTATGGCAGAAAATAACTTTAAGGCTGGTTTTGTCAGCATCATTGGGAAACCCAATGTTGGCAAGTCGTCGCTCATGAATAAGCTCATGGGTGAGAACCTTTCTATTATTACATCCAAAGCCCAAACTACACGCCATCGTATCATGGGAATTTTGAATGGCGGCGGCTACCAAATTGTGTATTCAGATACTCCCGGTATTCTCGAGCCAAAGTACTCACTGCATGATGCGATGATGAGCTACGTCAAAGTTTCTTTACAGGACGCGGACGTAATTTTACTTGTCGTTGATCTTGATGAAAAGTATGAGCCTACGCTTTATGAAAGGTTCACCCGCTTTACTACGCCGATTATTCTTGTCCTGAATAAGATTGATCTTGGTAAGGGTTCGCAGGTAGACGATAAGGTAGCCTATTGGAAACAGCACCTCCCGAACGTCCAAACAATATTACCAGTGTCCGCGAAGGCGGGTGATAACGTCGACAAGATACTCGATCTGATTATTGCTCACGTGCCTGTCCATCCACCATTCTTTCCGGAGGACGAATTTACCGATCGAACGGAACGTTTTTTCGCATCTGAGATTATTCGCGAGAAGATTTTTCTGAATTATAGTGAAGAGATTCCGTATAGCTGTGAGGTTGTAATCAATTCGTTTAAAGATCAGGAAGATATCATCCGTATCAGCGCTCAGATCTTTGTAGAACGGGATTCGCAAAAGGGAATTATTATTGGAAAAGCTGGAAGTTCCCTTAAAAAAGTCGGAACTGAAGCCCGCAAAGACATGGAGGCATTTTTCGGAAAAAAGATATTTTTAGAAACGCATGTAAAAGTAGCCGACAACTGGCGGAAGGAGCGACATAAGCTTCGACAGTTCGGCTACTTCGAATAATCGCAAAAACATAATGGGAAACATAGTAGCAATCGTCGGCAGACCAAACGTGGGAAAGTCGACCTTCTTTAACAGGATGATCGAAAAGCGTCAGGCCATCATGGACGACATGCCTGGCGTGACACGTGATCGCCACTATGGCTACGCCGAATGGACCGGAAAATTTTTCACCGTGATTGATACCGGTGGTTATGTCACAGGTTCGGAAGACAAATTTGAATCGCAGATCAGAAAGCAGGTGAAACTTGCTGTTGAAGAGGCCACGGCAGTGATCTTCATGGTTGACTGTCGTGATGGCTTAACAGGATTCGATAAGGAGTTTGCCAATGTGCTGCGTGCTTCGAAAAAGCCGATTTTTGTCGCAGCTAATAAAGCTGACACACCCGATAAGGCAAATCTCGCAGCGGAATTTTACGAACTGGCCCTAGGCGAAGTTTACCCGATATCGTCTGAGAACGGCAGCGGAACAGGTGAGTTATTGGATGAGGTTATTAAAGTATTTCCTTCCGAGGGTGTTGAAGATCCAGACGCAGGTATTCCGAAAATTGCAATTCTTGGCAGGCCGAATGTGGGAAAATCATCGTTGCTCAATGCATTGCTCAACACGGAGAGAAGTATTGTAACAGACGAAGCAGGGACAACCCGCGATGCCATCCACTCTTATTACAAAATGTTTGGTCAGAATTACATTCTGATTGACACAGCAGGTATTCGTAAGAAAAGCAAAGTCAAAGAAGACATTGAATTTTACTCGGTGCTTCGCTCCTTGCGCGCGCTCGAAGAGTGTGATGTCGTCATCGTTGTGATCGATGCCGAGCGCGGATTGGAAGCGCAGGATGTTAACATCATCAGCCTTGCACAACGCCAGGGCAAGGGCATGGTGATCATGGTTAATAAATGGGATCTGGTTGAAAAGGATTCCAAGACTTCTGAAAAGTTCAAAAAGGATATTTTGGAGAAGATTGCTCCGATCGTTTATATCCCGATCATTTTTGCATCTGTTGTCGAAAAGCAAAGAATCTTCCAGGTAATGGAGAAGGCAGTGCTGGTGTTCAATAACAAAGTCAAAAAAATCCCGACGTCACAGTTGAATGACAAACTACTGCCTGAAATTGAACGGTATCCGCCACCAGCGATGAAGGGCAAATTCATCCAGATAAAATATATTACACAGGTTAACGCAAGGTTTCCATCGTTTGCTTTTTTCTGTAACCTGCCTCAATATATACAGGGTTCTTATGAGCGTTTTCTCGAAAACAGAATCCGCGAAAATTTCGACTTCGAAGGTGTTCCTGTAAGGCTTATTTTCAGAAAAAAGTGAAAAAATTCACTTCATATAACCCATCATTAACCAATACTTGTATATTTGGGGCTGAATTAAAAACCTGTAAACTATGAAGAAACTAATCGCATTGTTAATGGTAAGCGGATTTGCTTTTGCATTTGTAGCTTGTGGCGGTGGTGAGAAGAAGGCTGAAGAAAACACTGAAGCAGTAGAAACTCCTACTGTAACTCCAGCAGATTCTGCAGCTACTGAAACTGACACTACTGCAACTTCAACAGATACAACTGCTGCACAATAATCAGCAAACACTTACTGTTTTCCCGGGAAGGCTTTAGATTGCTAAAGCCTTTTTTTATTGCCCAGGTATGAACGAGGAGAAGGTTTATCATACGCTGCAACAACACGTTCCGGCCAACGCCGTGGCCTATTGCTTTGCCCTTTGGAAAAACAACCCATTCGACCTGAAGATCACGAAGTCGCGACAATCCAAAGTGGGTGATTTCACTTCACGGAAGGATATCAAAAGGCCGAAGATCACCCTGAATCACGATCTCAACCCCTATCTTTTTCTAACAACGTATATCCATGAGGTTGCACACCTCCATGTCTTCATTCGATTCGGTAACCGTGTCGATCCGCATGGTGATGAATGGAAGCATGTTTTCAAGCACCTGATGGCACCTGTACTGGCGCGGGATGTTTTTCCGGATGAAATTCTGGGGATTCTTCACAAGCACATGCGACAACCAAAGGCGAGTTCGTTTGCAGACGCAGACCTGACGCGTGCCTTTCGATTATTTGATCGCAATGCCAGCCAGCACGCCGCGCTTTCCGATATCCCGGAAGGAAGCGTTTTCAAATTTCAGCAACGATATTTTCAAAAAGGAAAATTAAAGCGAACGCGTGTCTTGTGTAAAGACATGCAGTCGAAAAGAAATTATCTCATCCCTGCCGAGGTACTGGTGACGGATGTGCAGTGGAGCATTCTTTAGCCGAGTCGGCGCTGGATCAGTTTGGTGATGAGATCGAAAAATACTGTAGGCTGAAGTGTTCTCCATTTATCAATCTCCAGTGTTCCTCCCATGTTGATGTAACTGTCAACATTAAACTTACGGAACTCTTCCTGAACAAACGTGGGAAATGACACAGCTGCGATCCAGCCATCTTCAATTTCCTCGAACCACTCTTCATAATAGCAATCATCTGATCCGTGGAAGTTCAGAATGTTTTCACCGATCAGTATAAACTTGTTGACCCCTTCACGAATGAAATGTTCAATGATGTTTCTTTTTAGTGTCATGATGTCGTTGTTGATGGCATCATTCCATTCACCAATAAATTCGAGTATTGTAAAGCCAGCCTCGTAATCGGTATAAAGAATTTTGAGATAGAGCGTCTCCGATCCGATGTTATCCCATGCGGGATCGATGTAGTATCCGTAAATAGTTTCTGAATATTGATCGAAGTTGTATTCTTTTCCGAAAAATGGAGAACGCTCATCCGTTGATGAGTCGTAATATTTTAGCCAGTTATAGTATGGTTCAATCTGATGCATTTCGCTTTCGGCTTTCGACAGCCTTTCGCACAGAACCAAATTGTGAAAGTAATCGTTCGGCCTCTTCTTCGGTGACCGACAGTTCTTCCATGATCATCCTTCTTCCGCGAATAATCAGCTTTTTGTTTGTAAGCTGCATATCGACCATCTTATTTCCTTTTACGCGACCAAGCTTGATCATTGTTGTGGTTGAGATCATGTTAAGCACAAGCTTCTGCGCAGTGCCGGCTTTCATACGTGTGCTGCCTGTCACGAATTCTGGTCCAACAATCACTTCGATCGGATGATCCGAATTGCGTGCTACCTCGGAGCCGGCGTTACACGTAATGCTGCCGGTAATTATGTTGTTTTCGCGTGCGGCTTTCAATCCCCCAATGACATACGGTGTTCTTCCGGAAGCTGCAATTCCGATCAACACATCCTTGGTGTTGATGTGATGAACAAGGAGATCTTTCCACGCTTGTTCAAAATCATCTTCAGCATTTTCAACGGCTACGCGGATGGCTTGATCGCCTCCAGCAATTAAACCTATGACACGACCCTGAGGCATTCCGTACGTAGGTGGAATTTCCGACGCGTCAAGGATGCCGATCCTGCCACTCGTGCCCGCACCTATATAGAATAATCGTCCGCCGGCTTTCATTTTTTCAACAATGACTTTTACCAGCGACTCAATTGCAGGGATTACTTTTTCAATGGCCAACGGTACTGACTGATCCTCCCTGTTAATGTTAGCGAGCAGTTCGTGCACGCTCATTTTTTCCAGGTCTTGATAATTTGAAGAAGATTCCGTTGTCGACATCAGTTACCCGTTTTGTTTGCGTGATAGAGTGTTAAGCCTGCAATCGGGCCTTCAAGTATATTTTTAACCGTGATTCCTTTGTCATTCGCAACCTGACGCAGGATGTTACTGAAGTAAAAGGCAACCGATCCTGTAAAGTGCACCTTCAGTTTTTGATAGTCAGGGTACTTCATCACATTGTTTTCATAAAATACGCTGAATCTTTCATAAACAAGCTTGTAACAATATTGTTCTTTGAGATGTTGAAAGATGAATTTCGTAAAGCTGCCGAGAAACGCGCTCGGTCTTTCCTGCTGATAGATCTTTTCAAGAAATTCTTCACGCGAGAAAGGAAAACGCGCTTTGAATTGATCAGCAAGTGACTGGGGCATTTTTTCGCGGAGGTAGTCAATAAGAAAATGTTTACCGATATCAGCGCCAGATCCTTCATCCGCCAGGATCCATCCAAGGTTAGCAATGTTACCAGTGATTTTTCCTCCGTCGTATAAACAGGAGTTGGATCCTGTCCCAAGGATACAAGCAATGCCAGGCTCCCGATTACATAACGCCCGTGCGGCTGCGAGGAGATCCCATCCGATTTCAACCGAAGCGTTTGGAAAAAATTCGGTGAAGGTATTTTTTACAGTGAGCTGATTTTTTTCAGAAGAAACACCGGCGCCATAGAAAAAAACATTTTGTGTAGCTCCTTTATTCTGCTCTATCGAAGGTAGTATTGAAGTAATGCTTTTGCGTAGATCGTCTGCCGGTTGATAGTACGGGTTGAAACCTGCAGAGTTCGCCTGCCCGATCGTTCCATCTGCATAAAGAAACCTCCAGTCGATTTTTGATCCGCCACTATCTGCAACAATTATCATAATTCTATTTAGTTAATAAATGACGTGCTAAGCAAGCCTTCCAATCGCTTTGAATTTATCAAACACGTTTGCTGTGTGCGGCGCGTCGGCCAGTTCTCCTGTAAGGTCCTGGCCGGCCCAATGCTCGTAGTGCTTTCCATTACGCCAGAGACGGGACGCTGTCACATCGTACACAAGATTATTAAGTGCAATCCAAATCTCTGGCTTATCCTGTCCGTTGCGTAGCGCCAGTTGTGCTTTCGTAATAAGCGGCAAGTTCTCTGTGCTCAAAGTGCGTTCAGGTGATTGTAGTCTTTAACGATCGTGTATAGAAATTGCGTGGGTGGTAATGCTGTCTGTACACCAAGTAATGTTTTAATTTTTTCAGTAACCAGCATCACAGGTTCGTTATTACCAAAATCGCGTGCTGCTTCCAATGCGCGTTGAATGAGTTCGATATCTTGTGCGTTGAGTTGTGTGGCCTGTGGGAATGTTGGCGTATAAGTTTGTTCAGGCGTAATAAAAACTTCCTGTGCCGTAATTTCTTTCTGAGCAATCATTTTCACGACGGTTGTTCCGGCAACAATATCACCAAGTCGTTGACCTTTACCATTGATGGCAATGATTAAAACGGCAACGGCGCCGCGCTCGATTAGCCCCAGTAGCCATCGTAGGAAAAAGTCTGCAAAGCCTGGTTCTGTTCCATCCATCCGGACAACCTGAATATTCATCGCGCGTTTTCCCGGGCTCTGACCATTCATAAATATCTCGAACAGCAGATGGTACAAAGCAAGTGGAATTAGAATAAGCGCAAAATAAACCCACCCCGGGACATCGATGTTGACTAGGGCGATAATTAGAATAACAACGTAAGCGGTCAGAATTAACGAGTCGACCAGGTATGCGAGTATTCTATCACCAAGGCTTGCGACAGGATGATGAATAAAAACGTTTTGTGTTGTCCGTACACTAATTGTTTGCATCGGCTCGAAAATTCAATATCTTTTCCAAAATTAAAGACATTAGCTTACAATTCTTGTGTATGAAATTTAAATTTCTTTTTTACGCTGCGATAGCAATCTTCGCGACCAGCTGTGGAACAGCGGAGCAATCCAAAAGCGATTACGCGTCATTGAGTGACGAAGAACGTCAGGTAGTTGCTGACTCATTGGCGGAAGTTTTCATCATCACGGACGGGCATGTGGATTTACCTTATCGGCTTAGAATAAAAAATTTCAGACTCGATCGCGAATATCTCGGCATACCGATTAAATCTGTTGAAGGCGATTTTGATTACGTAAGAGCAAAAGCGGGCGGACTGGATGCGCCGTTCATGTCGATCTACATCCCTTCCATCCAACAGAAATCTCCAGATAAGGGTAAAGCATTGGCCGATTCGCTCATCAATATGATTGAAGGCATCGCGAAGGCACACCCTGATAAGTTTGCGTTGGCGCGAACACCGGCTGATATTATCGCGAGTAGTGAAGCGGGAAAAATATCATTACCAATGGGAATGGAAAACGGGGCACCAATTGGCGACGATCTGGCGAACGTTACGTACTTCTTTGATCGTGGTATTCGCTATATCACACTTACGCATTCAAAAGATAATCAAATCTGTGACTCATCTTACGATACAACGCGCACCTGGAATGGATTGAGCCCATTCGGCGAAAGCGTAGTAAAAGAAATGAACCGGCTGGGGATAATGGTTGACATCTCGCATGTTTCGGATAGCACTTTTTACGATGTCCTTAAAGTTACGCCGGTGCCGGTGATCGCATCACACTCGTCGTGTCGTTATTTCACTCCCGGATTTCAGCGCAACATGAGTGACGAGATGTTGAAAGCACTCGCAAAAAATGACGGTGTAATTCAAATTAACTTCGGTGCTGATTTTATCGATTCCGTTGCACGTGTTAATACACGTCTTCGTGATTCGCTCGAAATTTTGCTTGCGTCGAAAAATCTTACATCGCGCGATGAGGCCGCACGACCTATTATTGAACAGTTCGGAAAAACCCATAAAGAACTTTTCAGTGATGTTGAGCGGGTTGCAGATCACATTGACCACGTAGTAAAAGTTGCCGGAATTGATCACGTGGGTATCGGTTCAGATTATGACGGCGTCGGCGACAGTCTACCGCTCGGATTAAAAGATGTCTCAGCTTATCCGAACCTGATATCCGTACTGCTACGGAGGGGTTATACTCCGGAAGAGATCGAAAAGATTTGTTCAAAAAATGTTTTTCGTGTTTGGAATGCGGTGATCGCGGCAGCAGAAAAATAATCCGTACCTTTCATTTTCTTTAGTCGCGTGGGTGTATGAAAGAAGCTGCATTCATCAAACAAAATAAACCTCGTTGGGAGGAATTTGAAAAGCTTGTTAAAAATTCAGGACAAGCAGAGCCGGACAAGTTAGCTGAGCTGTTCATTCAGATTACGGATGATCTTTCTTTTGCACGAACGAAATATCCCGACAGCCGCACCACGAATTATCTCAATGCCTTAGCAGGAAAAATCCATCTTAATATTTATAAGAATAAGCGCGAAGATAAAAACCGGTTTATTACTTTCTGGAAATATGAAGTGCCGAAAGCGATGTTTGAAGCACGGAAACAGTTGCTTTATTCATTCCTGATCTTCATCATCGGCGTCATCATGGGCCTGGTATCAAGTTTCAACGATGACACTTTTGTAAGACTTATCCTCAGCGACGGTTATGTAAACATGACCCTGGAAAACATCAAACAGGGTAAACCAACCGGCGTTTACGGTACCATGGATGAGGCAAACATGTTCTTCTACATAACGTGGAATAATATCATGGTTTCATTTTATGTATTCGTTTACGGTATCATGACCTCCGTCGGAACAGGTTTCTACCTTATGCAAAATGCGATCATGGTAGGAAGCTTTCTCGGGTTCTTTTCAACTGAGAATCTGTTGAGTCATGCTTTTCCTGTCATCATGTTGCACGGTACCATTGAACTTTCCGCAATCGTAATTGCCGGTGCAGCTGGATTCACACTTGGAAATGGACTCATTTTTCCGGGCACATATTCAAGACTGGACTCATTAAAGATCGGCGCAAAACGCGGATTGAAAATTATGGTTGGCCTTGTTCCTTTTTTTGTAATGGCCGGTTTTATCGAGTCAGTAATCACACGATACGAGTTTATGCATTGGATTTTCAAAAGCGCCATAATCCTTGCATCAGCTTATCTCATCATCTATTATTTTGTAATTTACCCGACCCTACTAAAGAAAAATGGACAATTTTAACTTCATCAACTTTCATCAGACACGCGATTTCAGCAAGAAGATGAATGTGACGATCGAGTTCGTCAAACAGAATTTCAAACCGCTTTCAAAGTCGATTCTCGTTATTGCGGGGCCACCGATCTTAGTTGCGAGTTTGTTCATGGGCACTTTCATCGGCGACATGTTCAGCTTCAGTGCACTGGGCGCGCAGGGGGATGTTGACTCATTACAGGATAAATTTCTTTCGGCGCAATTCTGGATGCAGATTGGTGTCATGATGATCTTCTTTTTAATCAGCGGGGTAACCGCGATAGCAACCGTTAACAATTACCTGGTTCTCTACGAGGAGAAGAGATCAAATAAAATCGAAGTACATGAAGTATGGGAACGTGTTCGCCAAACTTTCTGGATGAATTTCAGAACGATGATCCTTTTCGGGTTGCTGGCCCTCGTGTCATATTTTATTCTCGCAGTTCCGATGTTTGTACTCGCTGCAATTTCGCCGTGGTTGATCTTTTTCGGATTCATCATCATGTTCTGTGGAATTTTTTATGTGTTCGTTGGCGCCTCGTTTGTGTTCATCATTCGTGCCTATGAAAAGATCGGATTCTTTGATGCTTTGCTTCGATCTTTCAAACTCATTCAGGGTAAATGGTGGAGCACATTTGGGCTGTTGTTCATCTTGTCGATGGTTGTTGGAATGGTTTCGTACGCAATCATAATGCCGTGGTATGTTGTTACCCTTACCAACACGATCCATGATGTTTCATCCGGTTCGGTACCACAGCAAAGTGGTACATACCAGGTGATGACTACAATTGTTTTTTCCCTTTACTACCTTGTTCAAATGGTCCTTTATGCGTTTCCAAATATTGGACTTGCATTTCAATACTTTAATCTCGTTGAGCGCCGCGAATCACGGGGCCTGATGAATCAAATCAGCACGATGGGTCAGGCTACGTCTTCCGCGGCCCAAACAGAAGAGCAATATTGATTCCGTGAGGCTGTCGAGTCTTTTATTTGTATTCTTTGCCTTAGCTTTTCCTTGTTTTTCGCAGGAAAGCGAAGCATCACATGATTCAGCTAATTTCAGCGGTGAGCTAATCGCAGACAGTGTAATAGGTGAGGGATCGGAAGCACCTGTTGATCTCTATGTAAACTATACCGCACTGCCGGATTCGTCAGAGGTCGAAGCAAAGAGCTTTGACGCGGATCTGCTTGAAAAGCTAAAGCGCGACCCTGACATGCGTTACAAACAACCGCCGTCGGTTGGTGAGAGCTTATGGGAAAGAATATTGCGGTGGATCATTGAGTTTATCCTAAGAATTCTTGACGGAGCGATGAACACGAGCTGGGGAAATGTGATCGTGTACGCGCTTGGCGTTGCATTGATGGTTGTTATTATCATGATGTTACTGAAAGTGAATGCCTTTAGAATTTTATACAACGCCCAGGGTGTTTCGCACCGTGGTGGCATTGAAGAAAATATTCATGAAATGAATTTTGACAAGCTCATCGATGAGGCTGTTGCACAGAACGATTATCGTCGCGGAGTGAGACTGCTATTTTTGTATGCGCTTAAAATGCTTTCAGATAGACACCTTATCAGATGGGAATCCGGGAAGACGAATCACGAATATGTAAGCGAATTACAAACACAGGACTTGAAATCCGGGTTAAACGAACTGAGCTTCTATTTTGATTACGCGTGGTACGGCAACTTTGATATCACATCAGAGACCTATCACAAAGCCGCGCTTATTTTTAGTGTCTGGAAAGAAAAAATCAGGTCGTGAAGAAAGACTGGAAATATATCCTGTATGTGTCGGCCGCACTCGGTATCTTCGTCCTGTTTAAGCTGATGACACCGAAACAGTTTGATTGGTCGGAGACATATGCGCATGATGATAAAGATCCGTACGGTACATTTGCATTGTTTGAATTGTTGCCTTCCGTAAGTGATGGCGCAGGTGTAAATCATTCCTATCAAACATTGTACGAGCTTGGCGATTCCATGAAATCAGGATCCAACATTTTTATTCTTTCGCGATACTTTAGTCCTCAAAAAGAAGACGTGAATACATTGTTGAAGCATGTAAATAATGGCGGTACCGCCTTTATTGGCGCTCGTCACATTTCCGGCATTTTAGCCGATACACTGAAACTGCAGACTTATGATAATCTTTTCGGAGGCAGCGAATTCTTCGACAAAAAAGATAGCGCATATGTTTCTTTCCTCAATCCAGCCCTTGACACAACGCATAAATTCTGGTACCGGCGTGACGATGTTTACAACTATTTCAAGAAGTTTGACACGACGCGCACAACGGTAGTTGCACAGAATAGCGAAAAGCTACCAGTAACGATAAGAGTAACGTGGGGTGAAGGAAATCTTATACTCACGAGTGCGCCAGTGACATTTACAAACATTTATCTGTTGAGCGGTAAGAATAGCGATTACGTTTCAGGTTGTTTGTCATATCTGCAGACGTCGCCAATCTTTTGGACGGAGTTCTATCACCTCGGACGCATGGAAGCACGCACGCCATTGCGTTACATTCTGAAGACTGAACCACTCGCGTGGGCATACTATCTGACGATCGCTTCACTAGTTATTTTCATGATATTCGAAGCGAAACGGCGACAACGCGTTATTCCGGTAATCAAACCGCTTGGAAATACGACGCTGGAATTTGTCTCGACAATCGGTAATCTTTATTTCCAAAGTGCAAATCACAAAAACATCGCCGAGAAGAAAATCCAGTTTTTGCTTGAGCAAATAAGAACAAGATATCGACTGGACACAACACGTCTTGACGATGACTTTTTAAAAGCATTAGCGCTAAAGGCAGGAAAGCCATCTCACGAAATTAATATGCTGTTTTCCGATATCACATCTATTCTTTCACTGCCTGATATCAGTTCGGCACAGTTGAAGGATCTCAATTTAAAAATTGAAAAGTTTAACCACCCCTAACTGAACGAATTGAAATATGGAATCACGAATATTTGAAAACCGCGTTGACCTCACAAATCTGAATGCGAGTGTGCTGCGTATACGGGAGGAAGTCGCGAAGATTATCGTAGGACAGGAGCAAATGGTTGATCTGTTGGTGACCGCTATCCTGGCTGATGGGCATGTGCTCATTGAGGGTGTACCTGGTGTAGCCAAGACGTTGACGGCAAAACTCCTGGCGAAAGTGATCTCGGTAAAATTCACGCGTATTCAATTTACGCCCGACCTGATGCCATCAGATGTTCTGGGCACTTCTGTTTATAACATGCAGAAGTCAGCATTTGAATTCAAATCAGGACCGATCTTTTCTAACATTGTCCTGATCGATGAGATAAACCGCGCTCCGGCGAAAACGCAATCTGCATTGTTCGAGGTGATGGAAGAGCGACAGGTGACCATTGATGGCGCGACTTATAAAATGGATGTGCCTTATATCGTGGTGGCAACTCAAAATCCGATCGAGCATGAGGGAACATATCGTTTGCCAGAGGCGCAGCTTGATCGCTTTTTATTTAAGATTTCTGTGCAGTACCCTTCGCTTGAACAGGAAATAGCAATCATTAGTGGCCACCATAAGCGCAAGGGTCACGCTGCGATAACAGAAGTGAATGCAGTACTTTCAGCAAATGAAATCAAAGCTTACAGAGAGATCGTGCAACAGATTCATGTGGAGGATAACTTGCTGCAGTACATTGGGAAAATCATCCATGAAACGAGGAATAATCATGCGCTCTTTCTTGGCGGGTCGCCACGCGCGTCGGTTGCAATTCTCAATGCCTCGAAGGCTTACGCTGCGGTGAACGGAAGGGATTTTGTAACACCTGAAGATATCAAATTTGTTTCAACCCCGGTTTTGCGTCACCGCTTATCGTTAACACCTGAGAAGGAAATGGAAGGATTGACGACGGATGAAATTATCCGACAGATCGTTGACAACGTAGAGGTGCCCCGATAGTGAAGATCCTTAAAAGCATATATCTGAATAACCGACTTTTCCTTGCTATTGGAATTGTTGTGTTTGCTTTTGTGATAAGCTTTGTGGTCGGCGGATATATCTTCCTGCCTAAAACATTATTTTATGTTTTACTTTCGATCATCGCAACGGATCTAATCCTGCTTTTCCGATTCCGGAAAGGTATTGACGGCGCGCGTGAAACACCGGACAAACTTTCAAATGGTGACGAGAATCTGCTTACCATTCATGTAGAGAATTTCTATCCATTTAAAATTCACATTCGTGTCATTGATGAGATCCCGCATCAGTTCCAAAGACGTGATGTTAGTTTTTTGAGAGCCGTAGAAGCAGGTGGCGAGTCCACGATCGAGTACCAGCTTCGGCCTGTTAAACGTGGTGAATATTCTTTTGGCGCGGTGAATATCTTCGCGCAATCACCGATCGGATTTTTCTCGCGACGATTCCGCTTTTCGGCAAACAAGATTGTACCAGTTTACCCTTCCTACTTGCAAATGCGGAAATACGAATTGCTCGCAATCTCGAACCGGCTTACGGAAACGGGGATCAAGAAGATTCGTCGGATCGGGCACAACATGGAGTTCGAGCTTATTAAAGAATATGTTTCCGGTGATGACTACCGGACGATCAACTGGAAGGCGACTGCCCGGAAGTCGCAACTAATGGTCAACCATTTCCAGGATGAACGCTCGCAACAAGTTTACAATCTCATTGACAAAGGACGCGTAATGCAAATGCCATTCGATGGCCTCAGTCTGCTCGACTATGCCATCAATGCGTCTTTGGTCATTTCAAATATTGCCATCAGGAAATCAGATAAAGCAGGCCTGCTGACCTTTCAGGATAAGATCGGGACGTATGTTGCCCCTGGCAGAGCAAGCAATCAGATGTCGCGTATTCTCGAAACGCTTTACAATCAAAAGACAGCGTACAGGGAAACGGATTTCGGCGCAGTTTACAATTTCGTTCGAAGAAAGATCACCCAACGAAGTTTGTTGCTTTTGTACACAAATTTTGAGTCGATCTACAGTCTTGAACGCCAGCTTCCTTTTCTCAAAAAGCTGGCTCATCAACATCTTTTGGTTGTCATTTTTTTCGAGAACACTGAAATGAAGGCTTTGATCGAGCAACCAGCCGATGATCTTCGTCAAATTTACCACAAAGCTATTGCTGAGCGTTTTGCTTATGAGCGCAAACTGATAGTGCGGGAATTAAAGAATCATGGTATCCAGGCGGTTCTTACAGCGCCGAAAGATCTTACCGTCAACACGATCAATAAATACCTGGAATTAAAAGCTCGTGGGTTGATTTGAGAGTTCCTGCTTCAAACTTGTACTTCAGTTAATCAATTCTGACTGTAATTTCTTAGTGTTCGAACCCTTCGGAGCAATTCATAAAGAAAAACGACGAAAAATCGCATCGCGAGTCCTGAAGTGAACTACGGTTCATGATTTTTTATTTTTGTGCCGTAGAGTTTAGTCTGTTTGAATTCGAACGTAGTGTTTTCAAAAATTCCCTTAAAAAAACGAGGGGTTTCTGCGTTACCACCATTCTCTGAATTATTTTTGCGCAATTTTATTCATCCCTTTCCAAAACTCTAACAATGCCAAGAGACAGAAGTATTCGTTCGGTACTGATCATCGGTAGCGGTCCTATCATTATTGGTCAAGCTTGTGAATTCGATTATGCAGGGTCACAGGCATCACGGTCACTACGCGAAGAAGGCATTGAGGTTGTGTTGATTAACTCAAATCCGGCAACCATTATGACGGACAAGGTGACCGCCGACCACGTTTACCTTAAGCCGCTAACGAAGAAGTCCATTCGCGAAATTCTTGACAAACACCACATTGATGCTGTTCTGCCCACGATGGGTGGCCAAACGGCTCTGAACCTTTGCATTGATTGCGACAAAGCTGGGATATGGCAGCATTACGGCGTCAGAATTATTGGCGTGGATATTAAAGCGATCGAAACCACTGAAGACCGCGAAAAATTCCGGTTGAAAATGCACGAGCTCGGAGTGGGCGTGTGTAAAGGTTCAACTGCAACATCTTTCCTCCAGGGTAAGGAAATTGCACAGGAGATCGGGTTTCCGCTTGTCATTCGTCCCTCATACACGCTTGGCGGAACCGGTGGAGGCTTTGTCCAAAATCCTGAAGATTTTGACGAGGCGCTTAATAACGGACTTCATGCGTCACCTATTCACGAGGTTCTTGTTGAGCAAAGTATATTTGGTTGGAAGGAGTACGAGCTTGAATTATTGCGCGATAACATCGGCAATGTGATCATCATTTGCTCAATAGAAAACTTCGACCCAATGGGTATTCACACAGGCGATTCGATTACAGTTGCGCCTGCAATGACCCTGCCTGATACCACGTATCAGAAGATGCGGGACCTTGCTATTAAAATGATGAATGGCATCGGAAAGTTTGCTGGTGGATGCAACGTTCAGTTCGCGCTCAACCCGGATAACTATGACGAGATCATCGGTATTGAGATCAACCCGCGTGTATCAAGATCATCCGCGCTTGCCTCAAAAGCGACAGGTTACCCGATTGCAAAAATTGCAGCCAAGCTCGCGATCGGCTACAATCTCGACGAACTAAAAAATGCAATCACTGGAACGACAACTGCTTATTTCGAACCGGCAGTAGATTACGTAATTGTAAAGATACCTCGCTGGAATTTTGACAAGTTTCATGGAGCCAATCGCCAACTCGGGCTTCAGATGAAATCAGTTGGGGAGGTGATGGGAATTGGCAGAAATTTTCAGGAGGCGTTACAGAAGGCCTGTCAGTCGCTTGAGATTCGTCGGAACGGTATTGGTGCTGATGGTAAATCGCTCACGAAACAGGATGAGATTTTGCATAGCCTCGAACATCCTACCTGGAACCGGATCTTTCATATTTACGATGCCATCAAGCTTGGGATTCCTCTGAAAACTATTCAGAAACTGACAAGAATAGATCGCTGGTTCCTGAAGCAAATTGAGGAACTCATCGAGCTAGAAAAGGAAATTGAAAAGTATTCGCTGGACGACATTCCGAAAGAGCTCATGAAGAAAGCGAAAGAGAAAGGCTATGCAGATCGACAGATTGCGCACCTGCTCGATTGTCGTGAAAGCGAAGTTCATGCAAAGCGAAAGGTGATGGGCATCAAGCGTGTTTATAAACTCGTAGACACCTGTGCTGCTGAATTTGAAGCGAAGACACCATACTACTATTCAACATTCGACAATGAGAATGAATCCGTCTCATCGAACAAGAAAAAAGTGATTGTGCTTGGCTCCGGGCCGAACAGGATTGGCCAGGGAATTGAGTTTGACTATTCATGTGTGCATGGTGTACTCGCAGCGAAAGAGTGCGACTATGAAACCATCATGATCAATTGTAATCCTGAAACGGTATCAACAGATTTTGATATAGCGGATAAACTGTATTTCGAACCCGTGTTCTGGGAACATTTATACGATATTATCGAACACGAGAAACCAGAAGGTATAATTGTTCAGCTTGGCGGTCAGACTGCGTTAAAGCTTGCCGAAAAATTGCACGCTTACGGCATCAACATCATTGGAACATCTTTCGACTCCCTTGACCTTGCCGAAGACCGTGGCCGATTCTCAACTTTGCTCAAAGATCTCGGAATTCCGTATCCTGAATTTGGAGTCGCAAGAAATGCTGACGAAGCGATCGAGGCATCGAAGCAGATAGGCTTCCCGTTGCTCGTCCGGCCGTCTTACGTATTGGGTGGGCAAAGCATGAAGATTGTGATCAACGAGCAGGAGCTTGAAGATCATATTCTTGATATCTGGAAACACCTTCCCGAAAACAAGGTACTCCTCGACCATTTTCTCGATGGCGCAATAGAAGCGGAGGCGGATGCCATTTGCGATGGTGAAGATGTGTATATCATCGGTGTGATGCAGCACATTGAGCCGGCTGGAATTCACTCTGGTGATTCGTATGCGGTGCTCCCTCCGTTTAACCTTGGCGATTTCGTACAGAAGCAGATTGAAAACTATACAATAAGAATTGCACAAGCGTTGAAAGTGAAAGGTCTTATCAACATCCAGTTTGCAATTAAGAAAGACAAGGTGTACGTCATTGAAGCGAACCCACGTGCGTCGCGAACTGTGCCTTTTATCTGCAAAGCATACGATGAACCGTACGTGAACTACGCGACGAAGGTCATGCTCGGAGCGAAGAAAGTGAAAGACTTTCAGTTCAATCCAACAAGAAGAGGTTACGCCATTAAGGAGCCGGTATTTTCCTTCAACAAATTTCCGGATGTTAATAAGGAGCTTGGACCGGAAATGAAGTCAACAGGCGAATCCATTTATTTTATTGATGATTTGATGGACGATTATTTCCTGAAGATTTACTCGGAAAGAAACCTGTATCTGAGCCGCTAAATAATTTTTGGGTAAGTTCGTCTCAGTATTTGGGCAACATGCTGAATTGTCGGTAAGACAGAACCTATGTTTTTGATTTTTAGTTGTTGTTAATAGAAATGTATTTTCCATGGTTAAGATTCTCATAATCACCGGTTTGATTCTATATGTCTTGTACAAGATAGGCTCTTTCTTTTTTCGAGCCGGTGCCGCGTCTCAGCAATTCAGAAATCAGGGAAATCCTTCACATTTTAAAAAGAGCGACAAGAATGCGAAAGGCCCGACGATAAAAGGCGGCGAGTATATCGACTATGAAGAAATAAAATAATTGTTTTGAAAATTAAGTTTTCTAAATACCAGGCCACGGGCAACGACTTCATCCTCATTGATAATCGATCAGGAGAATACAAATTGTCTGCCGACCATGTGAAACGCTTGTGTCATCGCAAGTTCGGTATCGGCGCTGACGGACTTATGCTGATAGAAAAAGACCCGAACTTGGATTTCAATGTTGTCTACTATAACAGCGATGGTTCTCAAAGTCTCTGCGGAAATGGAAGCAGGGCGGCGGTAGAAATGGCCAGGTCGCTTGGAATGGTGAAGCAAAAAGCCCGCTTTAATGCCTACGACGGCGTTCATGAAGCTGAAATATTTGGTGATGATCTGATAAGATTGAAAATGAATGACGTTGCTGACGTCAACAAGATCGGTGAAGATTTTTTCCTGAACACGGGCTCTCCACATTACGTGCGATTCGTTGGTCAGATAGAAGAGCATCCGGTTTACGAAGACGGACGAACAATCCGTTATCACGAAGCTTTCGCCCCGGGTGGCACAAATGTCAATTTCGTCGAAGTACTTGCCGATAACACAATCTATGTGAGGACATATGAACGCGGTGTCGAAAATGAAACGCTTTCATGTGGTACAGGCGTTACGGCAGCAGCGTTAGCCGCATCATTTTTAGGATATCACTCTCCCATGAAAATTGGAACACTAGGCGGAGAGCTTTTAGTAGAGTTCAAATCCGGCCAGGATGCCGGTTCGTCTGCATTATTTACCGACATTTTTCTTATCGGGCCTGCCAAAATGGTCTTCGAAGGCCAGTTGGAACTATAATTGACACAAGCAGGCTTATTGCTCTCACCGTTTAAAGTCAAAATCAGGGTTGGGGGTAACCATCAAACAACTTAACTTTAGGCCCCTAAAACGGGCAGGAAATGCATTGCTCCAATGCACGTCCGCAAATTTTTAAACTCAACGTACCCAATGTTAAAATTCATTGCTAAAATCTTTGGAACGAAATCTGACAAGGACATCAAACGAATGATGCCACTGGTTGAACAAACCAGGAAAGAGGGGGAGTCGATGAAGTCTTTGTCCAACGATGCATTGAGGAATGAGTCGCTGAAACTCCAGGATTTTATTAATGCCGAGTTAAAAGAGATCGACGCTAAAATTCAGTCGCTGCATAAACAAATTGCCGATAATCCGGCAATGGAAATTAACGAGAAAGAAATCGTATTTGCTGAAATAGACAAACTGGAGGAAGTTCGCAACACTGACCTTGAGAAAGTGCTTTTAAAAGTGCTGCCAAAGGCTTTTGCAATTGTGCGTGAAACAGCAAGAAGATTCAAAGAAAACGAGTTCATTGAAGTGACTGCTTCTGACTTTGACCGCACCATTGCAGCTGGTAGAGATAATGTTCAGATAGTTGCCGACAAAGCACGCTGGATGAATAAGTGGATGGCGGCAGGAAATATCATAACCTGGGACATGGTTCACTACGACGTGCAGATCATCGGTGGTATTGCTTTGCATGAAGGAAAAGTTGCTGAAATGGCAACAGGCGAGGGTAAGACGCTCGTGGCAACATTGCCTGCCTTTCTAAATGCACTTGCCAAGCGTGGCGTTCATATCGTTACAGTAAACAACTACCTCGCGCAACGTGATAGTGAATGGATGGCTCCGATTTTTCAGTTCCATGGTTTAAGTATCGACTGTATCGATAAGCATGAGCCGAATTCAACGGCGCGAAAGAACGCATATCGAGCAGACATCACTTATGGAACGAACAACGAATTCGGTTTCGATTACCTGCGTGACAATATGGCTCGAGACCCTGAGGAACTCGTTCAGCGCGCGCACCATTACGCAATGGTGGATGAAGTTGACTCTGTCTTGATTGATGAAGCGAGAACGCCATTGATTATCTCCGGGCCAGTACCCCGTGGAAACGAACACGAGTTCTACGATCTTAAACCACGGATTTTTAAGCTCGTTGAAGCCCAGAAGAAGATCATTAACGAATACCTGAATAACGCGCGTAAGCTGATCAATGAAGGAAACGAGAAGGAGGGCGGACTCAATCTTTTCCGTGCCCATCGGGCGATGCCGAAGTATAAGCCGCTTATCAAGTTTCTTAGTGAAACAGGCATGAAAGCAATCCTGCAAAAGACTGAGAATTATTATCTGCAGGACAACAAACGCAATATGCCAGAAGCCGACAAGCCCTTGTTTTTCATCATCGATGAAAAAGACAACAGCGTTGACTTAACGGAAAAGGGTATTGATCTAATTACAGGCGAAGGCGAGGATCCGAAATTCTTCATTCTGCCAGAAATAGCAACAGAAATTAATAAGCTTGAAAAGGATACTTCTCTTAATGAAGGTGAACAGTTTCAGAAAAAAGAAGCTGTTATTCGCGACTACCAGGTAAAGTCGCAGAGAATCCATAGTGTGAATCAGCTTCTCAAAGCTTACACGCTTTTTGAGAAGGACACCGAATACATTGTCGTAGACGGAAAAATCAAGATTGTTGACGAGCAGACTGGTCGGGTACTTGACGGACGACGGTACTCCGATGGTTTACACCAGGCCATCGAAGCAAAGGAAAATGTGAAGGTTGAAGACGCGACACAAACCTATGCGACAATTACCCTGCAGAATTACTTCCGCATGTATCACAAGCTTGCCGGTATGACCGGTACTGCTGAAACGGAAGCCGGTGAACTCTGGGATATTTACAAACTGGATGTTGTTACGATTCCCACCAATAAGCCTGCTGTACGAAAAGATTATGACGACCTTGTTTATAAGACTACGCGCGAAAAATTCAACGCGGTTATTGACGAGGTTGTGAAGTTAACACAAGCTGGACGACCGGTGCTTGTCGGAACGACCTCTGTTGAAATTTCGGAATTAGTCAGCCGCCTGTTACAGTTGAGAAAGATCAAGCACCAGGTGTTAAATGCAAAGCAACATCAGCGCGAAGCGGAAATAGTTGCAGAAGCCGGTAAACCTGGTACTGTAACGATTGCCACAAACATGGCTGGTCGCGGTACTGACATCAAACTAACTGCGGAATCGCGCGCGGCTGGCGGCCTTGCGATTATTGGTACAGAACGCCATGAATCACGACGCGTAGACAGACAGTTGCGCGGTCGTTCTGGCCGTCAGGGTGATCCGGGAACATCACAGTTCTATGTTTCGCTCGAAGATAATCTGATGCGTCTTTTTATGCCTGAACGGATCGCCCGTATCATGGACAAGCTTGGATTGAAAGAAGGGGAGGAGATTCAACACTCAATGGTAACAAGCTCCATTGAACGCGCGCAAAAGAAAGTCGAAGAGAATAACTTCGGAATCCGGAAGCGTTTGCTAGAGTATGATAACGTAATGAACTCGCAGCGCGAAGTAATTTACAAGCGCAGAAGAAATGCTTTGTTTGGCGAAAGACTTGAGCTTGATATTTTGACGATGCTATTCGACACAAGCGAGGACATGATCATTAATGCTAAAAATGCGAATGATTACGAGAGCCTCCGGTTAAATGCCTTAGGCACTTTGGGATTGGATTACGAACTGCCTAAAGCTGACTTTGAAAAATGGGATCAGAATAAAATAACGGACGATCTTTACCACAAGGCCCTCGCACATTATCATAAGAAGAACAGGATGGTAGCCGACAAAGCATTACCCGTTGTTCGCGAGATTCATCGTACACGCGGAGCAACCGTGGAGAATATCCTTGTGCCATTTACCGATGGATCCAAACAAATTGGTGTTGCGGCAAACCTGATTAAGTGTGTAGAAACGAACAACGCTGAACTCGTCAAGGCGATGGAAAAAATGATTACCCTTGCCATCATCGATCAGCAATGGAAGGAGCATTTACGGGAAATGGATGATCTCAAGCAATCGGTACAAAATGCCGTTTACGAACAGAAAGATCCGCTGCTGATCTATAAGTTCGAAGGCTTTGAGTTATTCAAGCGCTTCATCGCGAAGGTGAATGAGGATACAATTTCGTTCCTAATGAAAGCGGACATTCCTGTTCAACAGCCAGACCAGGTGCAGGAGGCACGCGCTCAACGTACACGTGCAAGGCTGAGTGAACAGAAAGAAGAATCAAGATCACTGCTCAGTGGTGGTCAGCAGCCAAATCAGCCACAACCAAACAGGCCTCCGCAGGAAAAAGTAATGCCTGTAAAATCTGAAAAGGTTGCTAACAGAAACGATAAGGTAAGTGTTCAGTATCCTGATGGGCGTGTTCTTCGCGACGTGAAGTACAAGAAAGTGGAAGATGACATTAAGAATAATCGCTGTGTAATAATCGACTAATGAAAGCACAACTTCTTCTGATTCTCGCCATCATTGCAGTGTTTTCGTGTGCAAAGAAAACAACATCGTCAACACGCACCGGGGCAACCCAAAGTGGCAAGTACGCGGAAGATCTGTCTGTGCTTCGCCCGAAAGTGAACGACGTCGATACAGCAAGTAAGCAACCGATGGGAGATGGGGCGGACGAAACGAAAGAGACCAAATATGTGGAGGCAAAATATGCCATCAACGAAAACCTGGATAGTATACTCGACAGCATCAGCAGATTCAATCATAGCATTGGTCACGTTGACGGCTTTACCATCCAGGTTTATTCCGGTTTGAAACGGGAAGAGGCATTGAACGCCAAGAAGTCTTTGAGCACGTCCCTGCCTGGTCTCGATTCAGAGCTCCAGTATGTTCAGCCTAATTATCGCGTCCGGGCCGGGAAATATTATGACCGGTTCGCAGCGCAACGCGATTACGTGGCGATCAAAAAATATTTCCCGAATGCCATTTTGCTTCCGGAACGTCTTCCGATAAAATAGTCGTCAATTAGAATTTCCCGAATTTCAGTGTGAGGTTAATCGAAGTGCCGTTAATGTCGTCGTCACTCATGCCCTTGCCATTGCTTCCGTGAGCCAATCTGTAAGAGATTCCCGGAGCAAACCGCATCCAACGGAAGATATTCATCTCGACTTTCACACCAGGTTCCGCAACAGTAAACCAATTCGTATCGTGATCGTAGTCGCGAATCTCATCATTTTCATTTTCGCTTTTATGTTGATCACGATCATATTGCAATGTAAATCCTGCACCAGCGAACATTTGAAACCCGATATGCAGTGACCTGTCAGACGCGACAATGTATTCGGTCATCAAACCAAACTGTCCATATTCATAACTCATCCTTCGGGTCGGCTCTGTACGGAATTCAATAGGAACCACAATGTTATTCGTGGATGCGGCAGCACCGACACCAAGCAAAAACCGATGGTTGACATACCATCCGCCATAGATCTCGACAATGTTTGCCGGCTCGCCTTTGATGGTGGAAAATTTGTTGCTCAAGGCTCCAAACGCACCGGAAGCATGTGGCCGGTTATCGCGGAAAATGGTCTTGATTTCGTGAGGTTGGCCAGGTTCGTCCTGCGCTAAACATACGTTAGTGAACAGAAGCGCCAGCGCTACAAGTGACGTAAATATTTTCATAAATCATGTTTTTACCAGAGACACCTGAAACGCCGTTCACCCCTACCGTCGTCTGAATTTTCATAAACGCCTTCTTCGGTCATATTCCCGACGATGAAACTTTGCTAACTTTAAACTTTACTGTTTCATCATGGAATTACTCGCTCGAATAAAAGAGATGTCGCTTCGTATTGCGGATGATGTCGTCAAACACCGCCGCCATTTGCATGCGAACCCTGAGCTTTCATATAAGGAGTATAAAACGGCGAAGTATGTAGCTGAACAACTCCACGCCGTTGGACTGAATCCAACCGAGGGAATAGCTACCACCGGATTGGTAGTCGAAATCAAAGGCAAAAATTCGGAAAGCAAAACCATTGCCCTTCGTGCAGATATGGATGCGCTGCCGATCATCGAAGCGAACGATGTGATCTACAAATCACAGGAACCCGGTGTGATGCACGCATGTGGTCATGATGTTCACACTTCATCGCTGTTAGGAACGGCTATGATATTGAATGAAATCAAAGATGAATTCGAAGGGACTATCAGATTACTTTTTCAACCGGGTGAAGAGAAGAATCCGGGTGGAGCTTCTTACATGATCCGTGATGGAGCGCTCGAAAACCCCCGGCCTTCGGGTATCGTAGGTCAACACGTTTTCCCTTTGTTGGACGTTGGAAAAATTGGCTTTCGGGAAGGAATGTACATGGCCAGTTGTGATGAAATCTACTTGAAAGTAATCGGTAAAGGAGGACACGGCGCCGCACCCGAATTAGCCGTAGATCCGATTGTAATTGCCTCGCACATTATAATCGCCTTACAACAGATCATTAGCCGCAATGCGAGTCCGAAACAACCTACCGTGTTAACGTTCGGTAAAATTATTGGTGAAGGCGCGACCAATATCATTCCGAATGAAGTCAACATTGCCGGCACATTTCGTGCGATGAATGAAGACTGGAGAGAGGCAGCGCTTCTGAAAATCAAAAGAATGGCGGAAAGCATTGCGGAAGGAATGGGTGGAAAATGTGACGTTGATATATCGCGGGGTTATCCTTATCTGCAAAACGATCCGCTGCTTACGCGCAGGATCAAGGCGTGCGCCGAACAGTACGTTGGTAAAGAAAATGTTGTCGATATTGATATCACGCTTGGCGCGGAAGACTTTGCTTATTATTCCCAAGTAATTCCTGCGTCGTTTTACCGGCTCGGAACAAGAAATCAGGGCAAAGGGATCACGTCATACGTTCATACGCCGACATTTGATATAGATGAAGATGCCCTAAAGATCAGCCCTGGCCTCATGGCGTGGATGGCGGTCAATGAATTAAAAGGTTAGCATGGAAGAGGAAACAGGAAGTGCTGCCAAAACCAGCAAAGTTGACACCCGTTCATTTATTTTCATTACGGGTGCTTTCCTTTTGTTCTTCTTCGCGCTCGAATTGATGATCACATCATTCGATGCGCTTGGAGCAGAGACGATCCACACGGTATTAAGCGCAACTTCAAATCCGTTCACCGGCCTATTCATCGGATTGCTCATTACCGCGATTATTCAAAGCAGTTCAACTACAACTGCGCTCGTCGTTACACTTGTAGGATCTGGGACGTTGACCTTGCTAAATGCCGTACCTGTGATTATGGGAGCCAACCTGGGTACAACCATCACGGCGCTTATAGTTTCATTGGGATTTCTTAACAAGCCAAAAGAATTTAAGCGCGCAGTTTCGGCAGCGGCGTATCATTCCTTTTTTAATCTCCTAACGATCATTGTACTTTTTCCACTCGAATACAAGTACGCACTAGTCACAAGGGCAGTTACTTTGATTTCAGATTATCTTTTTCTGTCGGTGGGAGGTAATAGCACTGAGATAGTTTCGTGGTCGGTGTTCGGCTTTGTTATCGATCCGCTAGTGACGGTCTTAGATGCGCCGATCGTTTTAGTGTCCATTTCCTTTATTCTCCTCTTCGCTTCAATTCTGTTTTTTCGCCGACAAATTTCGAATCTTTTGATTGGCAAATCGCCCGACTCATCGGGAAGATTTATTTTCGAGGATCCTTTAAAGTCGCTGGGATGGGGCTTGATAACAACGGCTGCCATCAGGTCAAGCACAATTACCACCTCATTGGTTGTTCCCTTGGTAGCAAAGAAGATCATTAAGCTCAGGGAAGCGGCGAGCTTTATCATGGGTGCAAACGTCGGCACGACTGTCACCGCTTTCATCGCCGTCCTTGTAAGTTCAAATTCCGTTGCCGCCATCAGCATTGCCCTGGCACACCTTCTGTTTAATGTAGCTGGTATCCTTTTGTTCTTTGTCATGCCGTTCCTTCCGGCGATACCTTACGAATTGTCGAAACATCTGGGAATCGTTTCCGCTCGCTATCGGATTTCAATCGTTCTGTTTGTGTTGTTTACATTTTTTATTATTCCGTTCACCCTTATTTATATCAGTAATAACTGATCTAAAAATCATTTCCAATCGATCTTTCCGAACAAAAGACTTCTCTCTATATTGCATAGGAAGCAACTTCATGTTCGGCAGCTCAATCACTAAATTTCTTAAGTTGGATAGCCTTATCAATAACCTGACCGGGTATTTTGAGACGAAAGTTGAATTGGTTAAGGTTGAGGTAAGGCAGGAACTGGCGAAAGGGATTTCGCAGGCAGTGGTTTATCTGGCATTAGTGTTTGCCTTCGCAATGGTAGTGTTGTTTGTAAGCCTTGGCGTGGCGATTCTACTTGCTGATGTAATTGGCGCACTCGCAGGATATTCGCTCGTCGCATTGTTTTATCTGATTGTTGGTCTGTCGCTATTTGTTTATCGGGAGAAGTTGATAGGAAAGATCAATTCAAACCTTTCTAAGACATTAAATTCACGGAAATAGAAATATATGGAAATGCTTGACTCTGACGATCCGAAAGACCACCTGATGCGTCAGTCTGCTCTTCACAGAGAGCAACTCGAAGAAGATGTTAAACTTATTTCGGAGCGCACGCAGAAGATTCTCACAAACGCGCTTATAATAGGCGGTGCCCTTGCGGCCAGCTATTTTATCATCAGCAGTTTTTCATCGAAGCCTAAAAAGAAGAAGGTCAAAAAAATCAAACTGATTCAGGACAACCCTGAGCAGGTTGTTGTTTCTGAAGAACCTGAGACGCCTGGAATTATTTCGCAGTTAGGTACCGCATTGGCGAGTCAGGCAACGGTGATGCTGCTTGGCCTTGCTAAAGAAAAGCTTGAAGAATACATGCAGTCGCAGGCTGCGAAGAAGGCAGATGATGGCAATTCTTAACGCGCTACGTGAAAGGAAGCTACAGCGCCGCAAATCGATCGCTGTGCTTGTTGATCCTGACAAAGTCGGAGACCCGGCTAAGCTTCTCCATCTGATTAACCTGGCTAACGAAAACTGCATTGATTTTTTCTTCGTAGGTGGAAGCCTGGTAACAACCACTAACCTCTCTGAAGTAGTTCGAAAGATTAAGGAAAACGTGAGTCTTCCGGTGATTCTTTTTCCCGGAAACACCATGCAAATCGAACCAAATGCCGACGCCATCTTGTTTCTTTCGCTGATCTCAGGAAGAAACCCTGAATTGTTGATCGGGCAGCATGTGATCGCTGCGCCGATATTAAAAAACACGCGCCTTGAGATTATTCCGACGGGATATCTTCTGATCAATTCCGGAAAAATTACTTCAGTCGCTTACATCAGTAATACGATACCATTGCCCGATGACAAATATTCACTGGCCGCATCAACCGCACTTGCGGGAGAAATGCTGGGTCAGCAATTGATCTACCTCGATGCCGGCAGTGGTGCCGAAAAAGAGATTTCTCCGCGCATGATCGGCGCTGTGCGGAAGGCTGTGAGTGTTCCGCTCATTGTTGGTGGTGGGATTAATACTTCACAAAAGGCAATTTCAGCCATTGAAGCTGGCGCAGATGTTATTGTTATCGGCAACGCACTCGAAAAAAATCCCGACTTTTTAACTGAGGTTTCAGAAAGAATTTACGAATGGAATAAAGCTTCGGATCTATCGAAGTAACTCGCGCGAGATCACAAGCTTCTGGATCTCTGTTGTTCCTTCGTAAATCTGCGTGATCTTGGCATCGCGCATCAGTCGTTCAACGTGATACTCTTTCACGTATCCATATCCACCGTGGATCTGAACGGCTTCGGTAGTAACTTCCTGTGCTATATCAGAAGCAAACAGCTTAGCCATTGCCGCCGCTTTTACAAAATCTTTTTTCTGGTCTTTCAGGTACGCTGCTTTGTGAACGAGCAGTCTTGCCGCCTCAATTTTTGTCGCCATTTCGGCAAGCTTAAATTGAATACCCTGATGCTCGGATAAGGTCTTGTTGAATGCTTTTCTTTCCTTGGAATATTTTAATGCCAGTTCATACGCGCCCGACGCGATTCCCAATGCCTGCGCTGCAATTCCGATTCTTCCGCCGTTGAGCGTGGTCATCGCAAAGCTGAAACCAAAACCATCCTCACCGATGCGGTTCGCCTTCGGTATTTTCACATCCTGGAACATAAGTGAATGTGTATCCGATCCACGAATCCCCATCTTGTCTTCTTTCTTGCCGATAACAAAACCAGGCATTCCTTTCTCTACGATCAGGGCGTTGATTCCTTTGTGCTTCTTTTCAGGATTAGTTTGCGCGATAACAAGGTACACGCTGGCGGTGTTTCCGTTTGTGATCCAGTTCTTTGTTCCGTTCAGCAGGTAATAATCGCCTTTATCTTCGGCTGTTGTACGTTGACTTGTTGCATCAGATCCAGCTTCAGGTTCCGAGAGGCAGAAAGCACCAATCATCTCACCCGTCGCGAGTTTTTTTAGATATTTTTCTTTTTGTTCTTCAGAGCCGTATTTCTCAATTCCCCAGCAAACAAGTGAGTTATTAACAGACATACAAACAGAAGCCGAAGCATCGATCTTTGAGATCTCTTCCATGGCCAGGACATATGAGATCGAATCCATTCCACCGCCGTTGTACTTCGTATCGACCATCATGCCCAAAAATCCGAGTTCCCCCATCTTCTTAAGCTGATCTTTCGGGACCTTTTGCTCATTGTCCCGCTCAATAACGCCTGGAAGCAATTCGGTTTGAGCAAAGTCGCGGGCAGCCTGTTGGACTGCTATTTGTTCTTCTGTTAGTTCAAAGTTCATAGGCTATGACACGTTTCGGGGTTCATGAAATAAAGAAGCCTGAGTCTAAACTCAGGCTTGCAAAAATAAACGCTTTTTAAAAATTATGCTGCATGCAGAATATTTTTATTCATCGCTGCTTCCCATGAACATCATCACGTAATAAATCAGCGTAGTTAAGGCACCGATCGCCGCAACAACATAGGTCATCGCAGCCCATTTCAGCGCGTCCTTTGCCATTTTGTGCTCCTCGCGTGTGACAATACCCCGCGATTCGATCCACGCAAGTGCTCGTTTACTCGCGTCAAACTCAACCGGTAGTGTAACGAAAGCAAAAAGAGTAAAAACGCCATAACATACGATAATTACTACCAGCGCCGTCGACATCGGCATTACGTTCGAAGCGAACATTGCACCGAACATCATGATCATAAAAATAAAATTGATTACCTGCGCGCTGATATTTTGAATTGGCACCATCGCAGAGCGGAATTCAAGCATGCTGTAGGCCCTGGCGTGTTGCACCGCGTGTCCGCATTCATGGGCAGCTACAGCAGCGGCTGCCGCATTACGTCCGTTATAAACTTCCTGGCTCAGGTTAACAGTCTTGTTTGCCGGATTGTAATGGTCGCTGAGTTGACCTTCGACGCTGACAACCTGCACATCGCGAATCCCATTATCTGCAAGCATTAACCGCGCAATTTCAGCGCCTGTAAGATCTTTGGTTAAGTGAATTTGTGAATATTCTCTGAATTTCCTTTTCAGCCGCGAACTTACCATCCAGCCGATCAGCATAAAAAAGAGACCAATGATTAATGCACCCATAGTTATAATTGAATAAGTTGTTTACGATTTATAATCAAGTATCAAGCTTTGCGCCAATTGGTTTTGGCTGTCAAACCGACACCAAGAATAACAATTTGCCGCATCAAAATAGACGAAAAGAAACCGTTTTTGTTGGCTTTCTAATCACAAATTAATCCCTGCCTTTACGTTTCACCCAAACCGATGTTACCAGCAGCGAGATTGCCCCACCGGCAATCATGATTGCCGTTTGCCAGCCGTGAAAAATAAAAACAAACGCCACGGCATTTGACATCGGTATAGCATAAAGGAAAACAAGTCCTTGCGGCACCAGCACGTGATATGATCCGGTTCCGCCTGGAAGCGGTACCGCCATCGCTATTGAACCTATCGCAAAGAGGCTTAAGACAGCGGTAACACCGAGGTGACTGGTTTCCGGAAAAGCCATAATAACCATGTAGCTCATCAAGAAATAAAGCACCCAGATTAACACTGAATAAAAAATGAAGAGCGATTTATTCTTCAGTCTAAAGACCGACAGCAAACCTTCCCGAAAACCCTGCCACGTTCTTCTGATAAAAGAGTTGAACTTCGGATTTCTTTTATAAAACCAAACGAAGACCGCAAACGTGAGAAGCAGGAACAAAATGAAATATACAGCCAACGTCAACTTTGATTGATCTGCTGCGATGGGAAGTTGCTGAATAAAAGCAAACAACTTTTCCGATTCAAAAAGAAATGATAGTAGTACAAGGATCAATAGACAAATCACGTCGACCACACGCTCAACTACAACCGTACCGAATGAGGTCTCTACGGGTGTGCGATCGAGTTTGTACAGGTTATAACAACGGGAAAACTCACCGCCACGCGGTATCACCAGGTTTACAAGGTAGCCTACCATTAGGGATACGAAACTATAACTGAGTTTGGTTTGATGTCCGGAAGGTTTGATCAGGATTCGCCAGCGTTCTGCTCTTACCAGGTGACTGATCAATGCGACGACAGCCATCACAATCAACCATCCTTTGTGCGCTGCTTGCCATGTTTGTACAAGGAACGACCATTTGTCAGCCGACGGATCATTGCCAGGTGGTGTCAGACTACGAAGGGAAAACCAGATCAGCAGCGCAGTGGCAGCAAAAATGATCAGGTACTGTATGATTGCTCTAGCGCTTTTTGACACGAGTGTTATTGGGGGCCTTACGGAAGTTTGTTATCTGGTGTCGGGAAAACGACAGTCGGTTTGAATTCCTTTGCCTTTTTAAATTTCATTGATGCATATGAAATAATGATGACCACATCGCCAACCTGCGCTCTGCGTGCAGCCGGGCCGTTGAGGCAAATCATTCCCGTGCCACGCGCCCCCTTAATGATATATGTTTCAAGTCGCTCTCCGTTATTGACGTTCACGACAGTGACCTTTTCACCTTCAATCATGTTAGCCGCGTCCATTAAGTCCTCGTCAATAGCAATGCTCCCTACGTAGTGAAGTTCGGCCTGCGTTATTTTCGCACGATGGATCTTTGATTTTAGTACTTCTATTCTCATTTGTCTCCTAACGATCTATATTAGTATTAATTCAAAAAACATGTTATCGATCAATCTCACGTCGCCTACATATCCGGCGATGCACATAATAGGCGTTGTTGATTCTGAAACGTTGCTGAGCAGATTTAAGTTTTGGCTGTCTGCTACTTCAAAATACTCGAGCCGTGTGCCTGGTATGTTTTCGACCATTTTTTTCACGTCATTTTTCACGTTCTCGAGCGAAGCTCCCGCTTTCAAATCGGTCTGTGCTTTCGTTAAAGCCTTAAAAAACACATCGGCATGTTGCCGTTGCTCTGCATTCAGACGTAGATTCCGGGAGGAAAGCGCAAGCCCGTCCGGTTCGCGTAGCGTGGGCACACTATGCAGTTTCAGATTGAACATCAATTGGTTCTTCAGTTGACTGATAACAGCAAATTGTTGCCAGTCTTTTTGGCCGAAGTATGCATTATCAGGCTCAATGATATGGAAGAGCTTTGAAACAATGATCCCGACGCCACTGAAATGTCCGGGCCTGAAATGTCCTTCCATCACTTTGTCGAGCTGACCGAAATCCATCGTTATTGTCGATTCTACCGGGTACATCTCATGATCATCTGGACAAAACACAACATCGCATTGAACTTCCGACAGCATTTGCGTGTCTGTATCAAGCGAGCGGGGATATTTTTGCAGATCCGCCGAATTATTGAACTGGGTGGGATTTACGTAGATAGTGGCAACCGTAACATCGTTCTGGGCTTTTGAGGCTCTAATGAGCGTTAAATGCCCCTGATGCAAGGCTCCCATCGTCGGAACAAGCCCTATCGACTTACTTTGTTGCTTAATGTCCTTTAAAAAGGCCTTTAAAGGAGCTATTTGCTTGAAAATCTTCATTTTAAGCCGCTTGGCTAAGGGGTCGCAAAGATAAGTGAAAATGGAAATTAAGTTGAATAAGGGGGTATTTTTTTGTAATTTTGTGGCTCTAAATTCCGTTCTACATTTAAATTCAAAAATATGTCAAAAATCCGTATTCTTTATGTAGCCAGTGAGATCGACCCTTTTCTCCAAACCTCAGAGGTGGCGAACTTCGTTCGCAAGCTTCCGCAGGCGATGCAGGAAAAAGGGATGGAGATCCGCATCCTGGTTCCGCGTTTCGGAATTATAAACGAGCGCAAAAACCGGCTGCATGAAGTGGTGAGGCTGTCAGGGATAAATATTTCCGTTGGGGATGAGGAGAAGCCTCTGATTATTAAAGTAGCGTCAATTCCGAATGCCAAGTTGCAGGTCTATTTTATTGATAACGAAGATTACTTCCACCGCAAATCTGTTTTCCACGATAAAGAGAATAACTTCTACGAAGACAATGACGAGCGCGCTATCTTCTTCTGTAAAGGCGTAATCGAAACTGTGAAGAAACTAGGCTGGGCACCGGACATCGTTCATTGCAACGACTGGATCACAAGCTTCATCCCATTGTATTTGAAGACCACGTACAAGAATGATCCATTGTTCAAGAATACAAAAACTGTGTTCACGATTTATGATAATTCATTCAGTCATAAATTCAACAGCACCATTCTCGACAAGGTGAAGATGATGGATATCGAAGATAACATGCTGGGAAATTTAAAGACTGCCGATTTCGAAGGCTTTATTAAACTTGGCATGGAGTTCTCGGATGCAGTGATTGTTGCTGGTGAGAACAAAAAACTCGAAGGTCTTTTCAAGAAGATCAAAGAGAAAAAAGTGGAAACAATCGACAACAACGAAAATTACACAGAATCGTATTTCAATCTCTATAATGAACTTGTGGGCTAAGAGCTTGGGGCAATTTGCATTCATTGCAATTGCCCTATTTTTCTTCTCTTGTGAAGATGATACAATCCAGGGTTACAAAACCAATCCAAAGTTTAAGGTTTCCTACCAGGAATTTATTCTTCCGAGCAGCGTTATGTTGCTCGACTCCATCCGGACTTCTAACTACCATTTCGCCTCCGAAAGTAACCGACTACTCGTCGGCCAGTATACGGACCCTGTTTTTGGCACTGTAAAAGCAACTTTTTACAGCCAGATTTATCCGGTAAGTCCGATAGGTGTTCCTAAAAGCAGTGTTTATGATTCTGCAACGCTGGACTTAGGATTTGATCTTTATACATATGGCGGGTACAGCGTAAATTCACAGACAATCGGCATCTATAAACTGACGGAAAATCTTTATGATGTCAACAAAGTCGATTATACTAACGAAAGTACGGTAGAGACAGCCGCAACACATCTGGCTAGCAAGATGTTTACGGTTATTGCCCAACAGTTCGATCAGTATGTCGAACAGGATAAGGATACCACGATTATATTAAGTATAAAATTGCCGGTAGCCTTTGGCGGAGAGATCTTCAATGTTATTAAAGATTACTCTACAGGAGGGAGTGACTCTGCAGTCTTTGCGAGCCGTGACGAATTTTTAGCCCGCTTTAAAGGTTTGGCTTTTAAATCGGAAATTGGAGACAAGATCATAGGCTTTAATCCTGCCGCGTCGGCAACACGCCTTAAACTCCATTATCATACTTCCTCCGATACCACTGACTACTTGTTATCCTTTGCTAATCAGATCAGTTTTACTCAAATAGATTTTGACAGGTCTGGGTCACCGTTAGCCACAGTCGCTAATAAATACACCGAATATCTTAATGAAGATCCGTTTAGGTATATACAATCCGGCTCTGGAATGGTAACAAAGGTCGACTTAAAGCCATTTCTTGACTTTGCGGATGCGAACGAGGATATCTTATTAAATGGAGTTGAAGTTGTAGTTGAGGATGTCGCACCTTCTGTTCTGGCACCTCCAGCTTCATTGGCATTAAGGGCAATCGATCCTTTATCTAACAGGTTGAAGAAATATTCTGCGAATAGTCCGCAGGACATCGAGGATCTTGTGGCGTACGGTGGTTACTTTCTGCCAGATTTTCCGAGCAACATCACCAGCTCAGCAATTCAGATTGAACGTGATAGCGCGTTTTATGTTGTCAATGACGCAGGTGGCTCTTCTGTCATGAGTTATGATGAATCGGAAGGTTTGTATAGCGGTTTCGTTACCAGCTTTTTTCAACAATTGACTTACAACGATGGCCGTAGTCGTCCGAGGTATTTTGTTCTTTATCCAACGTCACCTTCAGGCGCAAAGTCGGTAAATCGGGCTGTGTTTCCTGCTGATAAAATTAAGCTCAGAATCTATTATACAACCCCTCTTCAATAAATTATGTGTGGAATCGTTGCTTATGTTGGGCATAGACAAGCCCAGGAAGTTATTATCAAAGGACTAAAGCGCCTGGAGTACCGAGGGTATGACAGTGCTGGCATTGCTCTTTTGGATAACGGATTGAACATCTATAAGAAAAAAGGGAAAGTTTCAGACCTCGAAGCCACTTTGAGTGGCAAAAAACTCGATAGTCATATAGGAATCGGGCATACGCGTTGGGCGACTCATGGCGAACCGAATGACGTAAATGCTCACCCGCATTATTCATCCACGGGCAAGCTTGCCATTATTCACAATGGTATCATTGAAAACTATAGTTCGCTGAAGCAAGAGTTGTTGAACAAGGGTCACGAATTTCTTTCGGAAACTGACACCGAGGTCTTCATTCACTTTATCGAAGACATCAAAGAAAAGGAAGGATGTGCACTTGATGAAGCTGTCAGGCTCGCATTGACTAAGGTCGTCGGCGCTTATGCGATTGTTATCATTTCGCTTGAAGACCCGGATTTACTTGTAGCCGCTCGCAAAGGAAGCCCCTTGGTTGTCGGTGTTGGTAAAGATGAATTCTTTCTTGCTTCTGACGCGACACCAATTGTTGAGTACACAAATGAGGTGGTGTATTTAAATGACCAGGAAATCGCCGTCATCAATAATGGCCAGCTGAGCATACGCAACACGGCAAACCTTCCACTGACACCTTACATTCAGACAGTGGACCTCGAACTTGAAGCAATCGAGAAAGGTGGCTACGAGCATTTTATGCTGAAAGAAATTTTCGAGCAGCCGCGTTCCATCAGCGATTGCATGCGCGGCCGACTAGACTCACAATCCGGAAGACTGATTCTTGGAGGGCTTCGTGAATATTTAAATAAGCTTGTTAATGCTGATCGCATTCTCATTGTAGCGTGTGGTACATCGTGGCACGCAGGATTGGTGGCCGAATACTTCTTCGAAGAATTCTGCCGCACACCGGTCGAAGTGGAGTACGCGTCGGAGTTCAGATATCGCAATCCCGTGATTCGTGAAGGTGATGTTGTCATTGCAATTTCTCAATCGGGAGAAACTGCCGATACCCTCGCCGCTATTGAACTTGCGAAATCAAAAGGTGCAATTATTTTTGGTGTTTGTAATGTTGTCGGCTCTTCTATTCCACGCACAACCCACGCAGGCGCCTATACGCATGCTGGTCCTGAAATAGGCGTGGCAAGCACAAAAGCATTTACAGCGCAGCTTACGGTGTTGACGATGATTGCGTTGATCGTGGCTCAGAAAAAAGGTACAATTAGCGAACAGAAGTATCACGAGCTTCTTGTTGAGATGGAGCAAATTCCATCCAAAGTCGAAAGGGCTTTAAAGCTTAATGAACAGATTGAAGAGATTGCAGCCGAATTCAAAGATTCTCGTAACTTCCTTTACCTGGGACGCGGTTATAACTTTCCGGTTGCGCTGGAAGGTGCGTTGAAGCTTAAAGAGATTTCCTACATCCATGCGGAGGGATACCCTGCTGCGGAAATGAAACATGGCCCGATTGCGCTCATCGATCGTGAAATGCCTGTAGTTTTTATTGCCACGAAGGATAGCTCTTACGAAAAGATCGTATCGAACATCCAGGAAGTTCGCGCGCGCAAAGGCAGGGTAATCTCCATTGTAACAGAAGGTGATGCGCTTATTCCGAAGATGTCTGAGTTTACAATAGAAGTTCCTGAAGTACACGAAGCTTTGATGCCGATGGTCTCCGTGATTCCATTGCAACTCTTGTCTTATCACATCGCAGTAATGCGCGGGTGTAACGTTGACCAGCCAAGGAACCTGGCAAAGTCAGTAACAGTAGAATAATATAAGGGACCGCGCGGTCCCTTTTTTTTCTTCTTTATCAGCGCTGCGTGGCCGGTTTCTTGATGATCTTCTTTTCAATGAACCCTTCAGATACTTTCAGCATCAGAACAATCACGATCTTGAAGAGGATGCTATAGCCAGCGTTGTCGCCGAACATCGTGATCACTGGTTCAACGAAATATTCTTCAAGAACGAAAAGAACGATGGCGATAAAATAGATGATGGCATAAGCGCTTCGTCCAGCCTGGGCTTTTGTCAACTCATTGAGCGTCGTCTGGAGTTTGTTATTCTTTTCGAAAAGCTCTTTGTTGGTGCGATGAAGTTTTCGTTCGAGGCGACCACTGATCCACGTAAGAAACCTCGTTTGCTCTAAAAGGTGTTTGTATTTATGTGTGAGGCGCTCGAGTGCAACTTTTGTGTCATGATGGGAATAGTCATTCGAAACGATATCACGGTAGTCATTCAGGATCTTAATTTCGTTCTTAAATAACTTCTCCTCACGAGTCATTTTGCTCATAGGTACAAGGTTGGTTGGCTAAACAAATATAAAATAAACAACCAACAGCGCCTCTTATCTTTCTTGCTGAAGTGTGGTAAATATTACGCGGTAAGGAGAACAATTAACCTGCCGTTTTCAGGTACTCTTTTTTCAGGAGTGGGCAGATTTTGTATCGTTCGTCACGCGTGTCGTCATAAACAGCCTCGAGAAGCTCATAGACGTGATGTACACCGATTCTCTGAGACCATTCGAAAGGCCCGAAAGGATAATTGGTACCAAGCTTCATGGCCATATCGATATCTTCACGCGATGCGGTGCCTTCCTGTACTGTATAATAAGCTTCGTTGATGATCATACAAACAACGCGCGGTGTAACGAGGCCGACACGATCATCAACAATCATCACTTGCGTTCCCAGGTTTTCCGCAATTTTTCGTAGTTCGGGCTCATCCGTTTCTTGCCAGCAAGCGCATTCAATAAAAGCGCGGTTAATAAATGTTGGCAGCCCGTTGAAGCCGAAGACACTTCCCGTTGGCTTCTTTCCGGATAAATGGATCAATTCACTTAAGGAGATCTTGGCAGTGTTTAAAAAGGCAGGAACAGAATTGACATAGCGTTGAAATTGGTCAGGCCGCTCCTCGATCAGGAAATCAAAAATCAAATCTGTTTTTTCGCCAACTTTTTCCGCATGACGATGGTCATTGACGAGTACGTAAGCGTGATTGTCGCCCAATTTTGCCTTTAACTCTACTGCGTGAAGTTCATTCCCAATAACCAGAATACGCATACTGCAATGTCTCGTTTCAAATGTTAATTTTGCTTCGAATTTATCGTAAACATAACTAAAATCATGTCTAAAATTGTAGTTAACTCCGACAAGGCGCCAGAACCGATCGGCCCTTACAGCCAGGCAATTAAAGCTGGTAACATGTTATTTGTGAGCGGCCAGATTGCAATTGATCGCGCAACCGGCAACCTGACTACCGGTGATATATTGTCAGAAACGAAACAGGTGATGCAGAACATTAATCATATTCTGCAAGCTGCAGGTTTCGGATTTGAGCATGTTGTGAAGACTTCCATTTTTCTAACGGACATGAACAATTTTCCAAAGGTAAATGAAGTGTACGGAAGCTTCGTAGCGGCGAATCCGCCAGCACGCGAAACTGTGGAGGTGAGCGGCCTGCCAAAGGGCGTGAATGTTGAGATCTCCTGCATAGCGGTGAAATAGCTACGCATCATTCGCGTTAATTTTACATTTGCATCTTGAACCAAATCATGAGTCAACAAAAAGTACGCGTACGATTCGCGCCAAGTCCTACCGGAGCATTGCATATAGGTGGTGTGCGCACAGCACTTTATAATTATTTATTGGCGCGTCAGTCAGGAGGAACAATGATTCTCCGAATTGAAGACACAGATCAGAATCGCTTCGTGCCAGGCGCGGAAGAGTACATCATTGAATCTCTTCGATGGGTGGGAATTACAATCGATGAGGGCATAGGTGTTGGTGGTCCTCATGCTCCCTACCGACAGTCGGAACGAAAAGACATCTATAAAAAATACGCGCGGCAACTAATTGCAGACGGCCACGCATACTATGCTTTCGATACGGAAGCGGAATTGAATCAAATGCGCGAAAGCCTTAAGAGTGCCGGCGTTGCAACGCCGCAATACAACAGCATCACCCGCGTACAAATGCGGAATTCTTTGACATTGCTCGAGGAGGAAACGCAGCGATTAATTTCTACTGGTGTACCTTATGTCATTCGCCTGAAAGTTCCTCGCAAGGAGGACGTCAGATTGAATGATCTGATACGCGGCTGGGTAATGGTTCATTCTTCACAAATTGATGACAAGGTGCTGATGAAATCGGACGGCATGCCGACATATCATCTTGCCAATGTAGTCGATGATTACCTGATGGAAATCACACACGTGATCAGAGGAGAAGAGTGGCTGCCGTCTGCACCATTGCATGTGCTGTTATATAAATTTCTGGGATGGGAACACCGGATGCCGCAGTTTGCACACCTTCCGTTACTACTTAAACCCGATGGGAACGGTAAGCTTAGTAAACGCGATGCAGATCAACTTGGCTTCCCGATATTTCCGCTCACATGGAAGGATCCAAATACAGGTGAAGTCGCTGCTGGATACCGTGAGTCCGGATATTTACCTGAGGCTTTAATAAACTTTCTCGCCTTCCTTGGCTGGAACCCCGGCACGACACAAGAAATTTTTTCAATGCACGAGTTGATTCGTGATTTCTCGATTGAAAGAATCGGGAAGGCCGGAACGCGTTTCGATATTCTGAAAGCGCAATGGTACAATCAGCATTATCTACGTTCCAAAAGCGACGAACAGCTTGCAACTTTCCTCCTTGCATCTCTTGCGGAGGAAAATATTCAATGTTCGATGGAAACAGCCTTAAAGATCGGTGCCTTAATGCGCGATCGCATCACTTTTCCGAATGACATCTGGCAACAGGCTCAATATCTTTTCACACGACCAACGCAGTTTGACGAAGCCGTCGTCGCAAAAAAATGGAATGACGATGTTGTGAAAGTACTGACGTCTTTTATTGATCAGTTGACAGATCTACAGCCAGAGAATGCGGAGGCTTATAAAGCTACACTGGAGAAAGTGACGAAGGACCTTGGCATTGGAAGCGGCAAAATTATGCAGGCGCTTCGTGTGGCTGTTACTGGCGCTGCCGGGGGGCCAGATTTAATGATTATCATGGAAATTCTTGGTAAAAATGAGGTGATTGAAAGAATTAGCTTTGCTTTGAAAACCCTCAAGGTGAAAACTGCGTAAATAATATATATCGTAGTATTAACCTGCGACTGTAAATAAGCAGCTATGAAAAACGAGGAGGAGCCAAAAAAAGAAAATAAAGCGAAACCAAAAGTTCACAAAGAGTTGCATGGTTTCGATGTGTCAATAGATTCTTTCGGAGAAATAAGGTCAAATATGGACATTGAAAAGATCAATGATTTCCTGAACAAGAATGTAGACGACAAGAAACTTGCTGAACGTGAAGACTATGATGAGATGAAGAAAAAAGACAAGAAGAAATAACATAAAATAGCAGAGTATATAGCCTGAAAGCCGCGTGGCTCTTCAGGCTTCTTTTTGTGACACAAACCTTAGAACCCAAATGGCATCATCACACGCTATCGATTATCAGATTAAAGGAGAAAGCATTCAGATTGTAGAAGTTGAATTGGATCCAATGGAAACGGTCATTGCCGAGGCGGGCGCAATGTTGTTTATGGAAGATGGAATAACCTTCGAATCCAAAATGAGCGATGGATCAAACCCAAGCCAGGGTTTGTTCGACAAGCTGTTATCGGCAGGCACACGCATTCTCACAGGCGAATCGTTGTTCATGACCCACTTCACCAACCGCGGGAACAGAAAAGCGAAAGTAGGGTTTTCGGCGCCCTATCCCGGAACAATCATTCCGATGAACCTTTCAGCTTTTCCGTCACGCGATGTGATCGTTCAAAAGGATGGTTTTCTCTGTGCTGCATACGGAACAAAAGTTTCGATCACTTTCAACCGTAAAATTGGTTCAGGACTTGTGGGCGGTGAGGGCTTTATCTTGCAAAAATTGCAGGGCGATGGCCTTGCATTTGTGCATGCAGGTGGAACGGTGATCGAGCGAACGTTGAACAATGAAACGCTTCGAGTTGACACCGGTTGTGTTGTTGCGTTTGAATCACATATTGACTTCGACGTGCAGGCTGCCGGCGGACTACGATCAATGATCTTCGGCGGCGAGGGAATGTTTCTGGCTACGCTTAGAGGCTCTGGTCGTGTGTGGTTGCAATCAATGCCGATAAGAAAACTCGTTCAGGCGCTGGCGCCCTACGGAAGGAACAGCAGTAAAGAAGGAAGCTCCGTTCTTGGAGGTCTTTTTGAAAATTAATCCGGTAAATGGGGCAACAGCAGCAGCGTTACGCGCAAGGCATTTACCGCGGGCTGCTGTTAAAACCCTCATTGACGAAAGTGGACGCTCCTGTTGACTTCAAAACATTCGTTTGCATATGGCCGGTGGATGTAAAATCTCATTATTTTTGCGCCCATGAAGGAAATCCAGATCGGCATTATTCGCGAAGGTAAGATGCCACCCGATAAACGCGTTCCGTTTACACCACTGCAGGCAGAAGAAATTCAACAACGTTTCCCGGAAGTAAAGGTAATTTGTCAGGAAAGTGAGATCCGTTGTTTTCGGGATGATGAATATCGGCAGCTGGACGTCGCAGTTCAGAAAGATGTCACTGGTTGTGAAATCCTCATGGGTATAAAAGAGGTCCCCATCGAGCAGCTTGTACCGCAAAAGACATACTTGTTTTTTTCACATACGATAAAAAAGCAGCCGTATAACAAAAAATTGCTGCAAGCGATACTCCGGCGCAATATCCGGATGATCGATTACGAAGCATTAAAAGATAAACAAGGAAATAGACTTGTTGCGTTTGGCAGATTTGCTGGAATTGTAGGCGCTTACAATGGCCTTTGGACATACGGAAAGAGGTTTAGTGCTTTTTCGCTTCGCAGGGCACACGAATGCTTTGATGTTAACGATCTGAAGCTGGAGCTTCGAAAAGTTAAGCTTCCCGCAGTAAAGATTATTCTTACTGGCGCAGGCAGAGTCGGACGTGGATCGATGGAAACGCTTGATACCGCTGGTATCAGAAAGGTAAGTCCCGAAGATTTTTTGAATAAACACTTCGACGAACCTATATACGTTCAACTCAGCAGTGGCGACTATCATAAAAGGAAAGAAGGTGGGCACTTTAACAGAGAGGAATTTCACCGTAATCCTGAGCGTTATGTTTCATTTTTTACAGAATATGCGAAAGTTGCCGATATACTGATGGCGGGCGCGTATTGGAATCCTAAAGCACCGGTTCTGTTCACGCGCGATGACATGATGAAAGAATGGTTCAAAATCAAAATCATTGCGGACATCACCTGCGATATTGATGGCTCGATTCCGAGTACTAAAAAAGCAACTACAATTCCTGATCCACTGTACGATTATGATCCAGCGAACGATTCAATTAATCCGCCGCTAAGCAACGACCGTTTCATTTCTGTCATGTCGATTGATAATCTTCCGTGCGAATTGCCACGCAGTGCTTCAGAGGAATTCGGGCGTGATCTCATTGACAGGGTTCTACCGATGCTTCTCGGTGAAGACCAGGATGAAATAATTGAACGCGCAACAGTTGCCGAAAACGGAAAGCTCACGCGTCATTTTGAGTACCTGAGTGACTACGTTGCAGGATAACGATGGATATCGATCCTGCAATTAAAATCAGGTTAGTTGACGCGTGTCGAAAGTATGTGGCCGAGAAGGTTGAACATTTGCAGCAAGCCATACGCGATTTACAAAACGCTGCCAATGAGGAAACAAAAAGCAGCGCCGGCGATAAATACGAAACAGGTCGGGCAATGGCGCAGTTAGAAATTGAAAAGCTCACTGTCCAACTGCATAAAACATTGCCTCTTCATCAGGCCCTTGATAAGGTCGAAACACGGCTTAAGGTGGACGTTATTGATCACGGTTCGGTTGTTTTCACTGACGGCGGGAATTACTTTATCGCAATAAGCGCCGGCGTTATTATAGTAAATAATGATTCGTATTTCGCCGTAGGTATCAACGCGCCCATCGCGCTCGCGTTAAGAGGAAAGAAGACAGGCGATGTTGTTGACTTTAACAAAAAGAAGCTCTTGGTTAAGAACGTAATAAATTGAATGGGAAGATAGCTGCGCATTTTCTCTTGGGGTGCGCAGGAAAGATGGATGTCATTTTCAAAACCGCATTCAAATACTTTAATTTGACCATGCTATTGTATAATGTAACTGTTGGGGTAGACAAGGATGTGGAGCAGGATTGGCTCGTATGGATAAAATCACATCATATTCCTGCGGTACTGAACACCGGTCTTTTCGAAAGCAGCAAGGTTTACAAAATTCTTCATGATCAGGAAGACGGAACTGTATCTTACAGCATTCAGTTCTTTTCCACACATATCGAAAAGGTTACAGAATATCTGCAGGTGTTTGCGCCGAAATTAATCGAAGACCATCGGCAACAATTCGCTAATAAACATGTCGTGTTTCAGACGTTGCTTGAAGAAGTTTGATCTTTCGCCAGCAACGTTTTTATTTGATCTGACTCAAGGTGACAGTTGATCCACTCACCATCTAATTTTGCGCCGTATTTCTTATAAAAATGGATTGCTGGTTCGTTCCAGTCCAACACCTGCCACATCATACCTGAACAATTTTCGTCCAACGCCTTTTGCATTGTGCGATCGAACAAATGCTTGCCCATACCTTTTCCGCGATAGGATTCGGTAACGATGATGTCTTCAAGGTACAAACGTTTTCCCTTCCAGGTTGAGTATCTCCAATAGTACAATGAAAGTCCGATAATGACCGAGTTTAACTCCGCGACAAAAAATCCAAAAATTGGGTTTTGACCAAAGCCATCGTCCTGCATCTTTTCAACCGAGTTGGTCACCTCATCGAGTGCACGTTCGTATGCAGCTAACTCGCGAACAAGTTCGAGCACACGAGGTAAATCATCTTTGCGGCCTTCTCGTATACGAATGTCACTCATTACATGTCGTCTTTCGCAAGCGGGGGCGTAACGCCCATGTTATACCACGCAAAGGCGTATTGATCCGCCGTAACTTCTAATGCTTTTTTCAGGTTGGATGAACCATGCCCCGATTTTGTTTCGATTCGAATCAGTACTGGATTGTCACCTGCGTGATGCTCTTGCAAAGTTGCTGCAAATTTAAATGAATGCGCAGGCACTACCCGATCATCGTGATCGGCTGTGGTTACCAAAGTCGCCGGATATGCGGTGCCGGGTTTCAACGCATGCACTGGCGAATACTTCTTCAGATATTCAAACATCTCTTTTGAGTCTTCAGATGTGCCATAGTCGTAAGCCCATCCGGCTCCGGCTGTGAACTTGTGATATCGCAACATATCCAAAACGCCAACTGCAGGAAAAGCAACCTTTGCCAGGTCTGGTCGTTGCGTCATCGTAGTGCCTACTAACAATCCCCCGTTGGATCCACCGGCAATCGCCAGATATTGACTTGAAGTGTAATTCTCTTTAATCAGGTACTCGCCAGCTGCGATAAAATCATCGAAGACATTTTGCTTGTTCATTTTTGTCCCAGCCACGTGCCACTTTTCGCCATACTCTCCTCCACCACGCAGGTTTGGCTGTGCATAGATTCCACCATTCTCAAGCCACACGATTCTTGCTGTGCTGAACGAGGGTGTAAGACTTACATTAAATCCACCATACGCATAGAGCCATGTCGGGTTTTTGCCATTCATCTCGAGACCTTTTTTATGAACGATAAACATCGGCACTTTTGTACCATCCTTACTTTCGTAAAAGACCTGCTTCGTCTCGTAATCTTCCGGGTTAAAATCAACTGCCGGTTTTTGATAAAGTTCCGATTTTCCGGAAGCGATATCATATCTGAATATTGTTGTAGGATAAGTGAATGAAGTAAATGAATAGAAGATTTCTTTGTCGTCCTGTTTGCCCTTAAACCCGCCCGCACTTCCAATTCCTGGCAATTCAATGACGCGTTCCATCTTTCCGTTCATGTCATATTGTTTCACCTGCGTTTTTACATCCACCATGTACTCTGTAAAGATCTTTTTTCCGGCGGTGCCCGCGCTCATTACACTTTCTGTTTCGGCAATGAGATCCTTCCAGTTGCTAGGCACTGGATTGGATATATCAGTGACGACAATTTTATTATTAGGCGCATTCAGATTGGTATGAATGAACAGCTTGCTGCCTTCATTTTCCATCACGTAATGATCATTATCAAAGTTGTTGATGATCTGAACGAGCTTGCCATTAGGATCATTTAAGTCCTGGATGTAAAGTTCATTTCCTGTTGTGCTGGTTGCTGCCGTGATCACAAGGAACCTTTCATCTTCTGTAAGATATGCTCCGATGTATCGTCGCGGTGTCTGCTCACCTCCGAAGACTAACTTGTCATCCTTTTGAGGGCTGCCCAGCTTGTGATAGTATACTTTGTGGTATTGCGTTTTTGCCGAGAGTTCGCTTCCCTTTGGCTTATCGTAGCTGCTATAGTAAAAGCCGTCATTCCCTTTCCAGGCGATCCCACTGAATTTAATATCGACCAGCGAGTCCTCAACAATGCTCTTGTCAGCGGTTCGCATAATGATTCCCTTCCGCCAGTCCGACCCGCCTTCGGTAATTAGATGGGCTGAAAGCGATCCATCTTTTGTAAACCAGATTCCGGCAAGACCGGTAGTTCCATCTTTCGAAAATGTATTAGGATCAAGATAAACCTCCGGCGTTCCATCAAGACCCTTCTTTCTGAATAGCACACTGTGATTCTGCAGCCCGTCGTTCTTGTAGAAGTAATAATATTCACCTTCTTTAAATGGCGCGCTTAGACGTTCATAGTTAAAAACCTTTTCAAGTCGCTGTTGGATTTTTTCCTTGAACTGGATATTATCAAGATAAGCGCTTGTTACTTGATTCTGTGCAGTTACCCACTCCGCCGTTGCAGTCGAGGTATCATTTTCAAGCCACCGGTACGGGTCCGCTACCTTCTCCCCAAAATACACGTCTACCGTGTCGACTTTTTTAGTTACGGGATAACCTGACATACTCGTTTCTTTTCCTGGTGTACATGCACCTGTGACTAGTGTAACTGCAATGAGTGTAACAAGCAGATTTGATTTCATGTGACCTAATTTTGTTCGAATAAAATTAAATGCGCTGTGACTTTGCAACGATACTTTGATGGATGGTTGTTCTTGAATTTATCGTGTTCATTAATCGTCTCAATCAATCAATTCAAAGCCTGTATAAGGGATAAGTATTTTTGGAATGGCAATACCCTTACTTGTCTGATTGTTTTCAAGCAACGCAGCAACGATTCGCGGCAACGCAAGGGCGCTCCCGTTTAGCGTGTGCAACAATTGCGTCTTACCTTCTTTATTCTTGTATCGCAGCTTCAATCGATTTGCCTGAAAAGTTTCAAAGTTACTTACAGAGCTTACTTCCAGCCAGCGCTGCTGCGCTCCCGCATAAACTTCCATGTCGAATGTCATCGCAGAGTTAAAGCCCATGTCTCCTCCACATAGCAAAAGCTTGCGGTAAGGTAGCTCAAGTTTTTCAAGAAGACTTTGCACGTATGCACACATCTCTTCCAGCGCAGCGTATGACTCTTCGGCCTTCCGTATTTGGACGACTTCAACTTTGTCGAACTGGTGCAGCCTGTTCAGGCCCCGCACGTGCGCACCCCAGCTACCAGCCTCACGACGAAAACATGGTGTGTATCCCGCGTTTTTGACCGGTAGTTGGTCCTCCGTCAGCATCACGTCGCGGTACAAATTTGTAATGGGAACTTCAGCCGTTGGAATGAGGTAAAGATTATCAGCAGTTGCGTGATACATTTGGCCTTCCTTATCCGGGAGTTGGCCGGTGCCGTATCCTGAAGCTTCATTCACGACAATGGGCGGTTGAATTTCGCGATATCCCTCGCGTGCCGCTTCATCCAGAAAAAAGTTGATCAGTGCACGCTGCAGTCTCGCACCTTTGCCTTTGTACACCGGGAAACCCGCACCTGCAATCTTGTTTCCCAGGTCGAAATCTATGATGTCGTATTTTTTTATCAGATCCCAATGCGGTAGCGCATCCGCGGAAAGTGTTGGCATCTTTCCCCATTCATGAACATTCTCGTTTTCTTCCGGTCCACTTCCAACAGGAACGCGCTCGTGAGGCGCATTTGGAATGAGGTAAAGTAATTTCTGCAATTCTTCTTCTGTCGCTGTCAACCTTGGTCCCAATTCAGTGATCGCTTTCTTGATCTCAGCAGTTTTCGTCTTCATCGTTTCAGCTTCAGTTTTCTGTCCTGCTTTCATCAAGGCTCCGATTTCCTTCGCCAGTGCATTCGATTCGGCAAGAAGACCATCCTGTTGCTGTTGAATGCTCCTGCGTTTTTGATCCAGCGACAATATCGCGTCCAGCGATTCCTCAATGTTCTTTAAACGCCTTTTTTCGAGACGCTTGATGATCTGTTGTTTTTCTTCGCGTATTACGGAAACCTGAAGCATGCTTAAAGTGTTTATTTCACGGCATCAAAATTATATGTTTTGTATTGCCAGAGCCGGTGAGGCGAATAAAATGTTTGCGAACATTTGATTATGTTATTTTTTAACATATACTTGCATCATCATACGGCTTTATCTCAAGCCCTCTGACAAATAAATCCGGTATTTTGCTTTCGAACTTTTGACTTCAGGACAATCTGTGTTGATGACCTTAGTTCCAGACTTTTTCTGATTGATTAACTCACACAACAAACATTATCACCTAAACACATCATTTTAAATTAACATGTACACGATTGATGATCTGAACGTCAGGCTTCTTTCCGAATTGAAAGAAATTGCCGAGGGGATGGGCGTAAAAAATGCCAAGAAACTAGCCAAACAAGACCTTATCTATAAAATCCTCGATGAACAAGCTGTTTCCGGTGGCGGTGAGTCTGCAGCAAAGAAACCAGCGGCGGTGGAAGCAGAGCCCGAGCGCAAAATGCGTCCAAGGCGACGCGAAAATGTAACAAGCGCACCGAAAGCTGAAGAAACGCAGAGCGAGGAATCATTCGAATCAATCAGCCTCGATTTCGACGCGCCAAAATTTGAAGAAAAAGAATTTGAAAATAAGAATGTAAGCGATGAAGGTTTCGCTCAACCGGCTCGTCAGGAGCGGGAGGAGGGAGAAGTGCGTGAGCAGCGTGAGCGTCGCGACCACAATCGCGAACGTGAGGAAAGACCTCAGCAGCCGCGTCCCAACATTCGTGATTTCGATGGTGCTATCAGCAACGAAGGCGCGCTGGAAATCATGCAGGATGGCTATGGATTCCTTCGTTCTTCGGATTACAATTACCTTGCAAGCCCGGATGATATTTACGTTTCTCCTTCGCAGATAAAATTGTTCGGTCTGAAGACCGGTGATACAGTAAAAGGATTCATCCGCCCACCGAAGGAAGGTGAAAAGTATTTTGCACTCCTGAAAGTTGAGTCAGTAAACGGCAAGACAACAGAAGAGATACGTGATCGCGTAGCGTTCGAATATCTGACACCCCTCTTCCCGGACGAAAAGCTGAGATTAAGCACCACGCCGGATAACATGTCAACGCGAATTCTTGATTTGTTCGCGCCAATAGGTAAGGGTCAGCGTGGTATGATCGTCGCGCAGCCTAAGACTGGTAAAACGGTTTTGTTGAAGCAGATCGCAAACGCCATTGCTGAAAATCATCCGGAAGTTTATTTGATCGTTTTATTGATCGATGAACGTCCTGAAGAGGTAACAGACATGGCTCGGAGTGTAAAAGCTGAAGTTGTTGCTTCTACATTTGATGAGCAGGCTGAGCGCCACGTGAAAGTGTCTTCAATTGTTCTCGAAAAGGCGAAGCGCATGGTTGAATGCGGTCACGATGTTGTTATCCTGCTGGATTCAATCACACGTTTAGCGCGCGCATACAATACCGTTGTTCCATCGTCAGGAAAGATCCTTTCTGGTGGTGTGGATGCGAATGCGCTTCATAAACCGAAGCGGTTCTTCGGTGCTGCACGCAACGTTGAGGGCGGCGGATCTCTTACAATTATTGCGACAGCATTGATTGATACAGGATCAAAAATGGATGAAGTGATCTTTGAGGAATTCAAGGGAACCGGTAACATGGAATTACAGCTCGACAGGAAACTTGCGAACAAGCGTGTTTACCCTGCGATCGATGTTCCTGCATCAGGTACGCGCCGGGAAGATCTGTTAATGAGAGAAGACGAGCTTCAGCGCGTTTGGATTCTTCGCAAATACATGAGTGATATGAATTCAAATGAAGCGATGGAATTCCTATTGCAAAAAATGAAAGGCACAAGGAATAACGATGAGTTTCTTATGTCAATGAATGGGTAACCGTCTTTTCGGTTTCAGATATAGAGCGCATCGAAAGGTGCGCTTTTTTTTCGCCTATCGCTTTCTGACCTTATAATTGAGTTCTTGTTGAAATGTCTGATCACCAATGGTGATCTTGTATGTCGTTACGCCCTGCGCCACATAATCGGTGAGGTCTAACACGAGGGTATTCTTCCCTTTTACAGCGCGTCGTGTCGTTGTAAATAATTGCTTTTCATTTGACTCGTCGAGCACTTTCACTTGTAGCATGCCTGTCTTGGGAGATGTATACGGAATCACGGCCCGCCGCGTCTGAACAGCATCTGATCGTTCTTCTGATCGATAGAAAAAATGTTCGCGCGCAAGGAGGACCATCTCATTTGTGGACTCGTGTCCATAAATCGAATATGCGTATTGCCCTTCCTTTCGCAAAGTGTCCTGGTGTAAATAATCGACCTCCGTTTGCCCGTAAGCGTTTCGAATTAGGGGCATGGTGACGAGATGTTCCGCGGATTTTTCTTTGTCTAGCTTTCGGTAAATAGAAAACTTACTGACTTTGTAAACAAGAGAATCAGGTATGCTCCACTCAACCGCGACGATTGAATCCTGTTGTTGGCGCACCCTGATCGGCATCAGCTTCAGGGCTGTGATCTGAACAGGAATGCCTTTGCTTACATCGCTGAACTGAATAAGAAAATCACATTGATCACCAAGAAATCCATCTATGTTAATTAGATATTCGCGGTCTCCTACTAACGAATCGATCCGCACGAACATGTCCGTCTGGTCTGTATACGAAACACACATTCTTAGCTGATACGAATCAATTTTGCATGGGTCTCCTTCCAATACAACAATTTGAACACCCTGCAGGTTTGCGCATTCCTGTCCTGAAATGTTGATATAATAAGTGCCAGTCGACGGTGGAACCACGGTAAACCATTGGTCATTGTGATAAACGAGACATGTACTCGTCAGGCGTTTGTTAATGCAATCCCACTCAACACTTGCGTTGTTGGTAGACGACTGAAACCAGGGATCGTTTAGCTTCAACGTATGGCGATATTCTATTTCGTTATTGGTAACCTGCGACCAGCCGGCAGTCATACTGAGGAGCAAAATTGCAGCAATCAGAAGCCTCATCAGTGACGTATTATTTCTTGCGTCTTTTACGGTCATGGAATGCACCCTGAAAGGTAGGGTCTTCTTTTCGTTTCTGCCAATCAATTTCACGGGCCATATCCTGTGCCTCCTCGAAAGGTGTCTCATCAACATGAATTTGCCCCGGCAACTGTTTTACCGGGATCTTTTCGCGAATCAGGTCTTGAATTTTTCCTATGTGATAAAGCTCTGCCGGCGTAGCGAACGTGATGGCTTTGCCTTCCTGAAATGCACGCCCTGTCCTGCCAATCCTGTGAACGTAATCCTCATACAAGATCGGAACGTCGAAATTGATCACGTGCGAAACTTTTGTAACATCGATGCCGCGCGCGGTAACATCAGTTGACACTAAGATCCTCAGTTTTCCCTCTTTGAATTCATTTACGGCATTGATCCTTGGATTCTGTCCTTTATTGGAATGGATGACACGCGCGGGGCCAATATTCTTTCGCTCAAGATATTTGAAGACATTGTCAGCAACCTCTTTTGTTCGCGTAAAGATCATTACACGATTAAATGTATCTTCCTGGAGAAGGAGGTGTTCGAGAAAGTTGATTTTTGTTCGCAGGTTCGGAATTTCATAGAGCTCCTGCTCCACAAGCTTTGCCGTAGTGGCAGGAGGGCTTACTTCTATCCGCACAGGAAATTCAAGAAATTCTTGTGAAAGTCTTTCAACCCGCGCATTGAATGTGGCGGAGAAAAGGAGGTTCTGTCGTTTCGAAGGAATCACCTCGAAAATTTTGCGAAGTTGTGGCATAAAGCCCATATCCATTATGCGATCCGCTTCATCAAGGACTAGATATTTTATCTGTTTCGTCTTCAACTCGCCCTTCAGATACAATTCCATGAAGCGTCCCGGTGTCGCGACAATAATGTCAACGCCGTTATTTAATGTTTCAATCTGAGCTTTTGTTCCAACTCCGCCGTAAAGACAAACCGTTCGTATATCAGTGTATTTGCCGAGCATGGAGATGTGCTGGTGGATTTGGAGCGTAAGTTCCTTCGTAGGTCCGAGAATGACGGCGCGTGGGTCAGTGCCCTGCGCATATTTGATCTTCATTAATAACGGTAGCAAATACGCCGCTGTTTTGCCTGTGCCTGTTTGGGCGATGCCAATGATTTCCTGTCCGCCGATAATGAGAGGAATTGCTTTCTCCTGGATCTCGGTCGGCCCCGAAAACCCCGCTTCCTGTACTGCATTCAACAATTGCTTGTTGAGATTAAAACTTTCGAAGGAATGTTCGGCTGGCACTTAAATTCTATTTTTACACTGATGAAAACGACACTGGTAACAAACGTAAATATAGTCAACGAAGGCAAGGTCTTTCAGGGTGATTTGCTGATTAAGGGAGAATTCATTGATCGTATCGGTGGTGATTTAAGTTCCGTAAATGCAGATCAGATCATCGACGGAAAAGGAAAATACCTGTTACCAGGAGCGATCGATGATCAGGTTCACTTCCGGGAGCCGGGCTTAACGCATAAGGCAAACATTTCTTCTGAGTCGAGAGCTGCCGTGGCGGGCGGTGTTACGTCGTTCATGGAAATGCCAAATACGAACCCGCCAACTTTTACGCACACATTGCTTGAAGAAAAGTACAAGATTGCCGGCTTGACTTCACTTGCAAACTATTCGTTTTACATTGGCGCGTCCAATGACAACCTTGAGGAAGTTTTGCGCACAGATCTTTCAAAGGTATGTGGGCTGAAAATATTCATGGGTTCTTCTACGGGCAACCTGCTGGTGGACAATGAACATGCACTCGAAGGTTTTTTTTCCGGTTTTCCCGGGTTAATTGCAACACATTGCGAAGACGAATCGACAATAAAAGCCAACGCTGAAGATTTCCGTCAGCGATTTGGTGAAAATGTTCCCATCAAATTCCATCCAGCGATAAGAAGCGCAGAAGCCTGTTATCTCTCATCTTCTTTCGCGATTAGTCTTGCCCGGAAACATGGAACGCGGCTTCATATTCTTCACATCAGCACCGAAAAGGAAACAGATTTATTTGATAACACAATCCCGCTGAAGGAAAAGAAAATCACCGCCGAGGCTTGCGTTCATCATTTGTGGTTCAATGACAATGACTATGAGCGATTGGGATCTTTGATTAAATGGAATCCCGCTGTGAAAACAAGCAACGATCAAATGGCTATTCTGCGTGCGTTACTGAATGATCAAATAGATGTCATTGCCACTGACCATGCTCCTCATACATGGGAGGAGAAACAAAATTCGTATTTCAAAGCACCATCAGGCGGACCGTTAGTACAGCATAGTGTCGTGGCGATGCTTGAACTATACCACCAGGGCCTTATTCCAATTGAGACAGTTGTTCAGAAAATGAGTCACAACGTGGCGATTCTTTATCGTATTCAGCAACGCGGGTTTATTCGTGAAGGCTATTATGCCGACCTGGTATTGGTTGATATTAATAATCCGTGGACGGTGAACAAAAGCAACATTCTGGCGAAATGTGGTTGGTCTCCTTTCGAAGGGACAACATTTAAATCGCTCGTCGATAAAACGTGGGTTTCCGGCCATCTTGCTTATAGTGATGGCAAGGTGAACGACAGTAGAACTGGCCACAGACTTCTTTTTAACCGGGATTAATTCCAATGCTTTTTTGTTAATTTGAACTAGCTATCTAAATTTGTAGCCTCATACGGTGGATGTAGCTCAGTTGGTTAGAGCACCAGATTGTGATTCTGGGGGTCGCGGGTTCGAGTCCCGTCTTTCACCCACCCAAAAGGCTGCTTCATTCAGCCTTTTTTATTTCCTTTCCACTCCACTTTAATCACAACTGCACCCAATTGATCGTTAACTTTATAATCAGACGAAGCTATAAACGATGTGTTGTATGCAGGCTCGATTTTTTGATCTGGAGGTGTTATGATTGCATGGAGAGAATTTAACAAAATGTCGCTCGACAAGAAAGTGAGTGTACTGTATCGGAACGGTACCTTCATTATGTCCATCCGTTACTACGAATACAAGGTGAATCTGTATCTTCTCGGTAATTTTTATGTGGAAGTATTTGTCAACCACAAGCAGTCGTCGGTTGAGAAAATCGTTTTACTTGATACTAATCACTCACGGATGAAATTTTATTCCGATCAGATCAGGCTTCCCTTTGAGATTTATCAGAATGGTATAAAATGAAAAAACCCCGAACATTGTCCGGGGCTCATTCTTAATATATCAAATGTCTCACGCAGTTGCAGCAGTAGATTCTTCGAATTTTTGTGACATTCTAAGTGTCACATTTTTCTTCGCCTTGAATCCGCAATATCCGCATAGGTAGTGTTTCATAAGCTCGCCTTCTTCTGTCGTTGTAGGCGTTTTGAGGATTTCCTCACGTGTTACCTTGAATGTTTGATAATTACACTCAGGGCACTGTAATGCATGTAAGTGGCCAGAGTATTTTTCAATCTTAACATAGCCGGTTTCTTCATCTTTCCACACGTCGTAGTCGATTGAGAACACGTTTTCTTCCGCCTGCATACCTTCATCCAGGTAAGAATCTTCTTCTTCTTCGCTAAGAAGCTTCATCGGCTTACCTGTTTTAGGAGAAACCCGCGGCTTATATCGCAATGCTTTAAGTCTCTTTTCGATAAAGAATGGGTAGTAGAATTTTAACAGGTTCTGAACGATTAAGGCAACGATCATACCCATTGAAGCAGTCGTAAACAAGCGAACGAAAATCCAGAGAGGAGTAAACTCTGTCACATTAGAGTTGGCGAAAAAGCAACATCCGGTAATCAAAATAATCGAAGCAATCCAAAGATTTCGGATTTCGGTTCTGTTAATGAAGTCGTACTTCGTTTTTGCATCATTCATGGTCGAAAGCCTAACTACGTGACCGATAACGATCAACACTGCGATCGCCCAAGTTCCATAGGCAATGTTCTTTGCCATTTCATTCCAAGCTGCGTAATCCTGTTCCATGGTATGGGGTTGGTTTTATTATTTTTTACACTCCAGTTTACAAATATAAAGTTCCCTGACAAATTTCCATAACTATCAACGCTCGTGAAATCCGATAGGGATCACAAATTAGTGATTTCCTAAACAAAAATGCTAAAATTTCTAATTAGGTGGATAGCCCGCCTGACAAATAAATTTCTCTATACGGTCGGTTACTTTACCAGAATAAAGTTCCGGATTGCCTGCGCAGTTTCGGAGGGGCTTTCAATCATTCCCATGTGGCCTGTACCAGCCAACATCTGAAGTTGAATATTGGCCGATATGGATACGAGTTTCCGGAGACTTTCCGGGTTGATAACTGAATCATTTTCGCCGCCGATCACCAGCACGGGCTTATCAAGATTCTTCAATAAATCCGACCGGTCCGGCCTGTCTCTCATTGCCTGCGTGTAGCCTGTCACGGAAGAAGCCGAAGCGCTTAATGCGATGTCTCTCATCTCGGCAATCTCATTATCGTCCGGGCGGGCAAAAAGTGGGCTGACAAAATTTGATGTGAACTCAGTGACACCATGCTCCCCGATAAACTTTATGACTTTGTTCCGGCTCTCCTTTTTCACTGGAGTGTCGGCGTAGGCAGTCGAATGAAGAAGTATTAAACGCTCAACTGCATTCGGGCGAAGCGCGGCAATTGCTAGCGCCACATAGCCACCAAGTGAATGCCCGAGAAAAGTTGCAGAGACAATCCCGTGCGTTCCGAGTGAATCGAGCACCTTTTTAGCTACATCATCAATGGAAAATCCCGACGGTAGTTCAGGACTTGATCCAAATCCCGGAAGGTCGAGTGTAATAACTGTGAAATCCTTTATTAAAAGCTCAGAAATCGGCTCCCATATCATCGCGTTTAGCGGGAACCCATGGATGAGAACCACGGAGGGTCCTTTTCCCCGCACATTGACTTGAAGGTCCATTATCGGGATCTCACGGGCTCGAGCATTTCAACGACTGCCTTTTCAATTCCTTCCGGATCGAACCCACACTCCTGGTGTAGCTCAATTTGTTCACCGTGCTCTACAATCCTGTCCGGAATTCCCAGACGTCTGACTTGTGCATGATAGCCGTTGTCGGACATAAACTCAAGTATAGCACTGCCGAAGCCACCTTGGATACATCCATCCTCGATGGTAACAATTTTAGTGAATGTTGAAAATATTTCGTGCAGCAATTGTTCGTCAAGCGGTTTTGCAAAGCGCATGTCAAAATGGGCAACATCAATTCCTTTTTCGAGAAGGCGCGCACAGGCCTGAACGGCATAATTTCCAATATGTCCGATGGAAAGGATCGCCAGCTCTTCGCCGTCTTTTATTTTTCGTCCGGTTCCGATTGTTATTTCCTCCATTGGCGTGCGCCACGTTGAAAGAACGCCCTGGCCTCTCGGATATCGGATTGAGAATGCCTGTCCTTTTCGTGGCAGTTGAGCGGTAAACATTAAGTCTCTCAACTGCGATTCATCCATAGGTGCTGCGATGATCATATTTGGAATGCAGCGAAAATAGGCGATGTCATAGGCGCCGTGATGCGTTGGGCCATCCGCCCCGGCGAATCCAGCTCTGTCAAGACAAAAATTTACTGGCAGGTTCTGGATACACACGTCGTGAATCACCTGGTCATACGCGCGTTGCATGAATGAGCTATAGATATTGCAGAAGGGGATAAGTCCTTGCGTTGCCAGACCTGCGGAGAATGTAACGGCATGCTGTTCGGCGATACCAACGTCAAATGCGCGGTCGGGCATCTCCTTCATCATGATGTTCATGGATGAACCTGACGGCATTGCGGGTGTAATGCCCACGATATTCGGATTAGCTTTAGCAAGTTCAACAAGCGTGTGACCGAACACGTCCTGATATTTTGGTGGCTGCGGTTTCTCGTGAACTTTCTTGTGAATTTCGCCTGTAATTTTGTCGAATGTGCCAGGCGCATGCCAGGTGGTTGCATTTCCTTTTTCGGCCGGGCCAAATCCCTTGCCCTTTACGGTAACACAATGCAGAATCTTAGGACCTTTAATATTTTTCAGATCGTTCAGCACCGTCACCAGGTGATCAAGATCGTGTCCGTCAACCGGTCCAAAGTATCTTAGATTTAAGGATTCAAAGAAATTGCTTTGGCTCAGTAAAGTAGTTTTGATACCACTTTCAAGCTTCGAAACAATTTCCTGCGCGCTCTTTCCAAAATTTGAAAGTTTGCCTAACAATTTCCAGACATCATCCTTAAGCTTATTGTACGTGCGTGATGTTGTGATATCAGTAAGATAATCCTTCAGGGCGCCGACATTCGGATCAATCGACATGCAGTTGTCATTGAGAATGATCAGGATGTTTGTGTCAGAAACGCCGGCGTGATTAAGACCTTCGAACGCGATGCCTCCTGTTAAAGCGCCATCGCCAATCACTGCGATGTGTTGTTTGTCTTTTTGATCGAGGTAGTTGGAAGCAACCGCCATTCCAAGGGCAGCAGAAACAGAGGTCGATGAATGTCCGACACCGAACGCATCAAATTCGCTTTCTTTTATTTTCGGAAAACCCGAAAGTCCGCCATACAGACGGTTCGAATGAAAGTTGTCTCTCCTGCCGGTTAAAATTTTATGACCATATGCCTGGTGCCCGACGTCCCAAATGAGTTGATCATACGGTGTGTTGAATACATAGTGCAACGCGACTGTGAGTTCCACAACGCCGAGACTCGCGCCGAAATGGCCACCATATACCGACACGTTATCAATGATAAATTGTCGCAATTCGTCAGACAATTGCACCAGTTCTGCTTTCTCCAGCTTTTTAAGATCAGCCGGTGAGTTAATTTGTGAAAGCAGCTTTCCGGGAGTAATGAGCATCTGGATTGGTTTTAACTAATTTAAAAACAAGTAATTAAGGTAACTGTTCCCGAAATTATGTGCTAAAAATAATGGTTTATGGTATAACTTAGATAATTCAAAGACAATTTCATATTCTGTGAAAATTTTGAGCCCGACCGTCAGTTTTTTCCGGTATTTTTGTCCTCCCGTATGACTACACAAGAGAACTTCGAAGTTAAACTTCCCCTGTTTGAAGGGCCGTTTGACTTGTTACTTTTTTTTATCGAACGTGATGAGCTTGATATCTATGACATTCCGATATCAAAGATCACGAAAGATTTTCTTGATTACATCCACCAGATGGAAAGGTTGAATATCGAAGTAGCAAGCGAATTTATTCTCGTAGCGGCAACGCTGATGCGGATTAAATCTAAGATGTTGTTGCCGCGGCCTCAGATAGATGAGCAAGGAAATGAAGTCGATCCGCGAGAAGAACTTGTTAAGCACCTGCTCGAGTACAAGAAATACAAATCAGTTGTCGATACCTTCCAGAAAATGGAGGAATCGGAATTGATGAAAGAGAAAAGAGGTAACCTAGTTAAAGAACTTCGGTCGCTTGCCGAAAGCACAAATGTCGAAGCCGAACTTCAGGATGTGACCGTCTTTAAACTGATGGCTGTTTTCGAAAAAGTCATAAAACGATTTGAGGCCGAAAAAAATAAACCTATCCATCAGGTTATTCAATATCCGTACACGGTTGATGGTCAGAAGAAATATCTTGTAGAGGAACTAGCCAAAAAACCACGACTTGCATTTACTGAGTTGTTACAGCTGTTCCCTTCGCGTCTTGGGTTGATCTTTAATTTTCTTGCAATTCTTGAAATGCTTGCGCTGCAACAAATCAGCATCCAGGTGGGTGAAGGTTTTAACAATTTCTGGGTGACAAAGCCCGAAACAACTGAAGCTCAAGTCCAAATTCAGCCTTCAGAGTTCGATTAATCAATCATCATTTTGGAAAGGCAATTTTGTATGTCTTTCCTTTTCTCACAGTCAGCCGGTCTTCGCGAAGCCAGGAATTGTGTCGTTTTAAAATTTTGTAATTGGCTCCGTGTTTCTTCGCGAAACTGACAAGATCGGGAATGGTTTCGCTTACCGTTACATATCGGAGAGGCTCAGTATCATACAAGTGTTCCGTGTTTACTCTAAAGCCATACTTTGCGGGATTGTTGATGATCTCTTTAATCGCGACGATTCTGAAAACGTATCGCGAGGTTTCATCATTAAGGTACAAGTCGTAATACGAATCAACTTGCTGATCTTCAAGCGCACGTCGCATGCCTGACATTCCGCGGTTATAGGAAGCGGCCACGATCGTCCAGTCGTTGAACCTGTTATAAGCTTGCTGCAGATATTTGCAGGCGGCACCTGTTGCTTTCAGCGGGTCATAACGCTCATCGACCTCCTTGGTGATTTCGAGCCCAAGCTCTTTGCCGCTGCTTTCAAGTATTTGCCAGAATCCTACAGCATCTTTAGGCGAAACAACATTCATGAGATTACTTTCTATTAATGGCAGATACTTGAAATCATCCGGGATCCCGTTGGCGCGCAAAATCTCTTCCATTTGAGGAAGCCAGCGCTTGGCTCGCTTGATCAGAAAGATTGTGTTGCTATGCCAGTAAATGTTGATCTGGAGTTCTTTGTCAAGGCGTTCGCGCACATCCGGAATATCAAGCGGCATCTTTTGACCTGCGAACGACGCCTGTTCAGGTATATCAAAAGAGATGGCTGATAGTGGAACCGTTATTTCTTCATCGATGAAGATGTCGCCCGTGTTCTCATCGGATATAACGACGTCACCTTTTTTCTTTTTAAAAGTACGCGTGTTGTGGCTGAGCTCATTGTAGGCGATATATCCAAACAGCATTACCAGCGCGGCGACCGACAAAAAATTGGAAAGTTCTTTCATCAAAAGTTGGGAGACAACAGGTACTTCGAGTAGAATTCGTCAATTACTTTTACAGCATCCTCAGGTTTATCAACCACGGTAAAAAGCTCCATGTCGTCGGGGTTCACCATTCGTTCTGTCACCAGAACTTTCTTGAACCAATCGATTAATCCCTGCCAGTATTTCTTGCCAACAAGCACGATTGGAAAGCGCCCGATCTTTTTCGTCTGAATGAGTGTCAATGCTTCGCCCAATTCATCAAGGGTGCCAAACCCTCCGGGCATCACAATAAATCCCTGCGAGTATTTTATGAACATCGTTTTGCGAACGAAGAAGTAGTCAAAGGTGATCAGTTTGTCTTTGTCGATGTAGATGTTGCCCTGTTGCTCAAACGGAAGAAAGATATTTAAGCCGACGGATTTCCCGCCAGCACGGTGCGCGCCTTTGTTTCCTGCTTCCATGATACCTGGACCACCGCCGGTTATAACGCCGTAGCCATGCTGAACGAGCTTATATGCAATCGCTTCAGCCATTTTGTAGTACAGATTGCTGGGCTTCGTTCGAGCGGAACCAAAAATTGTAACGCAAGGACCGATCTTGGCCAACTTCTCCATGCCTTCAACAAATTCTGACATCACTTTGAAGATCATCCAGCTGTTTGCACCTTTGATCTCTGCCCAGTCCTTGTCTTTGAATGCAGTTCTGATTCTATTTTCTTCCTCAAGTGCTTCCTTCAGGAGATCCTCTTCCAATTTTTTCTTGCTCGTTCTCATAGTTAATGAATTGCCAATATAGGCAAACGTAAATAGTTAAAGGAAGCTGAATGTTGGTGGGCTAAAATTAAGTAAGGACTAACTCTATCAATTCGCGCTGCACGTTCCAATCCTTTGCGAGTTTAAGCATTGCTGTCGCTTCCATTTCGGTAACATAGCCTTTTAGGTTATTGGCCTGCCAGACCATGTTGATCAGCTCGACACGTTTTTCTTTTGGGTAATCGCCGATTACGTTGTTGAGATAATCGCGCGCGCGGTCAAAAGCGGTTACGTAGTTTTCGGCAATGTAATTTAGCGCCCATTGATACTCCTCTGCCGCATCAAGCTCAGCTGACGTTTGATCTAGGTTGTGCCGTTCCATTTCATCAAGTCCATGGTAGTGGAATATCACTGACTTTAATAACATGTAAACCTTTTTCTCTTCTGGCGACATAACCATAAACATAGAAGCAAAATACGTAAAGTCGGGCAAGTAGTTTTGTTCAGATCAAAAATAAATCGCTTGCAATCTTGTCTGCTAGCAGTATTCCTTTTCGCGTCAGCGTCAGCGAGCCATTTTGCCAGAAAGCCATTTCATTTGAAATAAGATCTGAAATATAGTCGCTGTTTTCCGCCAAAATATCATAACTATAAAGTTCCTTGAGTTGCGTATGGTCGCAGCCCCATTGCGTTCGCAGGCTTGTCATGATGAATTCGTTCACCTGGTCGTTTCGCGTAAGCAACTCTTTCTCTGCGGGAATCTTATTTTCTAGAAGCGCTTTTATATATAAGGCATTGTTGCTGATATTATACTGGCGTGACGTTCCGTTGTACGAATGTGCGCTTGGACCCACACCAATATATTTCTGCTGTCTCCAGTAGTTACTATTGTGCTTTGAAAAATATCCGGGCTTAGCAAAATTAGAGACTTCATAATGCTCATAGCCGGCATTAGTGAGTTTTTCCACCAGCATTTCGAGGTGATGCGCAGCGACTGAATCTGGCGGGGCTTTCAGTCGTCCCGCCTTCACCCATTTACCGAAAACAGTCTTCTCTTCAATGGTAAGCGAATATGCAGAGATGTGTTCAGGATGAAGATCGAGACACATGTTAACGTTCCGGATCCAGTCTGCTTCTGACTGACCTGGCAAGGCGTAAATCAAGTCAACTGAAATATTCGCAAACCCGGCTTCCCGGGCATCCATGTATGAGTTGATGGCAACCTTGCTGCTGTGAGCCCGGTTTAGGAATTGTAAGATGTCATCGTTAAACGTCTGTATGCCAATGCTAAGCCTGTTGAAGCCCAGCTGCTTCAAAACATAAAGATTCTCCTTCGTGAGATCGTCCGGATTTGCCTCACACGTTGCTTCAATAACCTCTTTTGCGGGATAGTGAAGTCTGATGCTTTGCATTATCCGTTCAAGGTTAGTTGACGAAAGAAGCGAAGGAGTTCCGCCACCAAGATAAATTGTCTCAAGTGCCTCGCCGCCAAGATAGTCGGAGCGCAATCCCAACTCGCGGCAAATTGCATCGGTCATTTTATCCTGATCACTGCTGTTGGTTGAAAAGTGAAAGTCGCAGTAGTAGCAAGCCTGTTTGCAAAAAGGAATATGAACGTAGACTCCTGCCATTATTCCTGCAAACTTAGTTGTCTATTCTCAAACCCGCGAATTCTTATATACTTTTGCGACCATGTTTCGTAGTGCGCTATTTCTGATTACCGTTTTTGCCTTCCCGAATCTCTTTGGTCAGCAGCGGGTCGTCGTAAAGGACCTGTCAAATGAATGGAAGATTTTTGAGGATGGTGCCATGTCAGCCCATCCTTCTGAGATAAATGAGACGATTCATTTCACGCTGGAATTGAATCAATATGGAGGAAAATACCTGCTGCTGAACTCAGGAAGAACGTACCACGTGTTTATCAACGGGAAAATGATTCTCTCAGCCCTCGGCGGACGTTTGCTACCGATCGACAGTCTAAAATCGGTTTTTTATTCTTCGGAAATTCACATTGCGATTCACCAGGAAGCATTCAATCCACGAGGGTTCAGTTCACAAATCGTAGAATGGAAAATGCCGGATGTGACGGCTGTCGTGCCGAATCCGTCTTCATACTTCCGCGATTTTGTAGCTGCAGCCGGCCTTATCCTGATTATTATTTTCGTCGCATTGCTACGAACCAACAGCAAGTTGTCTTCGGATTATTTTTCTGTTGGCCGAATTTTATCGCTTCGTGATTCGGACGACAACCCAGCTCATTCACGAGTTGCGATTAGTTCAAACGTTGGTTTTTATTTATTCGCGAGCCTGTTGCTTGGGTACTTCCTGCTGATTGTGTTTACGATGTTGCCACATGCTTTTCAGATCGCGCTTCCATTCGAACATAGCACATTCATTCAGGTGGCCGGTCAATGGCTTGGACTCAGCGTGTTGTTGTTGTCGCTATTCATTGTGAAACTCGTGGTTATATTCTCTCTTGCGTCACTTTTCGGAATCAGACCTTTGGCGGGCACTCATTTTTTCAATTGGATCAGGCTGATTTTGGTTCTGACCAGTATATTATCCGTTGTTGCCTTTGCTTTTTTCATTAACAGAAAATATGAATCGGATTTGTATGTTACACTGCTTACAATTCTCGCTTCATTTTTTACCGTATGGATCATCCTGGCGTTTTTCAAACTCGCGAATCGCAGCCAGCACACGATGTTCCATTTATTTTCTTACATTTGTGCGACCGAAGTAATACCCTTGATAATTACTATCAAGGTACTTTTCAGATAAGAATAGACCTAGTTTTTTAGTGCTGATATGAGTGAAACCGCTACTGACAGAATGCGAAAAGTAAAAAGCGTTCTCGTTACCCAAGAAGCCCCTGCAGATGCAAATTCCCCTTACATAAAGCTGGCTGAAAAGTATAATCTCAAAATCGATTTCAGACCTTTTATTCAGGTTGAACCTGTTCCTGTTAAAGAGTTTCGGAAACAAAAAATTGACATCCTTCAGCACACGGCGATAATTTTCACCAGCAGAAACGCTGTGGATCATTTCTTTCATATTTGTCAGGAGTTGAAGATTGAAATGCCTGCCGATATGAAATATTTTTGCATATCTGAGCAAACCTCAAACTACCTTCAAAAGTATATCGTCATTCGCAAGCGCAAGATTTTCACTGGCCTGAAAACGGCACAAGATCTTCTTGAGATTTTAAAAAAGCATAAGACCGAGAAGTATCTTTTTCCGTGTTCGGACATCCGCAAAAATGACATTCCAGACTTCTTGAAAAACAACGGGTTCCAGTATACTGAAGCCATCATTTATCATACTGTCGCGGCCGACTTATCGGATCTTAAAGAGGTGTTTTACGATATACTGGCCTTCTTTAGTCCGTCTGGAATAAACTCGTTGTATGTTAATTTTCCAGAATTTAAACAAAATAATACTCGGATTGCCGCGTTCGGTCCTACGACAGCAAAGGCAGTGCGGGATGCGGGTCTGATTCTCGATATTGAAGCTCCATTACCCAATGCTCCATCTATGACCGGGGCTCTTGAACTGTACATTAAAAAGGCAAACGGAGTTAAGTAACAGCTTCATTTCTTGGATTTTACGAAGAGCTGTATTTTATTACACTTTAATTACATGCCGATTGAAAGTGTCGTAAAAAAGAGTTTACTTTAAATCCTATTTTTTAACCTTGATGCTGAACCGCATTTTTTATACTCTGTTGATAGTTTTGTCTTGGGTATCAGGCTATGCTCAGCAGGATCCGCAATTCACCCAATACATGTTCAATAACCTTTACCTCACGCCAGCCTACGCAGGCGTCGATGGGGTTACTCAAGTGACAGTCTTTCACCGCAGTCAGTGGTTGGGTTATGAATCAAGCTTTGGCGATGGTGGCGCCCCGACAACTCAAATGGTGAACTTCACTACGCCAGTTTTCAAACTCAGAAGCGGTTTCGGATTTTATGCTACATCAGATAAACTGGGTCCGCAAACCAACAATGAGATTCAAACAATGTATGCTTATCATCTTGGCATTAAGGACAGCAAGTTAAGCATCGCCTTGAAGGCCGGAGTTTACTCAATGTCAATCAATGGCAGACATTACCGATACATTGATCAGGGCGACGAATTGATCAATGAAGGAAAAGTTTCACAGATTTTGCCAGACCTCGGCTTCGGTCTTTTTTACAGATCCGAAAAGTACTATGCTGGGCTTTCTGTCAACCATCTTTTGAGGTCTCAGTTCGATTTTGGTGTTAATAAATCCCGAAATGCACTTGAGAATCACATGAATTTCACCGCAGGCTATTTTCACGAGGTGAACTTCGACCTGAAAGTCAGTCCGTCTATCCTCGTTAAAACCGACTTAAAGGAATATTCTTTCGATCTTGGAATTATTGCCACTTTGAAAGATAAGATGTGGGCCGGTTTGTCGTTTAGACAATCGGAGGCAGCCAATGTTTTGCTTGGTTATAGTTTTTTGAAAGACAGATCATTGAGATTAGGCTATGCGATCGACGTTGTGGTTAAGGACCGTGAAGCAAAAGAAAATTTTTCGCATGAGATGATGATCAGTTACCAACTTCCCGTTAATCCGGGTACCGGTAAAAAGGTTGTAAGAACGCCGAGGTATCGGCATTAAGCGACAATAAGTTTGCCTTTTGAGAACTTTTTATTGAATTTGGAAATCAATTTTTAAAAATCGCAACATATCCTTTATCTTTCGAGTCTGTAATCTTTCAAATATTGTATGAATAGATCGGTATCTTCTAAACTAGTTTTAATCTTCGCAGGGGCGCTTGCCAGCGCCTGTGGTCTGCTCGGCCTTGGAGGGAAAAGAGGCGGCGATCAGGGTGAAGTAGTTGGTGTTCCGGGAAGAGAGGGCTGGGTCATGACAATTCCATACGGAATGGTGCCAATACCTGCCGGTACTTTTCATATGGGCCAGGCTGATGAAGATCCCGCGTCGACCCAAATCAATTTTAATAAGCAAGTTACAATCGGCTCATTTTTCATGGATGATACCGAAATTACAAATAACGAGTACCGTCAGTTCACAAACTTTTTCCTTGTAGACAACGGAAGCATCGAAGGATTCGAAACAGTTGATGCTGAAACTTTCAGACTACTTTATTATCCTGATACCGCTTCGTGGGTGAAAGATTTTGCGCACCACATGGGCGACCCTATCCAGGATTATTATTACTGGCATCCAGGTTACGATGATTACCCTGTAGTTGGTATTGATTGGGATGCTGCTGTTTTCTTCGGCAAGTGGAGAACCGCGTACCTGAACGATTACAGAAAGAGTATCGGCGATTTCCCAATGCCGGAATTCAGATTGCCTTCTGAGGCAGAGTGGGAGTATGCTGCCCGTGGCGGCCGTGACATGGCAAAGTATCCCTGGGGTAATCCGTATGTACGAAACTCCAAGGGTTGTATGCTCGCGAATTTCAAGCCAGGCCGCGGGAACTTTTATGACGATGGTTTCGCTTATAGTTCTCCTGTGCAATCATACTTTCCTAACGATTATGGATTATATGACATGTCCGGAAATGTTTCTGAATGGTGTCTCGACGATTTTAATCCAGCGTCTGTTCCAACCGTTTGGGATTTGAACCCGCAGTATATTGATGAGAGAACGAATCCTGAAAGCAGTTCTTACAATCCTCGGGTTCCGCCGAAGAAAGTTGTGAGAGGAGGTTCATGGAAAGATGTTGCATATTATCTGGAGACTGGAACACGCGCATATGAATTCCGGGATTCAACGCGTGCCTATATCGGGTTCCGTTGCGCGATGACACATCTTGGTCGTTCATCAGGACAGGAATTTTAGAACGTAAACACTAAATTGTATTATTATATTATCAAAGTATAGAACTTAAACCTTACTAAAATGAGCAAGAAAAAAGGCGGATTCACGGAGCTTATGTACAAAACCATAATGCCGAAAGTGTATGGTATCGGTGCGGCGGTTGTAATTATTGGTGCTCTCTTTAAGATTCTTCACATTGAGGGAGCTGACCAAATGTTGATGATTGGACTTTCGGTAGAAGCTGGTATATTTTTCTTAAGTGCATTTGAACCACCGCATGCTGAAGTGGATTGGTCAAAGGTTTACCCGGAGTTGGCTGAAGAATATGAAGCACCAGCAGTATCTACTCCACGTTTAAGCAATAAACCGACTGCATCTCTTACACAGCAATTGGATGTCTCCCTTGAAAAGGCCAAAATAGGCCCTGAGTTGCTTGATAGCCTTGGTAAAGGATTGAACAACCTTGCAGAATCTGCAAAGAAGATGTCAACTCTTTCTGATGCCGCAGTAGCAACGAACGATTACGCAAAGAACGTTCAGACTGCATCTAAGTCACTTGCCGAAATGAACAAGTCATACGATGTTGCAATTAAGGCAGTTTCGTCTATGGCAGATGCGTCAAAAGATGCAGGAGAGTATCATACACAGGTTCAAAAAGTAACGAAGAATCTTGCTGCTTTGAATTCAGTATATGAAATGGAGTTGAAAGATGCTGATGCACACGTGAAGAACATGAACAAGTTTTATGAGAGTCTTACTGGCGCAATGCAGGGTCTTTCGAAGGTGGGTGATAACACAGCGAAATTCACTGGTGAACTTGGCAAGCTCACTGACAATCTTTCTGCGCTCAATAATGTTTATGGCAGCATGTTGACTGCTATGAAGGGCAGCAGTAAGTAATTTGATTCTTTATAAACGAAATATTCAAATAAACATAGAATATGGCAGGAGGTAAGGAAACACCCAGGCAGAAGATGATCGGTATGATGTACTTGGTACTCACGGCTCTTCTTGCGCTGCAGGTTAGTAATGCAGTTTTGGAAAAATTCGCCATCATCGAAGCTACTCTTACAGAGATGTTGCATCAGGGTGGCGAGAAGAACAGACATGCACTGAGAGCGATTATCGAGGAAGCAGGCAAGAGCCAGAATGCAAGGGTTGTTCACGCTAAGGAGAATGCACAAAAAGTGCGCGACCTTACCGTCTCGACTTTAGCATATATCGAACAATTGAAAAAGCGGTTCATGGAGATGTCTGGATCTGACAAGGTAGATGAGAAGATCATCAACGACCACAGTTCCAAGGTGGCGTCTTTCATGATGAAGAATCCGGAAGGAAAGAAGTTTGAGACAATGCTGAATGATTATGTCGCAAAACTCAAGGAATACTCAGGTCTAGGCGACAAGGAGTTCCCAACGCTGGCGCGTGCACCGAAAGACATGGAAATGTTTGCCGGAGATACAGATCATGCAAATAAGGATTTCTTGACATTTACGTTTGAAAACACGCCGGTAATTGCAGCTCTTGCTTCTGTTACGCAGATTCAAACGGAAATTCTTGAGTACGAAACAAGAGCTCTCGATGAGCTGTTGAAACAAGCAGGTGTTGGTAAAGTAAGCTTCGATAATATTGTGCCGATGGTACGCGCCAAGCAATCTGTTGTTGCAGCTGGTGCTACTTATGAGGCTGATTTATTCATTTCGGCTTCATCCTCTTCTTTCATTCCTGAAATGTATAAGGATGGGCAGAAACTTGACCTTTTTGACGATGCGACTGGCGTGAAAATGGGTAAAATCAAATTCACAGCGCAAGGGGGTGGATATGATCCGGCGACTGGCTTGGCCAAGAAGCATTTTTCAACTAAGATTCAGCTACCTGATACTGCGCTTGTTCAGGAAATCGAATACTTCGTAGCTGAACCTGTTATTAAAGTTACAACGGGTAAGGCGCCTACGCTTTACATGAACTGTGGTAATAGCGTGAATATTGAAGTTCCGTCGCTTGGAACAAACTACAATCCTTCGTTCACGACAGCAGGTGGAGAACTTATCAAAGGTGACAAACCGCAAAAAGTTACAATCATTCCGAAGTCACGTCAGGTGAAGGTAACTGTTGCTAACTCAGGCGCTACGCTTGGATCTGTGAACTTCGATGTAAAGCCGATTCCACGTCCGCGCTATGTTGTTAAGGACAACAACAACCGTGACATCGATATGAAGAATGGTGTTCGCGGAAGCGCATTGGTAGGTCTTCGTGTGGTTGCTGAGGCTGAAGAGAACTTCAAGAATGAAGTTCCCGCTGATGCAAACTACCGTATCAGGAAGATGACTGTTGCACACGTAAGAAATGGATCTGCGATCAATAAAGGCGAGTTTACAAATGAGAATGTTGATGTAGGAAGATGGCGCTCACAATTCAAGGCTGGTGATTTGCTGGTGATTGAAATCGAGAATGTGATCCGCCGTACATATAAAAATGAAGAAGAACGCGTTGAAGTACGTTCTGAGATCTATAGAGTTCCGCTAAATTAAAATCAATGAAAAGAATCTTATTTGGATTTGTACTTTCTCTGGGTGTAACGGGCTTATTCGCACAGGCAGAAGTGGAGCCGTCTGAGGTGACTGGGGCTTACCGTGCGGAATTGGAGGAGCAATACAACCCGAATTCTCTGAATCCGATTCCTAAGTACGAACAGCACACGAAGGTTCGCGTTTGGAGAACTATTGACCTGAAGGAGAAGCAGAACAAAGGATTTTTTTCGAACAACGGACAGATCACTAAGTTTATAATCGACGCGGTGCAGTCGGGTGAATTGACAGATATATATGCTAGCGATTCTTTGACGACGAAAAAGGACAAAGCCAAATTCCTCGACGGCTTGATCAGAACGCAGGGTACGCAATATCCGGCGTGGGACCCGACGGCAAGTTATTTTTCGGGCGACTATGTAAGCTACAATGGTAGGAATTACAATGCGCTTGAGAATACCACCGGGAAGAATCCTGAAACGTCAACCCTCGAGTGGGCTGTAACTACTGCAGGCGCAGCTGTTCCTTATTTGCCGGCTGACATCACGGTTTTGCGTATGGTGGAGGACATTATTTTTGATAAGCGTCGCTCACGTTTATACTACGACATTCAGGCGATTCAGTTGATTGTTCCGGGCGCGAATACCGACGTCGGGTATGATCAGGAACTTGGATGGTTCAAGTATAAAGACCTGGAGAGAATTTTCAGGAATCATCCGGAGAAAGCGGTTTGGTTTAATCGTCAGAACACAGCACAAAACAAGAATTTTGCCGATGCCTTCCTTTTGAGACTCTTCCACAGTACGATTAGGAAAGTTGAAAATCCTGATAACGAAACAATTTTCGATACCTATGCTGGTAACGGCAGACCATATCAGGAAGGTGTTTGGGCGACTGAGTGGGCGGAGATGCAGTTAATGGAACGCGAACACAATCTTTGGGAGTTCTAAGTTCAACTTTGTTATAATAATAAGAATTGGAGATCCTCGGATCTCCTTTTTTTTATTTTAAGCCTTTGATAAGTTCCGCTTTTTGTTGTCCGACCAACTTAATCAAGTCTTCCATCGGCGCTTCCTTGATTTTCTTTACGGATTTAAATTCACGTAGCAATTTGTCAGCCGTTTGTCGACCAATCCCTTTTAGTTCTTCTAACTCTGTTTTGATCGTTGCCTTGCTGCGTTTCTGGCGGTGAAAAGTAATGGCAAATCGGTGTGCTTCATCACGTATCTGCTGTAAAAGCATGAGACCGGGCGATTTCTTGTTGATATGAAGAGGGAATGGGTCTTCCGGATAATAAATCTCTTCGAGTTTTTTTGCAATGCCCGCAATCGGAACTTTGCCATACAGTCCGACTTCTTTAAGCGCTTCGCAGGCGCTGCTTAGTTGACCCTTTCCTCCATCGACGAGTATGAAGTCTGGAAGCTCACCCGCTTCGTCGAGAATTCTCTTGTACCGTCTTCCGACAATCTCCCGCATTGATGCGAAGTCGTTCGGTCCTTCGACGGTTTTGATATTGAAGTGGCGATAGTTTTTCTTGTCGGGTTTGCCATTGACGAATCGCACCATTGACGCGACCGGCGTCGTCCCCTGGAAGTTGGAATTGTCGAAGCACTCAATTACGCGTGGCAAACTTTGAATCTGAAGATCCTTTTGGAGTATCGATAATATCTCGAGCTGCTTTGATTTTTTGCCCTCGCGTAAAATTTCCTTATCCTTTTTTAACTCCAATCCGTTTCTCAGCGAAAGCAATGCCAACTTCTTTTTGTCTCCGATCTTCGGAACGTTGTTTTCGACTTCATCGTCAAGAATCGTGATTGGGATGTTAGTAAGGATTTCGAGGTTATCGCCAATACGTAATTCGCTCGCGACGAAACTCAGAATATCCTCGTCGGTTTCATCGGCCTTCTTTTTCACCTCGACCGTCTTTGAATAGACGATCGCCCCTTCCTTGATCTGCAGATAATTGATGTACGCGTATTCACCTGTCGAGGTGATTGTCATAACATCGGTATCTGTAATAGCGCGGTTTACAACCAACGATTTTGTTTGAAAACGTTCAAGTGTATCGAGCTTTTCCTTGAAGCGCTGTGCCTTTTCGAACTGCATATTTACAGAGGCATCATGCATTTGATGCCTGAAGTGGTTGTAAACAATATTGATATTGCCTTTGAGGATGTTTCGTGCTTCTTCAATTTCCTCGCTGTACTGCTCGTCGTTTTGCATTCCGACACATGGTGCTTTGCAATTACCGATGTGGTATTCGAGGCATACTTTAAACTTGCCCTGCTCTATTTGTTGCTGATTCAACAGCAGGCTGCATGTTCTGATTGAGTACAGTTTGTGAATGAGGTCGAGAACATTTTTCATTGCTACGACACTCGAATAAGGCCCGAAATATTCTCCCTGCTTGGGGTCGTATTTT
>DASPJN010000255.1:0-36304 GCA_035628595.1 Chryseosolibacter sp.
AAACCCGAAATAATCCAAAACATCGGCTGTTTTGAAATTTCCCCATCAGGTAGCTCCTTCATTGTCCGATAAAAATAGATCAGGCTGTATGCAATTATTGCTATCGACTGCAAGGCCATTGTATAGCTTATGTGACCATCGACGCCATACCTGAAAAACGTAAAACAGACGGCCACAGAAATAATTGCTGCAGGAATTACAAATGCCCATTTGGACTTGCCGCCAGGAATCGCGTGGTAGAAGAATGCGAAGAGGCAAAAAGAGCTAAGAAGGTTATATTGGTTAACGGCGTAGTTTGGATTAAACCGAAAATACATCAGGGTTAGCGCGCAAATTTCACTCACAAGTGAATAGGCAAAGCATACCATAAGCCAGTTTTCGGTGCTCTCTCGTTTCCGGATAAATGAAACAAGAATTACCGGAAGTGAATACGAGAGAATAGCGATAAGCGATAATGCTTGAACTCTTTCTAATAATGAATCCATAATACTTTGTATACCCTAGCTACTTGCATATTGAACGCTATTGCGAAGTAACTATCTTTGAAATCATTTAACTATGGCTGGAAAAATTTCGTCATCAAAACTTACACAAAGCGTTCACGCCGGCTCTCCCGGTGATCCGCAATTCAAGGGGACCGTAAATCCCATATATCCTTCGTCCGCATACGATTACGAGGAGGGAAATATGTACCCCCGTTATTTTAACACGCCAAATAACAAATCAGTTATCGAGAAACTCGCTGCGCTTGAAAATGCGGAAGACGGCGTTGTATTCAGCTCCGGCATGGCAGCAATTCTCACCGCACTCTTCGCGATGATGAAAAAGGGAGATCACGCTGTTTTTCAAAGTGATCTTTATGGCGGAACGCACCACGCCGTTGTCAATGAGTTTCCGCGATATGGCATGTCGTACACAATGGTGGATGGCGGCAACCCTGAAAATTTTGAGAAAGCGATTACGAAAGAGACGAGGGTCATTTACATTGAAACGCCATCGAACCCCACGTTGAAGATAACCGATATCCGTGCCGTTGCATCCATCGCGAAAAAGTATGGCATCATTACAATTATCGATAACACGTTCGCCTCTCCGGTCAACCAGAATCCTATTGATCTTGGTATCGACATCGTTGCCCACAGCGGAACAAAATACATCGGCGGCCATAGCGACATCTGTTGTGGTGCAGTGCTTGCCTCAAAAACATTAACATCCCAGATTTGGGGAAGCGCCATTCATTTCGGTGGATCGCTGGATGCGCAAACATGCTGGCTTGTTGAGAGGAGTCTGAAGACAATCGTTTTGCGGGTACGCCAGCAAAATTACAATGCGCACACCATTGCTGAGTTTTTATCCACCGATTCCCGTATAGGAAAAGTGTATTATCCAGGATTGAAAAATCATCCTGGATATGAAATTGCGAAAGCACAAATGCCCGGCGGCTTTGGAGGAATGTTGTCATTCGAGGTGAAGAATAAGCCGCACGAATTTTTAGCGAACTTAAAAATGATCCGCAGAGCGATCAGTCTCGGTGGCGTTGAGTCAACCATTACATCGCCGATCAGAACATCGCATTCGAAAATGAGTGATCAGGATCGGAAGACAATCGGTGTAACAGAAAACCTCGTTCGTTTTTCTGTTGGAATAGAAGATGCCAACGACCTGATCGATGACATCAAACAAGCATTGAATTAACCTGTTCGTTAGCAATGATCACGATTCGAAAAGCAACAGTCGAAGATATTTCAACCCTGGTTGATTTTCAGGTGCGACTGGCGCTCGAAACCGAAAATCTTCAACTCGATGTAAAAATTTTAACGAAAGGAATTCAATCGCTGTTATCAGATCCATCGAAAGGCTTTTACAACATCGCGGTTGATAATAACCACATTGTCGGATGTCACATGATCACATACGAGTGGAGCGATTGGCGCAATGGAATGATTTGGTGGCTGCAATCAGTTTATGTCGTGGATGCTTACAGAAAAAAGGGTGTTTTTAAGTTGATGTTTGAGCACATCTCTCAGCAGGCCAAAAATTCAGGAATTGCAGGATTGCGACTTTATGTCGATAAGACTAACACACGCGCGCAAAAGGTTTACGAATCAATGGGCATGAATGGCGAACACTATTCCGTTTATGAGCTCATGTTTCAGTGAAAGTCCCCTTTTGATTTCATTCAACTTCAACAACCATTTCAATCTCAACGGCAATGTTCATCGGAAGCGCGTTCGTTCCGAGCGATGTGCGGGCATGCCTTCCGCTTTCGCCGAAGATCTGGACGAGTAAATCCGAGCATCCATTCATCACTTTCGGCTGATCGGTGAAATCGGAAGTGCAATTAACCCATCCATTCACTTTTACAATACGCTTCACTTTGTCAAGTGAACCAATCTCTGCCTTTAAGGATGAAAGCAGAGAAATGGTTGTCGCGCGCGCAGCGTTTGCTCCTTCTTCGATTGTGAGATCCTTTCCGACTTTACCGATGATCATGGCTCCATCCGCCAATGTCGGACCGTGACCTGCAAGAAAAATGAGATTACCTGATCGCACGGCCTTGACATAATTTGCGATGGGCTTGGTCGGTGTGATCAGCTCAATCTGAAGCTCGCGTATTTTGCTTTCGAAGGATTGGCCATAGCTGAGACCTGCCAGTGCTGTAAGGATGAGTGAAGCGTATACTTTCATAGGTTTGTACATTTCTGTCCACAAATTCACCGAAAAAGTCAATTAATTGAAGCGCGGGTCAAACGCGTTGGCACTTTCATGAGCAGGTCTCTGAATCTTAGTTCTTCCATGTAAGGAAATTAGTGAGAATGATACGCTTACGCGCAAAAACCGTACGCAATCCATCTGTCCGCTATTCCTATAACTCAATTAGGGGTAATATCCGAGGAAATTGAATAAATTTTTTTGCACGTTGTCCACAAATCCACAAGTTATCCACAAATTATAGCTTCGTCTTGCTATTCATCAATCAAGTAAACGAACTGAAACACAGCACTCGTAACGATGGCATAACTTTTTCAACCGACGCGCGTTTTTCCAGATCAGCCTGCAGATATTGCAGTGAAAAACTTTCGATATGGCAAAAGAAGTAACTCGTTGCGGATGGTGTCTCAAATTTGATCAGTACATCAGGTATCACGACGAGGAATGGGGTGTTCCCGTCCATGATGATCGTATTCACTTTGAGTTTCTCATCCTGGAAGGCGCGCAAGCCGGCCTTAGTTGGTCGATGATTTTGAAAAAGCGCGAGGGATACCGCAAAGCATTCGCAGATTTTGACGTAAAGAAAGTCGCGCGATTCACGCCAGCCAGGATTGAAAAAATACTTCTGGATCCTGGTATAGTCCGCAACAGGCTGAAAGTAAACGCAGCGGTAAATAATGCACAACGCTTCCTTGAAGTCCAGGATGAATTCGGATCATTCGACAATTATATCTGGCGGTTCGTGAACGGAAAAACAATTACCAATAAATGGAAGTCGCTGAAAGAAGTACCCGCCACTACAAAAGAATCTGACGCGCTAAGCAAAGACCTGCTTGCACGGGGATTTAAATTCGTTGGCAGCACGGTCATATATGCCCACATGCAGGCGTGTGGGCTCGTTAATGATCACATTGTTGATTGCTGGCGTTACAAAAAAGTGAAGGCGTTATAATCCTCAGTCGTGAAACATCCCGAGAATCAATTGCTTTTTTGACAACCAGATGTTCCACACGCCCTTTAATTCATCCGAGCCATCTGCACGTTTTATCATCACGGGGAATGTATAGAGGATTGAATCCGATTCAATCGCTCCGTTCCTGAACTTCTGAACATTGTCCTGCATGTTCGCGGATTCATTATTTAAATAGGCTTCTACGAGCTGCTGCTCCAGCAGATGGGCGTTTGTGCTTTTCGGCGCCACCCAACGAACGCGTCCGCCAGACGCTTTGATCAGCGAATCGATTTTGATGGAATCGGATGGGTTATCATTAATTAACGCGATTATTTTCCGTCCTTCCGCATAAGCCGCTTCGGTAATCTGAACTTCAGAAACCTTCCTGATCTTGTGAAGCTCCATCTGTTCACGCATTTCTTTTCGTTGCTCTTCTGACAGTTTACCACCACAGGCAACAACACACACAGCAGCAAGGAATATCAAGAATTTCTTCATGTTGCAAAATTGCGTGTACAATATTCAATATCAAAGTTCGTCGTTAGTAACATCGGGTGAGGTAATCACTTTTTTGTAATAACTTTGATGCTGCATTTCGCATTATGATCGAAAAACTTGAAGAAATAAAACTGCGCTTCGAAGAGGTAGGGCAACTGCTGGCACAACCTGCTACGGTGTCCGATATGAAGAAATTTTCGCAGCTGAGTAAGGAATATAAAGACCTGGAGAAGATTGTTAAAAAATACAACCAATTCAGCAAGGCGTCACAGCATCTGCAACAGGCAAAAGAAGTGCTCGAAAAAGAAAAGGACGCTGAACTGCGGGAGATGGCGAAGATGGAAATCGATGAACTAACGCCGAAGATCGAAGGCTTTGAGTCCGAGATTAAGGAATTATTGATTCCCAAAGATCCAAACGACGATAAGAATGTTCTCCTGGAGATCCGGGCGGGTACCGGCGGCGACGAAGCGGCGATTTTTGCCGGCGATCTCTGGCGGATGTATCAACGGTTTTGTGACCGAAAAGGCTTAAAGATGACTGTCATGGACGTAACCGAAGGAACGGCCGGCGGCTATAAAGAAGTTATCAGCAGCGTTACTGGAGACGGCGCGTATGGACTGTTAAAATTTGAGTCTGGGGTACATCGTGTTCAGCGTGTGCCGGCAACCGAACAAATGGGACGGGTACATACCTCGGCAGCATCTGTCGTTGCGTTACCCGAAGTTGATGAAGTTGGGGATGTAGTGATCAACCCGGCCGACATTGAAGTTCAAACAGCGCGATCAAGTGGTGCCGGCGGACAAAACGTTAACAAGGTGGAAACGAAGGTTCAGCTTACGCACAAGCCATCCGGTATCGTCATTACATGCCAGGTAGAGCGCTCGCAACATGGAAACCGCGAACGTGCCATGCAGATGCTGAAGACGAAGCTGTATGAAATGGAAGTTGAAAAGCAGGAAAAGGAAATTGGCGCTGCAAGAAGATCACTCGTGAGAAGCGGTGACCGCTCGGAAAAAATCAGGACTTATAATTATCCTCAGAGCCGCGTTACAGACCACCGGATCGGATTTACGCAACACAATCTTCCAGCTATCATGAATGGTGAGATTGACGAATTCATCGAACAGCTGCGCATTGCAGATAGCGCCGAAAAGATGACCGAAGGGGCTTCGCATTAATGCTATTTCGGGGATTGTAAATCAGCTGATATTTCTTTTTTTAACTAATTTCACCGCTCAAACAACAATCTTTTATGAGTAAAGGACTAATTACAACACTCGTTATAGTCGGGGTTATTTTACTGTTCGTGATCGGGTTTTTTATGTGGGGAACCGGAATTTATGACAACGCGGTAGCCGCGCAGGAGCAGGTAAACAACGAATGGAATGATGTTCAGGCTGCATACCAACGCCGCGCAGACCTCGTACCTAACCTGGTAGCAACTGTACAGGGCGCAGCCGAAAATGAGAAAGAAATTTTAACGCAGGTAACGCAGGCCAGAGCGGGCATCGTTGGTGCGCGTACGCCTGAAGATCTGGAGATCGCTGGGCGGAAAATTAATACTGCCATCAACCTGGCGTTCGAAGCATACCCGCAAATTCGCTCGACTGAAAACTTTCAGGATTTGCAGGCACAGCTGGAAGGAACTGAAAACAGAATTAACGTTGCACGTCAGCGCTTCAATGCAGCGGTAGCAAAGTACAATACTTTCGTTCGCGGCTATTTCAAGAGAATGGCACTTAATTTTTTCGGTGATGGCGAGGAGTTTGCCGTAAGAAAGGGATTTGAAGCATCGGCTGGTGCTGAAACAGCCCCAACAGTCGACTTTAACAAATAATTGAAAATCGTAATGCGCAGCTTATAACCAAATGCGCATGCGCTCTCTGCTTGCAAATGAGAGGTCCCGCCGCGTGGCGGGATTTTTTATTTTATCCGCTCACAAACGCAATGAGGTGTTTCGTCATAGATTCGTAACTATTCATATTGAAACGAGTATAATCTTTCAAACCAATAAATCTATGCGTACCGTACTTCTATTGTTATTTGTGTCAGTCTCGCAATTTGCGTTTGCACAGCCATCCGATGAAGAAGCAATCAAAGCTGTCGTCAGTTCTGCATACATCGAAGGCATCCAAAATCGCGGAAACGTTGAAGATATCCGCAAAGGATTCCATCCTTCCTTTAACATGCTCAGGCTCTCCGACAATGAAATTAAACCGCTTGCGATTGAAGACTGGATAGCGAATCTTGAAAAAGCAAAAGCAAACAATGTCGCTCCGCCGGCAAAAACAGAAGGGAAGTTTCTGAACGTTGATGTTACCGGAAATGCAGCCGTTGTGAAGCTTGAACTATTCCGGGAAGGGAAGAAGACGTTTACAGATTATCTCGTGCTTTATAAGTTCACAGAGGGCTGGCGGATCGTAAGCAAAACATTTTACAGGCATCCGTAACTGACTGCATTCTTACCAACGAAAAAAAGGGCACGATTACCGCGCCCTTTTTTTATCCTCTCTACGATTCGTTGATTATAACGTTCGTTTTACTTCTCTGTTTTCGTAGCTCTCTATGACATCGCCTACCTGCATGTCGTTGAATCCGTCGATACCGATACCGCAGTCAAAACCAGATCTGACTTCACTTGCATCGTCTTTGAAACGCTTGAGTGAATGAAGCTTGCCCTGATAGAGAACAATACCGTCGCGTATGATGCGGATAGGATTTGCACGTTTGATAATGCCGTCTGTAACCATACATCCAGCAATTGTTCCAACCTTAGAAATCTTAAATACCTCACGCACTTCAGCGTTACCGGTAATTACCTCCTCAACCTGCGGTGCAAGCATACCTTCCATCGCATCCCGCACTTCGTTGATTGCATCGTATATGATCGAATACAGGCGTATCTCAATTTCTTCATTCTCGGCGATGCGTTTCGCTGGAGATGAAGGGCGAACCTGGAAACCAAGAATGATCGCATCGGATGCTGAAGCAAGCAATACATCCGACTCGGAAATCTGACCAACGCCTTTGTGAATAATTGCTACCTGTACCTCAGGCGTTGAAAGTTTTAACAATGAATCTGAAAGCGCTTCAACAGAACCGTCAACGTCACCTTTTACAATTACGTTGAGCTGCTTGAAGCTACCGATCGCCAGACGACGACCAATTTCATCAAGCGTAATGTGCTTCTTGGTGCGCATGCTCTGCTCACGTAATAGCTGGCTGCGCTTGGTCGCGAGTTCGCGTGCCTCGCGGTCAGTTTCCATCACATTGAATTTTTCGCCCGCCTGAGGAGCACCATCAAGTCCTAATACGACAACTGGTGTTGAAGGCCCTGCCTCTGTAATCTTCTTGCCTGTATCCTCGAACATTGCTTTTACGCGGCCATAGTTTGCGCCGGCAAGCATGATGTCACCAATTTTAAGCGTTCCACTCTGCACCATTACCGTTGCGACGTAGCCGCGTCCTTTATCAAGCGAAGCTTCAATGATGGAACCCTGGGCGGATCTGTTCGGATTTGCCTTCAGGTTCAACAATTCAGCTTCCAGCAACACTTTCTCAAGCAAGTCTTCAATACCTTTTCCTGACTTTGCAGAAATTTCCTGGCACTGATACTTACCACCCCACTCTTCAACAAGGATGTTGTTCTTAGAAAGCGACTCGCGGATCTTATCAGGATTCGCAGATGGCTTATCAACTTTGTTAATGGCAATGACGATCGGTACGCCTGCAACCTGCGCGTGGTTGATCGCTTCTTTTGTTTGCGGCATTACATCATCATCAGCAGCTACCACAATAATGGCAATGTCTGTCAGCTTCGCACCGCGTGCACGCATAGCGGTAAAAGCTTCGTGACCTGGTGTATCGAGAAATGCAATCTTGTTTCCGCTTTTTGTGGTTACATCGTAAGCACCAATGTGCTGGGTAATTCCACCTGCCTCGGAAGCTGTTACTTTTGTGTTGCGGATATAATCGAGCAATGATGTTTTACCATGGTCAACGTGACCCATAATGGTAACAATCGGTGCACGGAACTCCAGTTCTTCTTCTTCATCAGCTGCCTCCTGGACGATAAGCTCATCTTCGTTTGACGAGAACTGAACTTCGTATCCAAATTCGTCTGCAATGACTGTGATAGCTTCTGCATCCAGGCGCTGATTGATTGATACGAACATACCAAGGCCGAGACACGTTGAGATCACTTCATTTACGGAAACATTCATTAACGACGCCAGGTCGTTCGCTGAAATGAATTCAGTAACGCGAAGGGTCTTCGAAGCCTGTTGGTCCTGCAGCATTTGCTGCTCCTGTGCTTCGTTATAGTTTTGACGCTTTTCACGTCTGTATTTGGCACCAGATGATTTTTTATTACCACCGCCGCTAAGCTTAGCAAGCGTGGCGCGGATCTGATCCTGAATTTCCTTTTCGGAAGGTTCTTCTTTCGGATTTTTTGGCAATGGTGCCTGTGGGCTGCGGCCTCTCTGCTGATGTGGCGGGCGCGCTCCGCGTTGTTGTTGCTGCTGATTTGGTTGTCCCTGTGGTGGATCGGATGCAATACGCTTACGAGGACGCTTGCCCTTGCGGTCATCTTTGGCTTCACTTGAGGATGCAACTGGTGTTTCTTTCTTGCGCTCTGCAGGCAGCTCGATCTTATCAACAACTTTCAATCCTTTCAGTTTGTCAGCCTTTCCTTTGATCAAATCCTGCGTGTCCGGTTGCTTCTCAGCTACCGGTTCCGCTGCTACTGGAGCTTCTTTTACTGCCGGCTTTTCTTCAACGACTGGCTTCGGTTCTTCTGCGGGCTTTGAGACTTCGGCAACCGGAGTTTCTTCCTCCTTTACTTCCTCTTTCTTAGCGGCCGCTTTCTTTTCGAGCTCTATCTTACCAACGACCTTAATGCCTTCGAGCTTGGGTTTTTCGCGTTCGACTTTTTCTGGCTTAGGTTCTTCTTTGGTTTTAACGTTTGATCCAAGATTTTTAATCAGGACATTTTCTTCTTCATCAGTACGTTTTTTAACCGGCTCTTTCTCGCGCTCAATTACAACGTTCTCAACATGCTTTGTTCCGATGGTTAGCCCCGATGCCTCAAGCTTTTCACTGGCAGAAGAAGCATATTCTTTAGCGAGCATAGCGTATTGCTCACCCGTTAGCTTGGCGTTAGGATTATTTTCAACGGTAAATCCTTTCTTAGCCAAAAACTCCAGGATGGTGTTATGACCCACGTTTAGTTTCCGTGACGCCTGCCCTAACCGTATCATCTTTTCTTCTGCCATGCTCAAATATCCCTATAAAATTTTGTGATTTAGTTAACCGAATATGAATATTATTCAAATTCCTTCTTCAACACATTGATAACACTATCAACTGTTTCTTCTTCGAGGTCTGTTCTCCGAACAAGCTCTTCTTTGTTTAGGTTCAGAACACTTTTCGCAGTATCAAGACCGATGCGTTTCAATTCATCGAGTACCCAGCTTTCGATTTCGTCTGAGAATTCGTCCAGATCAACATCTTCATCCTCCTGCCCTTCGGCAACTTCTCTGAATACATCGATTTCATATCCAACAAGACGGCTCGCCAACTTGATGTTCAATCCACCTTTTCCGATGGCAAGTGACACCTGATCCGGTTTAAGATAAACGGAAACGCGGTTATTGTCCTTATCAACTTTGATGGAAGTAATCTTTGCCGGGCTCAACGCACGTTGAATATAAAGGTCGAGGTTTTCGGTGTAGTTGATAACGTCGATGTTTTCATTTTGGAGCTCTCTCACAATAGCGTGAATGCGTGACCCCTTCATACCAACGCATGCGCCCACCGGGTCAATGCGGTCATCGTAAGATTCAACTGCAACCTTCGCTCTTTCCCCTGGCTCGCGAACAACTTTCTTAATCGTAATTAAGCCGTCGTATACTTCGGGAACTTCCTGCTCGAAGAGTCGCTCAAGAAATACAGGTGATGTCCGGGAAAGAATGATTTTCGGATTTCCATTCACCATTTCAACTTTGTGAACAATTGCGCGGACGTTTTCGCCTTTGCGGTAACGGTCTTTCGGAATCTGTTCTCCTCGTGGAACAGAAATTTCATTCCCCTCACCATCGGTTAGCAATACTTCTTTGCTTAACACCTGGTATACTTCACCGCTGATGATTTCACCGACGATGTCTTTATATTTTTGAAACAGTATATCTTTTTCAAGATCCTTTACTTTTTGCATCAGCGTCTGTCGTGCGGTTGTTACAGCACGTCTGCCGAAGTCTTCAATATCGACCTGCTCAGAAACTTCTTCGCCAACTTCGAAGTCAGGTTCAATTTTTTGCGCTTCTGTCAGGCTGATCTTGTCGTGATCCCAGATGTCTTCAGAATCGTCCTCAACTATTTCGCGAATGCGATAGATCTCAAGGTCACCTTTATCTGCATTTATAATAATATCAAAGTTATCCGTGGATATCGGATTGCCATTTTCGTCAACACCGTACTTCTTTTTGATCATGTTACGGAAGACATCTTCAAGAATACGGATCATCGTCGGCCTGTCAATGTTCTTTTGTTTGGCAAACTCAGCAAACGATTCAATTAAATTTGAAATATCCATAATTACATAAATGTTATTTAAACGATACCATTACCAGGGCTTTCTCAATTGCATCGAAAGGAATTTCATGGATCTTGCTTTCGGTTTTCTTTCCATTTTTAACTTGTTCCGCAAGCAGAATACTCTGATCCTTTACCTCCGTTAGTTTCCCTTCAATTGTTTTATCCTGGAGTTTTAATTTCAATGATCTTCCAACATTCTTCGTGTATTGGCGCTTCAACTTCAGTGGGTGATCCACACCCGGTGTTGAAACTTCCAACAGATAATTGTCCTCGATCAATCCCCGGTCGTCCAGTGCTTTTGAAACCTGCCGGCTTAACTCAGCGCAATCATCGATGCTGAATCCCTGATCAGCGTCCGCAAGGATTAATACTTTTTTCGGCCCTTTCCTGGCAGATACCTCCGCCGAAACAATAAACTGTCCTGGCGCGAGAAATTCCTCTGCTAGTTTCTGTATGTGATCCGAAAGGTCCATGGAAAAAATCTGTATAAACAAAGAGGGGACTTATTACGTCCCCTCTTTAAAAGTTTCTGTCGCAAAAGTAGACATTTTTAATGTTTTTGCAAAACATTAAGGTACGTCCCTAAAAAATTGTCAGATATATTCGGGAAGATTCTTTAGATAAACTCCGTAGCCGCTTTTCTCCAGGGGCTTTGCCAGCTCCATTAACTGATCTTTCGTAATAAAGCCTCTGCGATAAGCAACTTCCTCAATACACCCGATCTTTAACCCTTGCCGCTGCTCTATTGTTTGCACGAAGTTGGAAGCTTGCATAAGCGAATCAAACGTACCGGTGTCGAGCCATGCTGTACCGCGACTCATTGGGGCAACCTGCAGTTTTTCCTTCTTGAGATAAACGTTATTTACATCCGTAATTTCCAACTCACCACGGGGACTTGGCTTAATGGATTTGGCTATTGAAACAACTTCGTTGTCGTAGAAATAAAGTCCTGGAACAGCGTAATTAGACTTCGGATTTTTAGGCTTTTCTTCGATTGAGATAGCCTTTCTATCAGCATCAAATTCGACCACTCCATAGCGTTCTGGGTCTGTGACGTGATAGGCAAACACAACACCGCCATCCGGGTCGACATTATTTTGGAGGAGTTCTCTTAATCCTGATCCATAGAAAATGTTATCTCCCAGTATAAGCGCTACTTTGTCTTTGCCAACGAATTTTTCTCCAATGATAAAAGCCTGCGCGAGTCCTTCAGGTTTCGGTTGTACTTCGTAGCTGAATCTACAGCCAAGACTTTTTCCATCGCCGAGAAGTTTCTGAAACATCGGCATGTCATGCGGTGTTGAGATGATCAGGATCTCATTGATCCCTGCCATCATTAACACCGACAGTGGATAGTAAATCATCGGTTTATCATAGAGCGGCATCAGCTGCTTGCTTACAGCTAACGTCAGCGGATAGAGTCGTGTGCCGGATCCGCCAGCCAGAATAATTCCTTTCATGTTTTATCTTCCCGTATACATTTTTTCGTAGTACTGCCTGTAGTTTCCGGTTGTGACATTTTTGAGCCATTGCTGGTTTGCAAGGTACCAGTCAACGGTCTTTTCAAGACCTACCTCGAACGTTACAGAAGGGGTCCACCCAAGCTCAGTTTTAAGTTTGGTTGCATCAATCGCATATCGCAGATCATGCCCTGGTCTGTCTTTTACGTAAGTAATCAATGATTCACAGAAGCCCTGGTCGCGGTTTAATTTCGCATCCATGATTTTGCAGAGTAAATGCACCAGGTCAATGTTACGCCATTCATTGTTTCCACCGATGTTGTACACTTCGCCGGCTTTTCCTTTATGGAAAATAGTGTCGATCGCAGTCGCATGGTCTTCCACGAACAACCAATCCCGTACGTTTTCCCCTTTTCCATAAACCGGTAGCGGTTTGCTGTTCAGAAGATTGTTGATCATCAGCGGGATCAGCTTTTCAGGGAAATGATATGGTCCGTAGTTGTTGGAGCAACGGCTAATGAGCGTCGGAAACCCAAAGCTATTGTTGAAGGAATGAACAAAATGGTCGCTGCTTGCCTTTGACGCTGAGTACGGCGAGTGCGGATCAATGTGTGTTTTTTCGGTAAAGAAACTTCCTTCGGAAGCTGAGCCGTAAACTTCGTCAGTCGAAATGTGATAAAACATCTTGTTTTCGAAATCACCCTTCCATGCATTCATGGCGGTACTCAGCAAGTTGATCGTTCCGATAACATTTGTATAGGCAAACTCAGCCGGATTGCTCAGCGAACGATCGACATGCGACTCAGCTGCCAGGTGAATAACGCCATCGATCTGATGCGTCGTGAAGATATCCTGCACGAAGGCGAGGTCGAGAATGTCGCCTTTCTGAAAAACATAGTTTGATTTTTCTTCAATGTCCGTGAGATTTTCAAGGTTGCCAGCGTAAGTCAGCTTATCGAGATTGATGATTGTGTAATCAGAGTATTTGTTAACAAAAAGTCTGACCACGTGTGAGCCGATGAAGCCGGCGCCACCGGTAATAAGTATTTTTTTTGAGGCCATAAGTGGGGGTGAAATTAACGAATGTATTTATCAAAACTCTTATGCTCGCGCTCATACAGCACTTCATTCGGCAATGACTTGAAGTAATCGTAGGTAATTTTCAAACCATCTTTCCGCGCGACTTTTGGTTCCCATCCGAGGATCATCTTCGCCTTCGTAATGTCGGGGCGTCGTTGCTTTGGGTCATCTTTCGGCAGCGGATGCGTGATGATTTTCTGCGTTGTGCCGGTGAGTTTTACGATTTCTTCGGCAAACTCCCAGATCGTTATTTCATCCGGGTTGCCAACATTAACGGGTAAATTGTAATCTGAGAACAGCAGCCTGAAAATGCCCTCCACCTGATCATCGATGTAACAAAAAGACCGGGTTTGTGAACCGTCGCCGAAGACGGTAAGGTCTTCACCTCTCAATGCTTGTCCTATAAATGCCGGGAGTACACGTCCGTCATTAAGTCGCATGCGCGGGCCGTAAGTATTAAATATCCTGATGATGCGCGTGTCAACATTGTGATACGTGTGGTAGGCCATGGTGATGGCCTCCTGGAAACGTTTTGCTTCGTCGTAAACGCCACGTGGCCCGATTGGATTTACGTTGCCATAGTATTCTTCGGTTTGCGGATGCACCAGGGGATCACCATAAACTTCAGATGTTGAAGCAACGAGAATGCGCGCTTTCTTTGCGCGCGCAAGTCCCAACAGATTATGTGTACCCAGCGATCCTACCTTCAGTGTCTGGATCGGGATTTTCAAATAATCGATCGGGCTGGCGGGTGAAGCAAAGTGAAGAATATACTTCAGGTTACCCGGTACATGAACGAAGGACGAAACATCATGATTATAAAACTCGAAATCAGGATGCTTGAATAGATGTTCAATGTTCCGCAAGTCGCCTGTGATCAGGTTATCCATGGCTATCACCTGGAAACCTTCGTTTACGAAACGATCGCACAAGTGTGACCCGATAAAGCCGGCGCCTCCCGTTATTAGAACCCTTTCTTTAGCCATGTATCACCTCCCTGTTCACGAGAACGGCTTCGCGGCCAATGCTATAATAAGTGTACCCCTGTTCCTTCATCATTTCGAGCTCGTAAACGTTTCTGCCATCAAAAATAACTTTCGATTTCAAGGCATTATTCAGACGTTCGAAATCCGGAGTGCGGAACTCAGGCCATTCCGTTGCGATGAAAATAGCGTCCGCTCCTTCAGCGCATGAATATGGATTTTCACAGAAAGCAACTTTGTTTCCGAAAATGCGTTTCACGTTGCCCATTGCCTCGGGGTCATGTGCCTTGATTGTCGCGCCAAGCGAGATCAGTTCGTCAATATTCTCAAGCGCTGGCGCCTCGCGAATGTCGTCGGTGTGTGGCTTAAATGACAACCCCCAAACGGCAATCGTTTTACCTTCAAGATTTCCATTGAAATGCTCGCGAATCCTGTCGATCAATTTAGTTTTCTGAAACGCGTTAACATCCATCACGGCACGAAGAATTCGGAAGTCGTAATTCGCATCTTCGGCTGACTTAGCTAGTGCTTGAACATCTTTTGGGAAGCAGCTACCACCATAACCGATACCTGGGAAAAGAAAGCGTTTGCCAATACGGCTGTCTGTCCCAATGCCTTTTCGCACCGCATCGACATCGGCACCAACCAGCTCGCAGAGGTTCGCAATTTCATTCATGAAAGAAATTTTTGTCGCCAGGAATGAATTTGCGGCGTATTTAGTCAGTTCGGCGGAACGTTCGTCCATGAATACCAAAGGATTCCCCTGTCGGACGTATGGCGCATAGAGTGTTTCCATAATTTTTCTTGCCCGCGGAGATGTCGTGCCGATAACCACCCGCTCCGGTTTCATAAAGTCTTCAACTGCCACTCCTTCGCGAAGGAATTCCGGGTTGGACACAACGTCAAATTCGACATTCGCATTTCTCGCAATCCTCTTTTGGACTTTATCAGCTGTTCCTACGGGCACTGTGCTTTTGTCGACGATGACGGTGTAGTCGGATAAGAGCGGGCCAAGATCATCAGCTACTTTCAAAATATACTTTAAATCGGCAGATCCGTCTTCGCCGGGAGGGGTTGGCAGGGCCAGGAAAATAATTTTTGCATCCTCGATGCCCTCGCGCAAATCTGTTGTGAAATGGAGTCGTTCCTGTTTCACATTTCGTTCGAATAATTGTTCGAGGCCAGGTTCGTATATGGTTATTTGTCCCCCGCGGAGCTTTTTCACTTTTTCAGGATCAATATCTATACAGGTAACAACATTACCGGTTTCTGCAAAACAGGTCCCCGTTACAAGGCCAACGTAGCCAGTTCCAACAACAGCGATTTTCATAAAAAATTAAAGGGTAAAGTTATGACTTTTTTAAATGATGTTCTTTGAGCAAATCATATACGACCGGCTATAAAATCCTGTTCCATCCCAAATCGGGGGCTCAGGCCTAACATCCGTTTGTTAGGAATAAAAATTGGCGTATAATTGCAATCCAATAAAAAATCAAACCCACCCTTATGGAAATGTTGCTCGAAAAAAACCATGTGATGAACCTGGAGGAATCAGAAAATCAGAAAATGATCGCCCAGATGGTGCGCGACTTCGCCGCGCGCGAAATTGTTCCCAATATGATGGATTGGGATGAAAGTCAGGAGTTTCCTGTTCAGCTATTCCATGAGATGGGCGGACTTGGTTTAATGGGCGTTCTGGTTCCGGAAGAATATGGAGGAGCAGGCCTTGGCTACATGGAATACATCACCGCTATCGTTGAATTGTCTAGAGTCGATGGCTCAATTGGTCTTTCAATGGCGGCGCACAATTCGCTTTGTACTAACCATATTCTGATGTTCGGCACGGAAGATCAAAAGCAGAAATATTTACCCAAACTTGCTACCGGAGAATGGATCGGAGCGTGGGGACTTACCGAGCCAAACACAGGTTCGGATGCCGGGAATATGAAGACGGTGGCAAAAAAGGATGGTGACTATTATATATTGAATGGCGCTAAGAACTTTATCACACACGCGCGTTCGGGCAATGTGGCAGTTGTAATGGTAAGAACTGGCGAGCCTGGAGATTCTCACGGAATGAGCGCATTTATCGTGGAGCAGGGAACACCTGGATTTTCAGCCGGTAAAAAAGAAAATAAGCTCGGTATGCGCGCTTCAGAAACGGCAGAGCTGATCTTCTCTGATTGCCGTGTTCACAAATCCCAAATTTTGGGAAAAGAAGGAGACGGCTTTATACAGGCGTTGAAAATTCTTGATGGCGGTCGTATTTCTATTGCTGCTTTGAGCTTGGGCATCGCGGTTGGAGCATATGAAGCTGCGCTGAAGTATTCAAAAGAGCGCCATCAGTTCAATCAGCCGATTGCCAATTTCCAAGGGATTTCTTTTAAGCTTGCCGAGATGGCTACTAAAATTGAGGCTGCTAAACTGCTGACTTTCAGAGCAGGTGCGTTGAAAAATCAGGGTAAGGAAGTGAATAAGGAATCGGCAATGGCAAAATTATATGCATCAGAAATTGCTGTCGACATAGCAAATGAGGGTGTTCAGATTTTCGGCGGCTATGGATATACAAAAGATTTCCCTGCCGAAAAGTTCTACCGTGACGCAAAGCTTTGTACGATTGGAGAAGGAACTTCTGAAATCCAGAAACTCGTTATTTCCAGAGCAATTCTGAAATAGGTTTGTACTTTTTTTAGAAAATCCTATATTTGCAGCCCTAAAGTAAAAATATGATCATCGTTAACGTTAAAGAGAACGAGTCAATCGACAAGGCATTGAAGCGTTTCAAAAAGAAGTTTGAAAAGACAGGTGTTTTGAAGGAATTACGTGCGAGAACTTCATACGAAAAGCCTTCAGTTAGACGTAGGAATGAAATAATCAAAGCAGCTTACAGAGAAACGCAAAAAAACCTGGCTAATAGCTAAGTTATTGCCTCCGACGCTTTGTATTAATACAATGAAAATCTGATTAAGATCCATGCGGGTTTCTCGACCAGCATGGATTTTTTATTTACATTAGTACTACGTGACGGGAAAGCGTAGTGCATGACAGAAGCCTTTCTTAAATACCTTCAGTTTGAAAAAAGGGTCAGCAGCAATACAGTAACTGCTTATGAAACCGACCTGAGGCAGTTTTCTGATTTTCTCAAGCAATCATTTGAATTAGCGCAGCCCGGTCTTGCGGATCATGGGATGATCAGATCGTGGATCATTTCGCTTGCAGAAGCAAAAATCAACAACCGTTCAATTAACAGGAAAATAGCCTGTTTGAGAAGCTTCTATAAGTTTTTGCTTCGTCAGGAGTTCACAACGAAGGATCCTATGCGCAAGGTGAGAATTCTGAAAACCAGCAAGCGGTTGCCCTCGTTTATAAAAGAAACAGAAATGGTGGCATTGCTTGATGCCAATGTTTTTGAACAAACATTTGAGGGCGTGAGGGACAGGCTTATGATAGAGATGTTTTATGCAACGGGCATTCGATTGTCAGAACTAATAGGCCTGCAGGAGTACAAAATAGATTTTCGAAATAATACGATTAAAGTCTTAGGAAAGCGCAATAAGGAGCGCATCATTCCATTTCCAAAAACGCTCACTCCCGAAATCAGAAAGTACATTCAATTAAAAAGAAACGAAGTTGCAGCAGATTCTTCACATCTTTTCGTCACGCTTAAAGGCACACCATGTTATCCTGCTCTGGTGTCAAGAATTGTGAAGAAATATCTGTCGGGCATTACCGTGTCAGAGAAAAAAAGTCCACATGTTTTGCGTCATACATACGCAACTCATCTTCTAAACAAAGGAGCGGAGATCAATGCCGTGAAGGATTTGCTGGGCCATACAAGCCTTGCTGCAACGCAGGTGTACACGCACAATTCGATGGAAAAACTTAAGAAGATATTTGAACAAGCGCACCCAAAAGCATGACGCCTATGATGTAACTGTACTTAAAGCGGGCCGCCGTGGGGCCTTTAAATTCCCGGCGAGTTTTATGTTCAACATTTAAAAATTAATCTCTTATGAAGCTGCAAGTTCATTCAATCCACTTTGATGCTGACGTTAAGCTTATCGATTTCATTCAGAAGAAAGTTGATAAGCTGGAAACATTTTACGACAGACTGGTGGATGGCGAGGTCTTCCTCCGACTAAACAATGAGGGAGTGGAAAACAAAACCGTTGAAATAAAACTAAACGTTCCGGGATCTCAGCTTTTTGCTATTGAAAAGGCGAAGTCATTTGAAGCTGCAACCGATCTGGCTGCAGATGCACTGCGAATTCAACTTACAAAGTTTAAGAATAAAGTCCAGAATGGACGGATGTAAATAAGAAAGGCTCCACAGGGAGCCTTTCTCTTTATAAGCTAAACGCTTTTTTCACCTTATCTACATAATCCAGTTTCTCCCAAGGGAAAAGCTCAACCTTAACCCTCTTCTCAGATGCTTTTCCTTTGTTGAATACTTTCTCAACAATTTTGGGTTCGCGGCCCATGTGTCCATAAGCTGCGGTCTCGGCATAAATAGGCGTACGTAAGCTGAATCTTTCTTCAATGAAATACGGGCGCATATCGAAGATCTTTTCTATCTTTTTCGCTATATCGCCATCGTTCATATTAACCTTTGCAGTTCCATAGGTGTTGACATAAAGACCAACCGGTTTTGCCACGCCGATCGCGTAAGCAACCTGCACCAGAACCTCTTCGCACAAGCCTGCAGCAACCATATTTTTGGCAATGTGACGCGTTGCGTAAGCTGCTGAACGGTCAACCTTTGAAGGATCTTTACCCGAAAAAGCGCCCCCACCGTGAGCTCCCTTTCCACCATAGGTATCAACAATGATCTTACGTCCGGTTAAGCCGGTATCACCATGAGGGCCGCCAATGACAAATTTGCCAGTAGGGTTCACGTGGTACTTAATATCGTTTCCGAATAGTTTTTGAACGCGCTTAGGAAGCCTTTTTTTGACACGCGGAACAACAATATTGATAACATCTTCGCGAATCTGCTTTAACATGGCAGCGTCTTTCGCAAAATCATCGTGCTGCGTGGAAATAACGATGGTGTCAACACGCTGTGGTTTGTTATCGTCGCTATATTCAATCGTCACCTGAGATTTCGCATCAGGTCGAAGGTACTTCATCACTTTACCCTCTCTGCGGATTGTCGACAGCTCACGCAAGAGTGAATGTGCCAGCTCAAGCGGAAGCGGCATAAAGTTGTCGGTCTCATTTGTTGCATAACCAAACATCATTCCCTGATCTCCAGCACCCTGATCCTCCTTTTTCTTTCGCTCTACTCCCTGATTAATGTCAGGAGATTGCTCATGGATGGCAGAGAGAATACCGCATGAGTTTGCCTCGAACATGTATTCACTTTTTGTGTATCCGATTTTGCGAATTACTTCACGCGCAATGTCCTGAACATCCAGGTAAGCTTCAGACTTCACCTCACCCGCAAGCACAACCTGCCCGGTGGTGACCAGTGTTTCACATGCTACTTTCGAGCTTGGGTCATAAGCAAGAAAATAATCGATAAGGGCGTCCGAAATCTGATCGGCAACTTTATCCGGATGTCCTTCTGAAACCGACTCCGAGGTAAACAAATGAGGCATAGTGCGGTAAATTTAGTGGCGCAAATTTAGCCGAATCGCGAAAAGGAAAAAATGTTTTATCAGCTGGCTAGGAATAAATATACCGCTGGCAGTTTGGGCAATGTTGGAAGGTGCTTCTGCCATTCTGAAATGCTTCTGGTGTGGATGTATTCGTCTTTACCGGTAATGTCAACTGCGATGGTTAATCGTGTCAATGGCGCTAAGGTCTGTGTGAGCATTTCCAACACCTGATTGTTCCGGTAGGGGGTCTCGATAAAAATTTGGGTCTGGATCTTTTTCCTGGAATCGGTTTCATAATTGCGAATGGCATCACGGAGCTCTCTTTTTTCTATGGGCAGATAGCCGTTGAAAGCAAATCGCTGCCCGTCGAGCCCGGAGGCCATCAGCGCCATGAGGATAGAGGAAGGTCCAACCAATGGAACAACTTTAAAGCCATGATCGTGACAATAACGCGCGGCCGCTGCGCCCGGGTCTGCAATTCCTGGACACCCGGATTCTGAAATGACACCTACGTGATGACCATCAAGCAACGGCTTTAGCAGTGATGGGATGTCTTTCGCAGCAGTATTTTTGTCGAGAACTTCAAATGACAATGATTCGATTGAAGGAAAGATTTTGAGGCTGCTGAGAAAGCGTCGAGCGGTTCGGACATTCTCCGTTAGAAAATGCGAAATGTCCGGAAGGATTGTTGTGACCTGTGCCGGGATGAAAAGCATCGGATCTCCTTCGGCGATAACATTTGGAATCAAATACAATTTTCCCTTGTTTAAAGACATATGCGAATAAAGACGAAATTATGAGTAAAATTCTGATTACAATCGGTATTGTGCTGGTTATAGCAGGCCTACTCATTCAACTGGGGCATCGCATGCCATGGATAGGCCGGTTGCCCGGAGATGTAACAGTTGAAAAAGGAAATTTCAAACTCTACGCACCGATTACGACGAGCATACTTGTGAGCATATTTTTGTCAATCGTTATTTACCTGATTAACAGATTTAGAAATCCGTGATGATAATACGAACGTCTCGGGATCTTCGTTACAGCATGTAATTGGTTAAATTGAGCGTTTTTTGCGACCTTCATCGTTTATATTGTGAGAAAGTCTCTTGTCTATACGGTACTGCTTTTTGCCTTCTCGCTTACTGTCGCTGCGCAGCCGAGCAGCAATCCCCCGGTTGCGTTAAGTTTTCCAGATAGTGTTCGGATTGCGCTTGAGAACACAAAGAATCTCGATGCTTCTGTGATTGGGTCCGGCATTGCCGCCTTATGGTCAAACTTGTCAAGTGATCAGCAACTTGAGGTGCGATCGCAGATTCGTAACATGAAGAAGAAGCGGTATCCGATAAAGCCGCATATAATCAACTATCTCGGCGCAGTTGTGAATGCTGTTAATATTGAAAAGATGCCTGGAGGCACCTTTTCCTCTCTGTTAGCTGTTTCACGGAAGGTGATCGAAGATCTACCGGCAGCAAAGGCGAATAATTTTTTCGCAAACACGCGCGGCTTTCTGGAAGACCATAAGCTTCACACCGAAAACGCCTTTAGACTTTACGCAGTAGAGGCCGAATACAAGTTCGATTATCTTGAATCGATACCTATAGCAATTGAGGAGGCGCCACTCGAAGAAGAAGATCCGTACGATGATCCTTATGAAGAGGAAGAAGAACAGGATGGGTACGACGAGGAATATCCGGAGCAGGAAGTTCTCCCCATGTGGATGACGCCACCACCACCTCCCGAAGTATTTGGACCGGTGATCTCGTTTTCAAAAGTGTCGCTGAATTTTGCGACCCGGTATGATTCTGTTTTTCTTCGTGATACGAAAGGTACAGTTTCTCTTGCAGATAACGTCTTTGTCGGTAACGGAGGATCGTTTGACTGGTCGGCTGCAGGGCTGGCCGCGGACTCTGCCTACTGCACGTTCGGTGATTATTTTTTCGATATCACAAAACCGATTTTGAGTGCAGACCTTGTAAAGTTGACCTACGTTGGCAAGACGCCTGGATTTATCCCTGGTAACTTTGAATTTAAGTCTCTTCCTCGCCGCGAAGGGGAACCATCAACATATCCAAGATTCAAATCTTACCAAAGCGACCTCGATATAACAATTGCCGGAGATAAAAACGTTGAGTACCGCGGGGGATTCAGTTTGACCGGAGACAAAATTTCGAGTGAGTCGGTGAGTGGTGAAGCTGCAATGATCGAAGTTTCAAGAGACGGATTGCCGAAGTTCAAGGCGATCTCAAACGGTTTTAAGTTTGGAGAGAATGAGATTAACTCTGATCGTGCCAGTGTGAAGATTTTTCAGGGAAATGATTCTCTTCAACATCCTGCCATCCGGATGAGATATTCTTTTGATGGCGATTCGGTTCAGCAGTTGGTCTTGCGAAAGGAAAAAGGCGAAATGAAGAATACACCTTATGCGTCGTCTTTTTTCAATGTAGATTTTTCCGCTGACATCATTCGCTGGAATCTCGGAATCGATAGTCTCGACATTTTAACTGATGGAGGCCGGGCGACAGTGCCAATGATCATCGAGTCGGTTGATTACTATGACGCCGAAGACTACCGGTTACTCGGCGGCCAGGGACTGAACTTTCACGCGTTGGCACTTGTGGCGTCTTACGCTATCCGGAATGGAGTCACTGAATTTTATTCGAACGACCTTTCTCCGACAGGCAATGATCTTCCGCAAATAAAAGCGGCGATACAGTTTCTTCATCAAAAAGGTATGATCGATTACGATCGGCGAGATGATCGGATCAAAGTGAAGCCCAAGGCGATTACTGCTTACAATGCTTTTAAAGGCCTCGTGGATTACGACAACCTGAAAATTCATTCCGTGATCGATACACTGCCCAATGCGACATTGAATTTTGCTGCAAGGCATATGACCATTCGCGGCGTGGAAGAGTTTCAGTTAAGCGATTCATTGAATGTTCGCATTAAACCCGATAGCAGTATCATTACGTTGCTTCAAAACCGCGACATGAAGTTTAACGGTGTCGTCGATGCTGGTAATTTTAAAATTAGCGGGAAGGGTTTTACGCTCCGTTACGATAGCTTCCTTATCGATTTGGCGCATATCGACTCCGTCAATTTCTATATCACAGAAGAAAATACTAAAGGCCAGTCCATTCGAAAGAAGATCAACAACTCGATGGTTGGCACCGACTCAACGGCGGCGGCAATTGGTGGAATTCCAGGCTACAATCAAAAATCAGGAACGCTTTACATCAGCAAAGCCAATAATAAATCAGGAAAAGAAAAAAGTCCGAACTTTCCGCGGCTCGATGCTTCTGCTGGTGGGGTAATCTATTTCGACAGAAGGGAAGTACTCAACGGTGTTTACGACCGCTCCATGTTTTTTGTTGTTCCTCCTTTTAAGCTTGATAGCCTGAATGATGCTGACCCCGCCTCAATCAATTTTGATGGTACCTTTGTATCGAGCGGGATGTTCCCAAGTTTTAAAGACAAGCTTCACACGCAACCCGACAAATCACTTGGATTCACGCACGAGATTCCATCTGCCGGCTACCAACTCTACAAAGGTGAAGGCAAGATGTCCGGCGAGCTAAACCTTGACACAAGGGGGCTGCGCGGCGCTGGTCAAATCGAGTATCTGGCAGCGAAAATTCATTCGGAAGATTTCATTTATTATCCAGATTCAGTCGTTGCGCGGGGTGTGCGATCAACGATCGATGAGAAACAATTCGGCTCAGTACTTTTTCCGCAGGCATCTCTTACAGATTTCGAAATGAAGTGGCTGCCGAAATCAGACAAGATGGTGCTGAAAAACAAGAAGGCGCCATTTAGTTTCTACGACTCCACTGCCATGCTGCAAGGCTCCGTTACGATTTCAAAAAATGGCGTAGCAGGATATGGGAGGTTTGAGACGCGAGGAACGGAACTCGTTTCACGTGATATGAAGTTCACCGGTAATGACTTCAGCGCCCGCCACGGAAGATTTAAAGTTAAGACGAGCGACCCTGATAAACCACTTCTCTCCGGTAACGATGTTCGCGTACGATTTAACCTGAAAGAAAATTATGCTGATATCAGTCCAGAGGTGGCCGGTGTGGCAGCGATAGATTTTCCGTATGCGCAGGTGCGCACGTCGATTCAAAAAGCCAGGTGGGATCTGAATTCTCAGAAGATTTTAATGAGTAAAGATCCAAGCACGCCGATTGAAAATTCATACTTCTATACTACGCGAAAGGAACTTGATTCACTCAGCTTCAATGCCGATCGGGCCGAATACAATCTGCAGACACAGGAACTGAAAGTAAGTGGAATTCCACATATCGTTGTGGCTGACGCTAAGATCACGCCTGAAAATAATACCGTTCTCATTCTTGAAAACGCGCGTATCGGAACATTGAAGAACACGACGATCGTACTTGATACACTTAATGGTTACCACTTGTTGACCGATGGTGTTGTTGATATTGTATCCCGTAAGGAATTTAGTGGTTACGCCACTTATCAGTATGTCAATCTGCTGAATGATACATTCGCAATCAAGATGACGGATTTCCATCTTGAACCAATAACAGAAACGGAACATTCGCGTCGCGCACAGCGGCGAGAAACGCTTGCGAGCTTGCAGACAGTAGCAACGGGATCTGTTTCAGAAAATGATCACCTGGTACTTGGCGCTGGTTTATTTTATAAAGGGAATATGATCATGTATGCGACCCGTCCTGCCCTGCAACTCGACGGATACGTGAAGCTCGACATCAAAAACATTCCCGGTTACAACGCGTGGATCAAGTACGATCAGTCGGGCGAAGAAACAGAAGTGCTGATCGATTTTAAGAATGCCGTGACTGAAGAAGGAAAACGCGCCACCGCGGGTTTGCATTTTAGTAGCGATGACCATCAGCCGTACATCACATTCATCAACGATAAAAAGTCAGATGATGATGAAGATTTTTTTACACCCGATGGATATTTGCTGTATGACAACGAAACAAAAGAATACAAGATCGAAGACCGCGAAAAAGCCGCGGGTCATAAGTTGTCTGGGAAAGTGTTTACCTATAACGATGACACAAAGTCGGTGCGCTTTGAAGGTCCGGTAAATATATTCCAGGGCAGCAAAGATTTTAATGTAGCAGCATCGGTTATCGGGTCGGGAAATTTTGAAACCAATGAGTATCGGATGAATTCGATGGTAATGGTTGAAAGCAACGTTCCTGCTACCGCTTTTGATATCATGGCCCGCGATCTGCAGGAAGTAATCAAAAATGAGGGAAGCCATGAGGGTCTTGGCGATCACACCGAACTTCTTTACAAAATTGCTGACGTCGTTGGAGAGGAGTTCGCCAAGGATTATGAGCAGAAAAGTCTGCAAGGCTATGTTCCGCTTACCACGCTTGCTCCATTAGTAAAATCACTGGTTTTCGCAGATGTGAACCTGAAGTGGCATGCGAAGGAAAAGGGATTTTACAGTGAGGGATTGCTAGGTGTCTCCCACAGCAACAGGAATGATATCAATGGCGGCTTCGAAGGCTTTATGGAAATAAGAAAAACGACGGATGGTGCCCAGATATTTAATGTCTTCTTCAAGGCCTCGCCTGAATCCTGGTATTATATCGGATTCGAAGACAATCGTTTGATGCTTCATTCGTCGAATGAAGCGTTCAACGATGTTATTTCAAAGAAAACGAATGCCGGAAAAGTTAAATTTGGTGAAGTTGCATTTATTCCTGGCAGCGATGACGAGACACTGGCATTCATCAACAGGTTCAGGAAAGCATACTATGGCATTGAAGTACCCTATAGTCTGAGCGATGGCTCTGATGCAGTGAAAAAGGAAAAGGATGAGCCTAAGGAAAAGAAGGAGGAGGAGGATGATGGATTCTAAACAAAGTAGATATTATGCGTATTCAATTACTGGCCTTCCTGATCTTGTGCATCTGCATTCCATCTTTTTCACAGCTTACACCCACCGTTGCATTTAAGTTACCGGAAAAGGAACTTATCCCGGAAGGTATTACTTATGATCCTTCATCAAAACGATTTTTCGTAGGCAGTATTTTCAAACAAAAAATTATTCAGGTAACTGAACAAGGTGTTGCAAGTGACTTTATCTCAACAAATCGGGATAGTATTGGCGAAGTATTGGGAATGAAGGTTTACAACGGGAAACTCTGGTCGTGCAACAACTCACCTTCGCATGATACTACCCGAAAGATTTCGAGCGTGCATGTGTTTGATCTGCATACAGGAAAGCTTCATAAGCGTTATCATCTGAATGATGGCAAAAAGCATTTGTTTAATGACCTGGTATTTTCTGCAGAAGGCGATGTTTACGTAACTGATTCCGACGGAGGAGGAATTTATGTCATCGATCATAATCACGACAAACTTGAACCCTTCATCGACAACGGGAAGTTGCGTTACCCCAACGGGATCGTTCTTAGTAAGGACAACCAAAAGGTGATTGTCAGTACGGGAAGCGGTTTGGGAATCGTGCAAATTGACCGGATCACGAAGGAGATCAAGTCGATTCCACATCCGAAGTTTTTTATTATCGGGATTGATGGGATGTACCGTCATCATGATCAATTGATTGGTATTCAAAATGTCGTTTTTCCTGAATCCATCGTTCGGTATTCTTTGAATACTGATGAAACAGAATTCCAGAAAATGGATTTGCTTGTTGCCGATGATGCGCGATTCGATTCACCGACGACCGGCGTTATAGTTGGCGATTACTTTTACTTCATCGCAAACAGCCAGTTATCGCAGTTGGTTGGTAACAACGGAAACCTTCGTAATCCGGAAACATTAAATGAGACGGTCATTCTCAAGATTCCGTTGAAATAATTATTCATCCTTTTTTCAAAGTCCTATTTTGCAGCCCTAATTCAGAACTATGGTTAAAGAATACATTTCGTCCAATAAAGAAAGATTTTTGTCTGAGCTGTTTGATTGGCTTAGAATTCCCTCTGTCAGCGCAGATAGCCGTCATAAAGATGATGTCCGGAAGGCAGCTGAGTTTCTCAAGAAAAAGTTTGAGGAGGCAGGTGTCGATAAAGTTGAAATATGCGAAACAAAAGGACATCCTATTGTTTATGCCGAAAGGATCATTGATTCAAAACTGCCGACTGTTTTGGTTTATGGCCATTACGATGTACAACCTGCCGACCCATTAAACCTCTGGGATTCTCCGGCGTTCGAACCTGTTGTTAAAAATGATAAGATTTATGCGCGGGGCGCATGTGATGACAAGGGCCAGGTCTACATGCATGTGAAGGCGTTCGAAACCATGATGAAAAAGAATTTACTTCCATGCAACGTAAAATTTATGGTGGAGGGAGAAGAAGAGGTGGGTTCGGACAATCTCGGAACATTTGTGAAGGAGAACAAAAATAAATTAAAAGCCGACGTCATTCTGATTTCAGATACCGCACTTATCTCGTTGGAGCATCCGTCCATTACGACAGGCTTACGCGGATTAAGTTACATGGAAGTTGAAGTGACCGGGCCCAATCGCGATTTGCATTCAGGTGTGTACGGTGGCGCGGTGGCGAATCCGATCAATGTGCTTTGTGAGATGATTGCTTCCTTGCACGATAAGAAGGGCAAGGTGACGATTCCAGGATTTTACGAAAAGGTCGCAGAACTGACAAAGGCGGAACGCGAGGCGCTGAATAAAGCGCCATTTAATATTGATAACTATAAGAAAGAGTTAGGAATAACCGAAGTGAAAGGTGAAGATGGATATACGACGCTCGAACGCACGGGCGTGAGACCGACGCTCGACGTGAATGGCATCTGGGGTGGATACACTGGAGAAGGAGCAAAGACCGTTTTACCTTCGAAGGCGCACGCAAAAATTTCGATGCGCCTGGTGCCGAACCAGGTGAGTGGTGAAATCACTGAACTTTTTACAAAGCATTTCAAGTCTATCGCACCGTCGTCGGTATCGGTAAAAGTTACTGCGCACCACGGTGGAGAGCCTGCTGTAACATCAACAGCCTCGCACGCCTATCAGGCAGCCAGTGCTGCGTTCGAAGAAGTATGGGGCAAGAAACCGATTCCAACAAGGGATGGAGGAAGCATTCCGATTGTTGCTTTATTTAAACGCGAACTTGGCCTCGATACTGTGCTGATGGGATTTGGATTGGACACGGATGCTATTCACTCTCCCAATGAACATTTTGGTGTGAAGAATTTTATGCTTGGCGTAGAAACTATTGTTACGTTTTACAAGCACTTCGCAAAATCATAGATTGCGTTTCAAGAGAGAGCAAAAACATCCGGACGTACTTCGGATGTTCTTTTATTTATGCTTTGGTCAAAAAAGCGTGAGGTTTCCGCCTTTACGGAATTTGGTGAGATCAATGGGCGGCATTGACCGGCCCTGCATAAATCTTTTTTTGGAAATGTTGAATAGTTGATGGATAGCTTCAGCAAAATTTCCTTCGCCGGACATGCGGCGTCCAAATTGTGAGTCGTTCACACTACCGCCATGCATAGTGCAGATCTGGTTCCAGACCTTGTCAAATCTGTCAGGAAAATTCTTCCGTAACCAATCTTCAAAGATTTGCCCGATGGATCCGTTCAGGCGAACGATTGTCATACCGGCAGATTTTGCGCCAGCGTCTGCAGCAGCTTTCAAGAGGTCGGGGATCTCATGATGATTTAAGCCGGGAATGATTGGCGCAGCCATCACGCCAACAGGAATTCCGGCCTTTGCCAATGCTTCGACCGTCTGAAGCCTTTTTCTTCCACTTGCCGTTCGAGGCTCCATCCTTCTTCGCAGGTCTTCATTCAGTGTTGTAATCGAGATGTACACATGTACGAGATTATCTTTAGCAAGATCCGAAAGAATATCGATGTCGCGTGTGATCAAACCATTCTTCGTGATCATTCCAAGCGGATGCCTGAACTGCGCGAATACTTTTAATATTCTCCGTGTGATTTCAAATTTGCGTTCAAGCGGTTGATAGCAATCTGTATTTCCTGAAACAGATATCGGAACCGGTTGCCATTCAGGATGCATCAAAAATTTCTCAAGCAATTGGGGTGCATTCTCTTTTACGACGATCTTACTTTCGAAATCGAGTCCGGCACTGAATCCCCAATATTCATGGCTGTTGCGCGCGTAACAATAAATGCATCCATGCTCGCATCCCTGGTACGGATTCATGGAATACATCATCCCAAGGTCGGGACTCGTTACTTTGTTTACAATCTTTTTTGGTGTTTCATAAAACACCTGGGTTGTTGGCGCGGAAAGCAGCGGCTCATCCAAACCTTCAACGTGATCGGTCACGTATTGATTCTTTAGAAACTTATTCCCCGTTTTAATCTGCGCGCCTCTTCCGCTGAAATAATTTTCATCCTCTTTCTCCATCTACAAAATTAAACAATCTAACTATATTAGATAATCAAACTAAAACAATTAGTTACTGGAATGCCTAACTTGGCAAAAAAGCAGCGTGCTTACCTATCAAACCACACCCTGTGTTGAAATTGTTGATGAATTGCTCGAAGCGGCTGGCGTTCGTGTTTATGTAAAACGTGAAGACCTGAATCATTCTTTGGTTAGCGGCAATAAATGGTGGAAACTGAAATATAACCTACTTGAGGCGAAAGAACTCGGAGCTGATACAATACTTACTTTTGGGGGCGCGTACTCGAACCATGTTTATGCAACATCTGCCGCAGCAAAGGAGACCGGATTCAGGAGTATTGGAGTGATTAGAGGAGAAGAGGTCATTCCATATAACCCAACATTACGCTTTGCGAAATCACAAGGCATGCAATTGCATTTCGTGAGCAGACAGACATACCGTGAAAAAACATCTGATACATTAATCAAACAGTTAAGAAATGAGTTTGGGGATTTTTATCTCATCCCGGAGGGAGGAAGTAATGCAAATGCAGTGAAGGGCAGCAAAGAGTTTGCATCGAACATTTTATCCGCAATTGATTCTGACATCATTATTCTTCCTGTGGGAACCGGTGGCACCATTGCCGGATTGATCTGCGGGCTACCAACAACGAAAGAAATCATCGGAGTATCAGTACTCCGCGGAGGCGAATTTCTTGCAGCCGATATCCGTCAGTTAGCGACCACTTGCGTGAACGATTTTGCCAACACCAACTGGAAAATTCTTACCGACCACCACCATGGCGGATATGCAAAATCCAGTTCTGCACTCGATGATTTCATTCGTCATTTCTTTTTGAAACACGGTATTCCACTGGAACCGGTTTATTCAGGCAAAACGATGTGGGCGCTATGGAAGGAAATTTCTGCAGGCAAATTTGAACGAGGGACAAAAATTCTTTTTCTACATACGGGTGGTGTTCAGCATTTTTGAGATTATCCGCTGATCAAATTTTTGATCGATTGCACATTCCATATCCGTAGATTCGGTTGCTAATAAAACTCATCGTTATGCTAAAGTCTTTTGCTTTCACGCTAGTGATTGGTTTCTTCATCACCGCGGCATTCTGCCAGTCGCAGCAAATTAAGTCCAGCGCTGACCTCAACGTGTTATCCTCTCTAATTACCGAAGATCAGTTGAAGGCAAAATTGTATTTTATAACATCCGACTTATTTCAGGGCCGGGCTGTCGGGTCGGCGGGCGAGCTGCTATGTGCTGAGTACATCGCCTCACAATACATGTCGTGGGGCATTCCTCCGGCAGGTAACCGAAAGTCGAATAATCTCTCAGACTACCTGCAGTCCTTTCCTTTCCAGGCTGGCCAGCGGTCTGGCAAGTCGCAGAATGTAATTGCTTTTATTGAAGGATCGGATCCCCAACTTAAAAATGATGTGATTGTGTTGTCAAGTCATTATGATCACGTGGGCATTGGGGCGAAAGTTGAAGGCGACTCGATCTACAATGGCGCAGCCGATGATGGATCAGGAACGGTGGTCATGCTGGAGATCGCACATGCCATCATGGAAGCGAAGATGCGCGGGCTTCAGCTCAAACGGAGTATACTCTTTCTTCACACGGGCGGAGAGGAAAGCGGGTTGCTCGGTTCTGCCTACTATACGATGCAAGAACCAATCGTTTCGCTGGAAAAAACATTTGCCACTATAAACATGGACGGCGTTGGCGGTACCGATAAGCCAGACGCTGCTAATGCAAATAGTTACGTATATCTTCTTCATAATGACTCGACCTCTTCAAAGCTGCGTTACCTTGCCGTTCGTGTAAATGAGCGGATGTCAGAGAAGCTTGATCTGCTCGTGCCGGCAAATCCACAACAGTTTAATTCGGATAGCAAGTCGTTTGAATACCAGCTTGTACCCACGCTGTACTTTTCTACCGGTCTCACTGAGCATTATCACAAACCATCCGATGAGGCACACACTATAAATTACGCGCATATGGCTTCAATCGCAAGACTCGTGTTTTCGTTCACGTGCGAAGTAGCGAACACAACGGCATCGATGAACTTCGATCGGACGGGTTATCAAAAGACTGGAAAATATTTCTGCAAGCCATGTGGTTGTTCTTTGGACAATAAAGAATTTGATGAGCCTGGCAAGTGCACAGCTTGCAATATGGTTTTACAGCCATACTGGAAAAAACTTTGACGCCGAATCGATGCATTTAGTTAGTAATTCCATATCCGGACAATTGTGTTTCATGGCGGACGCTCAGGCAAAGTAAAAACTGCCATTCCGTTAAGAAATCTCACATCGGTATTTTCGGCACAATGTTCATGCAATGGATGACAGGTTCTTGCTACGGAATCCTGGAGGCACGCATGGAAATGTGACAGCGACAACCTGAACTCAACGATCAACCTGAATCTATTTATATGCTGTCACACTACTTCACGGTCGTTTTGCGCGTGTTCCGCAAGAGCAAAGTGTACTCGATCATCAATATTTTCGGCCTTACACTGGGCATAACCTGCTCGTCAATCATTTTCCTTTTTGTTTACGACGAGCTCACCTACGATAACAATCATTCGCGTGTCAATGACATCTACAGATTGCACGGTGGATGGAGGTCTGTTAATGACAACACTTCGCAGATGTACGCGAGCATTGGTTATAATGAGGGTGAAGTATTGAAACGCGATTTTCCGCAGGTTGATGAGGTAGTGCGGTTCAGGCGTACGTGGGAAACCCGCATTGAAAAGCCAGGTACTGATGAACAGTTTCTTGAATTTATTTACCAGGCGGAACCGCACATATTCAACATTTTTTCATTAGACCTGATTGCGGGCAGTGAGCAGACAGCGCTGGCAGACGAAAAATCGTTGGTGGTCACAGAAAGAACTGCACTAAAATATTTCAACACTACCGATGTGCTTGGAAAATCGCTCCGGTGGTTAGGCCATGATACTGTAGATTTCAAGATAACGGGCGTCATGCGCGATCATCCAGACAACACACATCTGAAGATTGACCTGCTTACGCGGATGAAGCTTCCGGACGATCTGCGTGCGGAGTGGTTCGAATATCGTTTCTACACGTATTTCACGCTCCATAACAATGCGGATCTCGCTGCTGTGGAAACAAAGATCAAACACTTCACGAAAAAAGATGTAGAGGACGTCGAGAAGGAAATTGGTTTTGTTGCGGAACACGCAATTATGCCGATGAATAAAATTCATTTGTATTCTGACCTGCCGGCCGAGCTCGAGACAAATGCAAAGGCGAGCTACGTCTACATTTTCCTGGTGGTCGGCATTTTTACGATTGTCATGGCTTGTATCAATTTCATGAACCTTGCCACGGCGCGGTCTATGATGCGAGCGAAAGAGATCGGGATCCGAAAGGTTGTTGGCGCGCTTCGGAAACAGCTCGTCAGACAGTTTCTTGGCGAGGCTTTATTAATGACATTACTGGCAGCAACTTTTTCTTTCGTCGTTATTTATACTGTATTGCCGTATGTGAATGATTTTGTTGGAAAGCGATTGACTGTTTATCAACCGGAGTTTTGGACAATATTAGTCGCGCTTGTATTACTCGTTACGATGCTTGCAGGTTTTTATCCGGCGTTTTTCCTTTCTTCTTTCCGTCCGATTGATACGCTGAAAGGTCCATTCAAATTTTCGAATAGCGGGGCGGTTTTGCGTAAGGGTCTTGTTGTGTTTCAGTTCACGGTTTCCATCGCATTGGTTGCGGGCATGCTCATTATCTGGAACCACATCCAGTTTATGAGAGATAAGGATCTCGGTTTTACGAACAAAGAAGTCTTGTTGGTGACAAACGCGAACCCATCGATCAAAGAACAAGTTTCATCTTTCGCAGGCGTTCAGGCTACAACCATTTCTAACCGGGTTCCGGGCAACAGTGTTGGTGGTCGCACAATCATCAAAGGTTGGAATAAATCTGATCCGCAGGTGGTAATTGGTCAGCTTGCAGTAGACTACGATTACGTCGATCTCTATGAACTAGAAATCATTGCAGGCAGAAATTTTAATAAAGACATTCCAACTGATGAAAAAGAGGCATTCATCGTTAACGAAGCCGGAATGCGTCTGCTCGGATTTCAGAACCCTGAGGAAGCAATAGGCCAGCAGTTGTGGCTCGAAGACTGGGGCGACAGAAAAGGAGTGGTTGTTGGTGTGCTGAAGGATTTCCATTTCATTGGTGTGAACGCGTCGATTGAACCGTTTGCCATGTTCGTTCACTCAGGCCCTAACCGATCGTTGTCTGTGAAAATGTCGGGGAATCCACAGCCTGTCATCCAACAGATCGAGGCACTATACAAAGAACAATTTCCAGGAAGACCTTTCCAGTACTCTTTCCTCGATGAACAGTTCGACAGCCAGTACAAAGGAGAAGAGCGGTTTATGACAATTTTTTCACTCTTTGCAACCCTGGCTGTTGTCATTGCGAGTCTCGGCTTGTACGGGCTTGCCACGTTTATTACCGAGCAGCGTACAAAGGAAGTTTGCGTTCGCAAGATATTGGGTGCGTCTCTGAATAATATTCTTAGTTTGCTCACGCAGGATTTCGTAAGACTTATTTTGGTGGCATATCTGATTGCTATTCCTATAGCATATTACGGCATGAGTCGATGGCTCAGCGCGTTCCCGTACCATGAAGAGATAAGTCCGTTGTTGTTGATAGTAACAGGGCTCAGTGTGTTAGTGCTCACGATGCTTGTCATTAGCTATCGGGCTATACGTGTAGCGCTGACGAATCCTTCAAAGACGTTGAGATTGGAGTAGTGATGTGCGGTTTCTGGAGGTAAACCTGGCGTTGAAAGCCTGATGCAAAACATTTCGGGTGGACAGAAAAAAGGAAAGGTCAGCCAGTGAGGATGACCTAGTCCCGATTAAAACCAACCCCTCATACTTTATGATAAATGAATCAGACTACTTCTTCTCAAACGTAAACTCCTGCACCCTTTCACCCTTAATCACACGAATGGTATATTCACCTGCTTTCACATCTTCAAAATCAATGATCATTTTTCGTTTGTGAAGAATTTGTTCTGAAAGAACGGCGCCGTTCTCCCGTAAGATCTCTATTCGACCACCGACAAATTTCCTGTCTGCCTTGAAGACAAAAATGTTTTTCTCTTTCTCCGACTTCGGGTCTTTGTCTCTTTCTTTGGCCGTAGCGGCCATTGACAACAAAACAGTGAGTACTCCTAAACAAATTAGTTTGATCAAGGTTTTCATAACATCACAAGTTCAACGATCTGGTATAGCTGTTAGCGAATCACGTGCCGGAAATTTCTGACGGTTGAAAACGATGTATTGCCTGTTTTATGTTCCCGGACGGATCTTTTTTTGGGAAGATAATTTCTCAAAGCGGCTATGCCCGATGATAACTGTTTGGAAAATCAGCGGCTGTAAAAATGGATGGTACCTGACTACAATTCTTTTGATGGGTCCCAAAAGATCTCGGCAAACAACTGTACTTTATCTTTCGCCACGCGTACGCCTTCTTTTTTGAGTTTTGCTCCCATGGCGGAAGGAGGGTTGAAATGTACTTTCCCGGTGAGAAGTCCCTGACTATTAACCACGCGGTGTGCCGGAACATTTTTCGGACAGCCATGCATTGCCCAACCGACCATGCGTGCACCTGATTTCGCACCCAGATAATGTGCTATTGCACCGTAGCTCGTCACGCGCCCCTTCGGGATCAGTTTCACTACTTCATACACATCGGCAAAGAAATTCTGCTGCTTGTCGGCGTTTTTCTGCTTTATCATTTCAGGCTTGGCTCATCTTGCTAAATTTACAGCCGATTTTAGAACTGTGAGAAAAATTTCAACCATTCTGTTTGCGATTATTTCCGTGACAACGGCCGCTGGTCAAACAAGCGATATTGTTTTTCCGGATTCGATCGGCTGGAATCTTGTGAACGAAGGACAACACATCAACTTCTGGATTCATACAACTGATCATTCACCCGCACACTTCTCAGTTGAAGGAATTGAAAACCTCAACATTCATTTCGATTCGCTCGGCAATTTTTCGTGGATGCCCGCATTTGATCTTGTGGATCGCGTGGAGCGAATGAAAGATTTCCCGGTCATTTTTCAGGCAACCTGGCCGGATAGCCGACGCGTACGCAAGACTGTGACGTTCACTGTTAATCATGTGAACCGTCCGCCAGTTGTTGAGGAGCTGCCAGCTTTCTATGTAAAACAAAACAACGCGAATACTTATCAGATCGGTGGTGATTTTGTCTACGATGCCGATGGCGATCCTATCGTTTTTAAACCCGTTGTGTCGCAGATGCCCGAAGGATCATCATTGTCCTCACAGGGCTTGCTTACGTGGACGTTATCACGAAGCCAGTTTGCGAATTTAAAATCGCAGCCGATGTTCCTGGAATTCATTGTTCAGGATCAACCTGACAAAGCAGAGACACGCGGAAGGATCCGCATTGCACAAACGCAACTTGATCTGCCTTCTGAAATTCTCATCGTACCGGCCGATTCTTTATTCACCATCAAAGAAGATGAGACACTAAATCTCAAAATATACCTCTCCGACCCGAACGGTGACGACAACGTGCGGAGCGCGGGTTTTATCCCTTCGGATTCCCGTGTGCCGAATTCGGTGTTGACAGAGAACACACCGCTGCAACATGAGTTCACCTGGACACCCGGATATGAATACGTTGACGATGTTCAGAAAACCATCACTACGCAATTCATTTTCTACGCCCTCGATAAATCAAACAATCGCACGATCCGAAGGATTCGCGTGAAGGTAAACGACACAGAGGATCTTGTTAAGAAAGACAATCATTTATTCCAGAAGTATCGTGGGAACCTTGTTGATGCGCTCATTCTTATCCAACAGCTTGACGCCAACCAGAAGAAGCTTAACCAGGATTACAAAAAAGCGCGCAAGGGCAAGAAGCATCGCTCGATTCTGAATGCATCGCTGGGTGCAGTCACAGGCCTTTCGCCTGTTGTGATTGAGACACCGGATGACTCAAAGATTGTTTCCGGT
>DASPJN010000256.1:0-5250 GCA_035628595.1 Chryseosolibacter sp.
TCACATGACATCCGGGGACCACTCGTACGACTGCTTGGTATCTGTCACGTGGCGCTGCTCGACCTCCACGACGAAAAGGCAAAGGAGTACTTTACCCGATTCTACGAGAGCGCGCAACAACTGAATGAAATTTTCGACAGGTTGAAGATTGTCAGTCATATTAATGAGGTAAACATTGTACCTGTTAAGGTAAGTTTCAGTGAATTGTTTGTGCAGGTGCTGGACAAGCTGAAAACCATGAACGGGTTTTCCGAGGTTGAGATCATCGATGAAAACCGTGCGAATGAATGGTACACGGATCCGTTTTTACTGGAACTAATTCTGTTAAACATGATCGAAAACTCGATCCGTTTTCAGAAACGAGATGCAACCGATAAGAAGTTTGTTCGCGTGAGGACATCCAGGAACGGGGAAAACCTGCAGATCAAGATCATTGACAACGGAATCGGTATTCAGGAACCCGATCTTGAAAACCTGTATAAAATGTTTTCAAAATCCGCGCGCGACCATCGTAACATAGGACTCGGGTTGTATATTGTCAAGCAATGCCTCAGTAAGCTGAACGGAAGTATTTCGCTGGTTCAGAATGAGTATGGCTACACCGAATTTGAAATTTTGCATCCAATCTTAAAACCCGAGCTAAATGATCCTGTACGGGATAAAAAATTGTAACACAGTAAAATCCGCTGTGGAGTGGTTGAAGAAACACAACATCGATTTCGAGTTTCATGATTACAAATCGAAAGGTATTACAGATTCGAAATTGAAAGAATGGAGCAGCCAGGTCGGGTGGGAGAGCCTGGTAAATAAACGCGGCACAACCTGGCGTCAGCTCGATGAGGAAACGCAATCAAAGATTACATCTGAGAAGGCCGCAATCGATCTGATGAAAGAAAAGACAAGCGTCATCAAACGACCGCTGATCGAAGACAACGGAAAGGTGCTGTCCCTCGGTTTTGATGAGGACACTTTCCAAAAGACTTATCGTTAGCTCATTGAAATGTGACAGGCGGCTTTCGAACGTGCTCCGCATCTGATAACTTTCTGTTTAACATTTATCCACTCGCGCAATTTACGTGAGTGAAAACCTTATCGTATGCGGTCACTAATTTTCATCGCGCTGTTTGTTCTTGGCGCGGACTCCCTCGCTTCAGAACTGAAACTGAGCCAGCTGAAATTCACCTATCACAGGCTTCATGAAAAGAACACTCCGTTTTACTTTGTCGATGTAACGGTGAGTTGGGACAACGCGTGGCATAACAACAGGAATCACGATGCAGCCTGGATCTTTTTTAAATACGTTCGTCGTCAGGGTGGAAGCATGCATGCAAAAGTGCTTGGACAAAAGCACGTTGTTTTTAATGGGACGCTGCTGAATGTGACTTCCTCTGAAGATGGAATGGGCGTATTCGTTCATGCATCAAAGCCGTTTCGGGGTAAAGTTGAGGCGCGGATCCGCATTCAGCTTGATACAACCGTTCTCGCGAACAGATCTTTTAATGTCGGCGATTTTAACCTCCAGGCTTATGGGATCGAGATGGTGTATATCCCGGAAGGGAAGTTTTTTGCCGGCGACGTCGATTCACTCGCTGTGAAGTATGGATCATTCTTCAAGGTCGGAAAAGACGGCAAACCTGCGGGCTTGTATGAGGTTACGGGCGAAGATCAAACGATTACCATCGGGAAAAACGAAGGCGATCTGTATTATAAGATCACAAATCCTGAATATGAAGGTGATCAGACAGGTAAAGTGGGAGCTGCATTCCCGAAAGGATATGCGCCCCCTATTATTGTATGAAGTACGAGATCACGCAAGGGCAGTACGCTGATTTCCTTAACACCTTGTCGTTACAGACCATTCCGCCGCGTGCAAAATTTATGTTTGGCGACTACGAATACTTTCGGGGTTCAATCACTTTATCCGATAAACGTTTTGTCGCAACATCACCTGACCGGCCTGCGAACTTCGTAAGCTGGGACGATGGCATGGCCTATGCCGACTGGGCTGGTCTCAGACCAATGACAGAACTTGAATTTGAAAAGGCTGCCAGGGGAACCGTTGTACCAAAACCGAAAGACTATCCGTGGGGAAGTTCAAGCATCGATAACCTGAAACGTTTTGTTAACGAAAACAACGAGGTTGTGTGGGCTGGGCTTCTAGAAAAAGATCTGACGGATGAAAACCGTGATCTATTCGGGGCATCATTTTACTGGGTGATGGATTTATCAGGTAGTATATGGGAGCGATGTATCACCATTGGAAGTGAAGCCGGGCGCAACTTCAAGGGCACGCATGGTGATGGTGCAACCAACTATGGATATGCCACCAATGAGGACTGGCCAGCGGGCGATCATAAGAGCAGTGGCTTCGGATTTCGTGGCGGCGGCTTTTATGAACATGGTCTTTCAAGTGATGTTCATGTTCCTTTTAGTCCGGTTGCTTTCAGGAGGTACGGCGCCTGGGCTGGCGGGTATGCAACGCAGGCCTATGGGCAACGGTTTGTGCGTTCTGTGAGATAACGGTTTTATGAGACATAGACACGGCGTCATTCATAGAACGTCATGGCGCGACTGCTCGCCAGCTACATGGCGCTCACGTTGTCTGCGCCACCCCCTTGATTACTCCTTATAAAGTGGTGATCACGTTCCGGAGAAGCTTTCGATGGAGAATCGATCGGTGAAGCTGTTTGTTCTCGAAAGGAGTAGCCAGTGAAGCGTGCATCTTATAGGAATCTTGTAATCGAGGGGGTTCCGCAGAAGAGGCTGGCATTTCATAGGAAATGTGTAGTCGCGGAATGACGTTAAAAAAGAAGGTCGCTTGTCGGTTCACCTCTTAATATAACGCTCGTAGTCGTGGCGTGTAATAATACCAATGCGGCCTTCGTAGATGCCGCCTACGTTTCCCATATCCTCTACTAAAACTTCAATGGTATTAATACCTTCCTTTCGGATGAGGTGTTTGGGTAAGGTGTAAACTCTTTCCTGTACATATGAGCCACTATAACCGTAAGGCCGGCCATCGTTGGTTTGTCCAATAAGCCTGCCGTTGAAATATGTTTTATCAAAGTCGTCAATTTTGCCAAGAACTAGGACTATCTCCTCATCCGGGAATGACGAAATTGAAAAAGTCTTTTTATACCATCCGAATCCATCGTATTTCGTGAGGCCCTGATGCTCCCAGGCAGATGGCACCATAATGTTTTGCCATTGGTCGCTGTGATCGATTTTCTCACCGTGAAAGCTTCGGGAAAATAGCCACACGCCCTGCAGATCGACGAGGAACCTGTTGTCGCGCTCAAGCGTGTAAATACCAATTTCCCCATCCACGATTCCGCCGCCATGAATTACATCGAACACTCGTACTGCAATGATATTCTCACCATCGTAGTTGATCAGACTTGTTGGGATGAGGTATTTTCGTTCGTTGTTGTAGGCAGTCTTGAACTTCGGCGGACATTGTCCGGAAAAACCGATCATCATTCCATTCAGATACGTTTCATCCGTATCGTCGATGTAGCCCATGTTCAGATAGTAAGTATTGTCGCGATTGAGAGGCTTTCCGTCAAAACGGATGCGATACCATGCGAAGCCGTCATATCCATTGAAGCCATTGTCTTCCCATGCAGAAGGGACACGAACCGTTTCCCAACTTGCATCATTGAAGTCGGCACGTGACCATAAACGGTTATCGCCAACGTGGAATTTCCATTGTGTTTTAAGACTTAGTACCTGGGCGTTTGCTGCCTGCGTGATAAGGATAACTGCAAATGCTACACAAAATCGTTTCAAGGCCAATCAGTTTACAGTAAAAATACAAATGTTTGAAGAAAGGTGAATGGACCCACATTCACCCACTTCAAACAACCCAAACCAGTAAAACCGTATGTAATTACTGGTTGTTCTTTGCAACCACCGAATCCTGGTAGCTCACTCGCTCAATGGACGCGGTGAAGTTTTCACGATCGCGGGTTGGTACCACATGGTATGTCACGGTGGTTCTTGGGTTTTTCACTTCCACCCAGTATTCCTTGTGGTTAATATTATTGACGTCGTATTTTTTTAAGACACCTTTTTCAAACCGACCTTTGATGCGGTCTGTTTTGATTACACCGGCGTTGTTATAGAACGTCACAAGTATCGGCTCTTCGATTTTCTGCGCATAAAGAACTTTGATCATACCCTTTCCTTTAGCGGGAAGGATCTTAACGAAAGAGGCATCAGCGTTTTGTGCGTGGGAGAATGTTACTGTAATCATCAACAGGATGACGGCAGCGATGGTGATTCTTGTTTTCATTGTATATCAGGTTTTTTAATGTTGTTGTTTCTGATACAAAGAAAACGTGTGAGTGATGTAAGAGATGTCACCGTTGCGTAAGGAGTTGTAACAAGTTGTAACAATGATGATGTTCCAATCGTGAGCACGGCCTTGCGCGCATGAGAGCACGGAAGGAAGGATTTGAAAGATTTGTGAGTTTAGATTTATGATTTTAGAATGATCGGGTGTTGAACCGAAAGTGTGAGGTGAGAGGACTGCGATCCTTCATTTCGGAAGTTTAGGCAATGATCATTTTTAAAAACTGCTACTGGGTAGCGCGGTTATATTTCAGGTAAAGCCATACCCCGATAACCTCATTGAGATTTACGTACGAGCAGATCCATTCGCTCGCTGCTGGCCGGCGCACATGCCATGCTCAGGATCGGTGTGAATATTCATGACAGGGGTATTCCAAATCCTGAGCATGGCCTTGCGCGTATGTGAGCAGTGAGCGATATAACAGATTTGTGAATTTAGATTTATGATTTGAGAATGATCGGGCGTTGGGCCGAAAGTGTGAGGTTAGACGAGGCGATCTTTCATCAGTCCAGCGCACATGCTGTGCTCATGATCGGTGTAAGACTAATTGACCCGAGAGTATTCCTAATCCTGAGCATGGCCTTTGCGCGTATGCGAGCAGGGAGCGAAGGATCTTCCCTGGCTTTAAGTGATTTCGGGTGTTTAGGTAATGAATTTTTTTAACGCAACACTGAATGGCGGTATAATGGCGTATTCCCGATAACCTCATTGAGATTTACGTACGAGCAGATCCATTCGCTCGCTGCTGCCCATGCACATGCCGGCTCAGGATCCGCTGTTAGCATTGATGGAGAGTGTGTTCCAAAACCTGAGCATGGCCTTGCGCGTATGAGCAGTGAGCGAAGGATCTTCCCGGGGCTAGATTTGGTATCGGATGTTTCAGGGATTTCTTATTT
>DASPJN010000257.1:0-24935 GCA_035628595.1 Chryseosolibacter sp.
AGCAAGACAAGGCGCAACTGCTGTCACTCTTACGGCAGGATCCGCCGCAGATTTTAACTGGCTCGCTCCTGCTGGTACCACTATTTTTACAGCCAATGGAACTACTATTACTACTGCTGCCGGGGATGCAACATCCATCACAGCACCTTCAACAGAAGGAACTTACAAACTCTTCGTCCTTGATGCTGCCGGAAATTACTCTACTGCTTCAACGGCAACCCTGACGGTTGATAATTCCGCACCTACTAAGCCGGCAACTCCAACGCTCGCCGGTGCGTCTGATACCGGATTATCAAATAGCGATGAAATCACAAACGACAACACACCAACAATAACAGGAAGCGCCAATGACGGAAACGTTGTGAAAGTTTACGCCAATGCCGTCCTTGTTGCTACATCCACACCTGTTGTTGGAGGCACATATTCTATCGCCACATCTGCGCTGGGGGATGCTGCGAATATCGCTATTACAGTTACGGAAACTGATCTTGCATTGAATGAATCCATTCCATCTGATGCATTGTTGATTACCGTTGATACCGGCGCTCCTGCAGCTCCAGGCCAACCGGAACTTTCCGACGCGGAAGATTCAGGTCTTTCTCAAGATGACTATAATACAAATGAAGATACACCGACGTTGACGGGTGCCGCAACCGATGGCTTTGTCGTAAAGATTTACTCTAGTGGAAGTTTAGTTGGTACTTCCAGTACAATTGCTGGCGGAACGTATGCCGTTCAAACATCGGACTTGCCCGATGGAGCAAGAACATTGACAGCGCGTCATACCGACGTAGCCGGTAATGAGTCAGGTGATTCGCCGAGTCGCGCGATCACAATCGATACAAGTGCACCTGCTGCGCCAAGCACACCCGACCTATCAGTTGGAGATGTTGGAATATCTACTACTGACAATATCACCACTACTGAAAGTGTTACGTTCGCCAGCACGGCTAACGTAGGGTCTATTGCTGGCTTGCAGATTAGGGTATACTCCAGCTTACCCGTGGCTTCGACGCTAATCGGATCAGGAACGCTGAATGGGAGTGGCGGCTATAGTATTGCGGCGACGCTGGCAACCGAGGGTGCTCAAAATATTGCTGTTACCGCCGTTGACGTAGCAGGAAACGAGAGTACATCATCATCTTCATTATCTGTTACCTATGACAACACACCTCCGAGCGTCTCAGATATCACCCTTGTCGAGACAAACCCGTCAACAGCAAGTGATTTAGATTTTCTGGTAACTTTTGATGCACCGGTGCGTGCTTCCACTGTAACAACTGCTGATTTTACAGTAAATGCGGGAGTTGGAATTACTGGTCCCCCAGCTGTCAACACGACATCGCCAACGACGGGAAGCTCTTCCACAATAACTGTCAACGTAAATAATATTGGAGGCAATGGACAGCTTGGATTAACGCGCGCAGCTACAGCTATTGAAGACGTCGCTGGAAATACGTCATCCGTTTCATTTATTGGAACTAACTTTTACACGATTGATAATACTGCTCCATCGGTAACCATTCAACAGGCGGGCACGCAATCGGATCCAGGTTACGGAGTGTTTGCAACCGGAAACAAGTGCTTCTTTACTATCACATTCTCGGAGCCGGTCACAGGATTAACCACTGGTGATTTTAACGTCGATGGTGGAACATCCACCTACGCGGCGACTGCTGTGAGTTCATCCGACGGCGGAACTACATACACCGCAGAGTTTACTGTATCTGGTTCCGGAACGATTATTCCGGCTCTTCCGGGGAGCGCTGCGCAAGACGTTGTCGGACAAAACAGCAGCGCGAGTACATCGCCCGTTGATGGACAAGTGACTTTCATTCTGGAAGTCGCTAATCCGACCGCTGTATCTGCATCAGCAGGAACTGTTGGTGCGCGCGACATCGATATTGATCTGACTGGAGAGACGACGGTGAATCACATCGTTGTTGCCCGCGAAGGAGCGCCGGTCAGCTTTGTACCGGTAGATGGGACGGACTACTCAGGAATTGACGCCAACTTCGCTAATGCGACTGCACAGGACGTCGATGGTAACAAAATACTCGTGCAGGATAACAGTTGGCCAGTTTCTTTCTCCGGCTTTAGCGGTGGGAAAACATACCATTTTGCAGTATTTACCTCCAATGAAGGTGTTACAGGTTTCGTTAATTACAACGACAGTTCTGTTCCGACAACCAGTATCACAACTTCAGCATGTTCGTATCCGACACAAGCGACCGTCAATGCCACATCGAATATTAACTCAACAGGCGCCAAAATAAATTGGACGCGAAATAGCGGTGCTAATGACCGCAGTTTTGTAATCTTAAAGCAAGGGGCATCTGCGGCAACCACAACCCCCGTGGATGGCGCAAGTTACACATCAATCGATAATGCTGATTTCACGAACGTTGGAGCAGCATTAGGAGATGGTCAGGTTGTGTTCGCTGGAGAAATGGGAGGTAGTGACGCGCCTGTCCAGTCGGTCACACTAAGCGGCCTGACTGAAAATACTCAATACACAGCCGCCATTTACTCCTACAATTCATCAACATTCTGCTACACAACACCTGCTATCACAACAACATTTACAACAACAGGACCTAAAGCTGAAAATACCATAGTAGTATCGCCCACCTTGTCGGAGCCAGCCACATTTACCTATACGGATGCGAGCCCAGGAACTGACGTCTTCGACTTTACCGTGAACGACATTGCATCAGGCAGCGATGGTGATGGCGCAAAAATGTTGATCAGCTCAATTACAATTTTCAATGGCAATACCGGAATAGACTGGTCTTTAGCAATAGAGGGCGCACGGCTTTCTGATGGTGACGGAAACAGCACAACAACCATGACCCTCGCGGCCAATTCAATCACCTTTACCGGAATTTCAACGGGAGGTGAAGATTTAGGTGAAATAGATGACGGCGAATCGAAAACTTACACACTTGAAATTTGGTTGAATGACGTGTTGCCTGCAGCACTTCAATCGACAATTGACAATGAATATTTCGTATTCGAAGTAAATGGTTCTAGTATTGGAACGGCAGCCTCTTCATCAACACTATCAGTTGCGCAGGGAACAATTTCTTCAGGCGCGGCCAAAAATCAGGTGAACATCGTTGCCAGCACCTTGGCATTTCAAATGCAACCGCCCGCAAATGCTATAGCTACAGTGGCATTTGCAGCGGCATCACAACCCATTCTTACTGCAAAAGATGCCCGAGGAAACTTTGATTTGAATGACATTACGGCTACCGTTACAACACCCGATGCAACCCTTGTGCCTAACAGTGCGCCAACCGGATTCTCAAACGGCTACATGGACTTCAGCACGGCAGCTACATTCAATTATCAAAACGCAGGTAGTTCTCGGATGACCGTAACTACAACCTCACCTGCCCTGAATGTAACAAGTACTACTTCCACCAGCGTAACAGCATCGACTGCCGTTGCCCAGATTTTCAGTGACATCGCCGGGTCGCCACTTAACAGTAGTTCGACCGATAGAGCGCTGCTCGCTTTTTCCCTGACGACTACGGGGAGTACATTATCATTTTCAGCATTAACCGTCAACACAAATAACGATCCCGATGTCGCGCTGGTATCTGCGAAACTGGTTCGCTCAAATGACAATACGCTGTCTACCGCTGGCGATAACGTCGATTTGGCAACAGGATCTTTCGTCGGAAACACAATTACATTCGGCTCATTTGCCGAATCTATTTCTTCAACGACAGAATACTTTTTCATCGTTGCTGATATTGAGGATAACGTTTACAACACCACGCCGCAACTACGACTTACAATTACGCCAAACACTTCTAATCTCACGATCAATGGCAACTCGTCAGTGACCGGGGCCGCGTTCAATGGAAATTTCTATTCATTCAACGATGTGACCGCGCCAACTGTTTTAAGTATCGCTACGACAGGCCCAGCAATGATTTATGAAGGTGCGCTTCAACAGGAAGTCGAGATTGTATTCAGTGAATCGATGGAAACCAATGCCTCGTTCAGGCCGCAATTGTCTGTAAGTGCAGGGTCATGGAATTCGTTCGTGTTCCAATCATGGTCGGCAACCAATGTATCAAACGATACCTATACGGCACGCGTCACGCATACGGGGACGCAGCAGGATATTGACGATGCGAGCATTAGCATTGTCACTCCAAGCAACGCTCGCGATGAATCAGGCATTAATCTTTCAGGCGGGGGAACGTCCAATACCTTTGATATCGACACGGATAAACCTGCCGCAACAGTTACGTTCTCTCAGCCATCGATATACCTCAATCAGCTGACACAGATCGTTACCGCATCATTTGACGAAGACATGAATACCTCGTCAACACCAGCATTCACAATTTCAGGAACGACGGCGTTCACGCCTGATGATGCTGGCGTGTGGGAAGACGCCAGGACATGGTCGCGCACTTACTCACACAATGGCACGTCCGAAACAACCACTGCAACATTTACTTTAAGTGCTACTGCCGCGACCGATGTAGCGGGTAACGTGACTTTGTCGTCCAATGCCGGGTTCGCTGTTGATACGCAACAACCAACTATATCATCATTCACCTCGCCGAATGCGAACGGAAATTATACAACTTCAAACGTTCTGACGATACAGGCGGTATTTAGTGAAATTGTTGAAGTAGATGTTACAGGAGGTACGCCAACACTAACGTTAAGTTCTGGTGGAACCGCGACGTATGCTTCGGGATCCGGAACCACTACACTCAGCTTCACATATACAGTTGGTGCAGGTGAGACCAGCGCAACGGCGCTCGCCGTGACCGCGTTCAACCTAAATGGTGGAACTATTAAGGACAATCCTACAAACGATGCAATATTGACTTTACCAAGTTTGCCGAACCGGCTTCAAGATACAAAGTCACTTATTATTGATACCACGGCACCAACAGTTACAACCGTTACATCAAGTACGGGCGATGGCGCTTTTAATGCTGGCTCCATCATCAGTATCCAGGTTACGTTCGCGGAGCCAGTCGACGTTACCGGTGCTCCACGAATCAAATTGAACGCCGGCGCAAGCGCTTACGCATATTATTCAAGTGGCACAGGAACAAGTATACTGACGTTCGTCTATACCGTTGCAAATGGTGAAACTTCTGCAGACCTTGACTACGACGCGACCACATCTCTGGAACTGAATAGTGGTACGATAAGAGACGTAGTATCAATTAATGCTACACTTACGCTGCCGACTGTTGGCGGAGCAAGTTCGATCGGTGGATCTAAAGACATTGAGATCGACACTACGTTCCCCACTGTTACGTCAATCGATATTATTTCTTCTGTGAAGACATTTGGTAAAAACGGAAGGGACGAAACGACCGCTGAATTTAAGATCACTTTCAGCGAGGATGTGTATAATATCATCCTGGATAACAATATTCAACGGGTGACTGATGGAGATGTTTCACTGTCTGATAATTTCCCTCCACTTTCTGTTCCAACGGTAAGCGTTCCAGCATCAACGACTTCAAACGAGGTAATTGTAACAGCAAGTGGAATTACCGGCACTGGTGTTTTCAGAATTAATTTCAGGGACGATGACGGGGTGACGGATGCAGCCGGAAACCCGGTGGGCGGCATCGGCGCGAGCAACGGTAATTTTCCAACTTCATTTACATTCCCGGTAATACCTGGCACAGGCGAAGCTTACAGTATCGTTCATAAAGAACCTTCCGAAGGTTTTACTACGCAGACTTTTGCTGTACAGGCGATCAGTGAAACTTCCGCGACAATCAACTGGCAGCATCCCGGCGGTGCGCAACCTCCAACCCACTATTTAATTCAGGTGAAGGAAGCGACTGAGGCTAATTATTCGCAAGATCCGACAGACGGTACACACATCGACGACGATGCTACAGCACTTTCAGATGCTTTCCAGGATATTAAGGTGCTCAACAACGGATTGGCAACGCAATCCATAAATATTTCGAACCTTAAATCCGGTACCGGATATGATTTCCGAATCTTTGGTTACACCCTATCACCGAACGTCGACCAAAGCAACATCGACTTTAATCTGACTTCTAAATCAGTTTCAGGAGAAACAACAACAGGTGCATATTCAACACTTGAATATATCAGTCACACGGCAACATTAAGTTCATTGATTGATAATGAGCCCGATGGGCAGGATGTATTTTTATTCCGCATTGAAGACGATGAATTGGCACCAGCGATTGACAACTCACCATTCAAGTTTAACAAGATAGTTTTTTCACCCGGTGCAAATAATACGGTCACAAATTGGTCAAGGGCAATTGCCGGCGCGGTGCTAAGCGACGGCACGACATCTGTTAGTTTACCTACAATAACAAGTAACACCATCGAATTCGATAATATCGATGCGTCGGCATCGGGAGAATTCGGGTTCATCGACGACGACGGCGAGAAGACCTATACGCTAACGATCTGGCTGCACGAAGATTTGAATACTGGAGCGCCTGAAAATTATCACCTGAATATCGATGAAATGGTATTTGATTTCCGGGTGGCGCAGGCTTTATCGAGCATAGAAACAGACGATACGGATCAAAAAAGTAGTACACTCCATACGACTGCGGATGTTTCTACGACGGACGGCACCGTAAATGGCGTGAAGGTCGACGTTCAGTCAACAGAATTGATCTTCTCCGTCCAACCATCTGCTGCGGTTGGTGTAGACGTTGCCTTACCCCAGCAACCTGAAGTAAGGGCGATCGATGAGAATGGCAATACCGATAAGGGTTACGATAACGTATCACTTATCGTAAGCACCGCGCAAGGTATTCCTCTGACAAATGCTCCGTCGTTGACAATGGACGGTGTACTCAGCTTTAGTGGTTTTGCCTATGGCGATGATGGTAATGGCGCGGCGGGCAATGGAACACTACGCGTTCACGACGGCATTTCATTTAACAATGGGGTCGGCCTGACAGACGATGAAAGTACCGCTGTTACTGTTAAGTACTCAAATGATACAAGAATCATTCCCGGAACGATAAACGATGTTGATGTGTCTTCCATCATTGATACTCAATTAGAGCGCGTTAACGTATTCAATTTTTCTATTCAGGACGATGTTGCACCAATCGCAACTGAAAATGACGGCACACCTACTGACATTAAGACGATCACAATTTCAAGATCCGGAGACAACGACAACACCAACTTTGCTAACTGGACGAAGGTTATTGGTGGCGCGGTGCTTTCTGATGATGAAGGCAACGTTTCGAACGCTGCTTCTCTTACAATCGCCGCGGATGAAATCACATTCAGCGTGAGCCCAACATCCCTTGGTCGGGTCGCTGACGGTGACACCAAACTTTATACGTTGTCAATCTGGTTGAGAAATGACGTATATAACGTAGACAGTACGCTCGCCGATGTGATCGATAATAAAATCTTAGGCTTCCAGGTACTTCACAGCGACCTCGCTTTAGATGGCGCGACTGAGGCTGCCAGCCAATCCAGCCGCTTCTCTTCAACCAGCGACGATGCAGGCGTCACAACAATTGAAGTTGACGCAACGCACTTGCATTTTACCACGCAAGTTCCGTCCCTGAGCAGCCAAAATTATGACGCCCCTATCACACCAATGCCACATGCCAAAGCACGTGATATTAATAGGAACCGCGATCACGATTTCGGCGATAACGGTGAAACTGTAACAGTTGAGACCGCAAACACAGCCCTCTTTCCGGTGCTTAATGAAACGCTTGACGTTACCGATGGTCTCATTGAGTTTGACCCTGCATTCCAAATCACCAGCGCGAACAATGGGCCATCCGGGGGCGTTACATATCTGATAATCTCATCCACAGGCCTGACTGAAGGGCACAGCAACTCCTTCTCTTTAAATTATTCAAATGAATCCACAATTGTGCAGTCATATAATTATCCTGTAGCAAATGAAAATATAGAGTTCATTTCTATTGATGCTGATAATATAGACACCGATGCTGCGTCAAGAAGCATCGTCCTTGAAGAATTCACCTTGAACGACGGGGGTGCTGATCTTGATGACACCGACGGATCGGCAACCACGCTGACCGATATTACTTTCGCGATAAACAATTGGGAAAACCTGAAGCAACTGGCGTTATACGATGGATTAGATCACCTGGCAGAACTTTCTGTTGCTGACAATATTGTAGCGGGCGAAATTACTTTCAGTGGCCTTTCCTTCACTGCTGACGATAATGATTTGAATACCCTATCGCTGCGCGCAAGTTTCCAGGACGATGTCGACGACAATGAGGTGATAACTTTTACCGTTACCGCTGTTGTGGCAAAAACCACAAGCAGCTCTCAATTCCTCGATACAACGCCTGGTGTAACGAGCGCAGTCGTTGGCGACGAAAACAAAATTGAGGTTATTACGACCGAGCTTGATTTCAATATCAGCCCGGATGAGAATGGCACAAACAGTATTAGCTCCTACGTGGCTGTTAATAACCCTTACCCTGTAGTGCATGCGCTGGATGCTAATGGAAACCTGGATGTCGATTACAATGGAACAATTGACGCTCCCACAAGCTCCATTGCAATGCAAAACCTCCCAACAGGGAATTTCACGAATGGTATTTATGATTTTGGTACGAAAGCGCCAACGTTCATGTTTACCGAAGACACAGGGGGCGGCACTGCAACACTTACTTTTAAAGCAACAGGTCTTAATGAGGCTGTCATCCCTGTAGCTCCTTCCGATGCAGTCAGTGATCCATTCCAGGTAAGTTCATCGCAGGAATCAATAATTGTCTTCAACACTGGAAGTACGAACATACTCATTCCTTACAAGGATTACCAATCCGCTGGACCGATCGCGTCTGATGCGTCGGATAGTTATCAGCTTGCACAATTCACATTGGTTGACGGAGGCTTGGATGTTGACGGTGTAACAGTTGTCGCCGATATCGATGGCGCAAGCACTGTATTGACAGATATTTCTATCTCATTCTCGAACAACAGTCACTTACGACAGGTAGCATTGTTCGACGAGACCAATACACTCATCGCAGGCTCTGAACAAACAGTGACAGCAAATACGATCAATTGGTCAGGTTTAACAATCACAGCGACAGATAACAATACGAAACGCTTTTCCGTCAGAGCAACATTCGCAGCATCGGTAACCGATAATACTCCGATCAATCTGCAGATAACGTCAGTAACAAATGGCGGCGGATCTAAATTCGCAGCTGCTGATGGTGGTGGGGCGATCACGCCGGCCGGCCAAAACCTCATAGATGTCGTTGCAACCAAATTCGCGTTTACTACGCAACCCGATCCAGACGCGCTGGTATTAACTGACCTTACCACCACGCCAGTAGTACAGGCGCAGGACGCGCTTAACAATTTGGATATTGATTACATCTCCAACAATATATCAATCACAAATACCGCGAATAGTTATACGCTTTCGCATGGCTCCCTCAGTCTTACAGCTGCAGACGCTGGCGTGTTAACCTTCCCCGCGACATTCCAATACTACGATTCTCCGAACTTCCCTTCTGTTTCTGGTGATCAAGCACAGTTAACAGTTTCCGACGGCATCATCGCAGACGCCACAAGCTCTTCTGTAACGTTACGATATTCAGCTACGTCAAAGATTGAAGATTCTGCGGCAGAACCTGCTCGTATCTCTTCACTCCGCACGGTATCTTCTGGTTCAGCTCCGATACGGGTATTCTCATTTACCTTTAGCGAAGACGATAACACAGCAGGTGACGGATCACCGACGCGAATATCACAGATCATACTGCGACCTGGGGCAGGCAACCAGATTACCAATTGGACCGGACTGATTGCGGAGGCTTACCTCACCGACGATGAAGTTACAAATCCTACAAAACTGTCAGGCACGGTAGCCGGCACCACGATCACGTTCGATCTTGATATCGCGACGTTCGGGTTTATCAATGACAACACCGATAAGACGTACGCTTTAATGATTCGCTTGCGCGATGCGTTGGCAGACCCATTACCTTCAACCGTTGATGAACTTCACCTGGCCTTCAGCATAGATGATGACGATGTGGATTTGAACGGACGAAGCAGCCAGTTCACTGGATCTGAATCGTTATCGAGTGATCCTGCACTTAACGAAATCGAAGTAATAGCAACGCAATTGGTGTTCACAAAACAGCCCAATGCCGAGCTTCTGAAGAGCAAAGACATTTCTCTGCAACAAACGGATGTACCACAAATTCAAGCGCTTGATAGATGGAATAACCGCGACCTTGGTTACTCCCCAATTGTGGTAACAATCAATGCAGAGACGCTGCCGATGTCGAATGCACCGACAAATATCACTAACGGTTTACTCACCTTTGCCAACGACTTCCAATTCAACGAGATCGGCAATGGCAAACTAACCGTAACCTCTTCGACATTAGCGGAAAATGCAACAATACCGCCAACAGCAGCCGTTAGTCAAAACATTAATGTGCGTGTCGGCATTTCGACAACGATTACCACAGCACCGCTCGGCGAACCTTCTTCCATTTCTTCACTTGTCAACAATGCCGCAGTTGCTGTGGAGGTGTTTAACTTTACAGTAAATGATGACGATGGACTGGCATCTACAGCTACCGAAAATGATGGAAGCCCTACATTGATCACCAAGGTGATCATCAGTCAAAACGCCACTAACAATACGATCACAGACTGGAGGGACGCCATTGCGGGTGCAATATTAACCGATGGAACCGATGAACATCCCGGCGTAATCGGTGCCGATACCATTACTTTTAACGGCATTTCAACTGCGGACCTAGGGCTGATTGCTGATGATGACTCCAAGACATACACATTAAAAGTTTACTTAAAATCATTATTGGGAGGCAACCTTCGCACTACCATCGATAACAAGAAGTTTGAATTTCGAGTATTGGCGACAAACATCACCACCTCTCGTTATGGAACTTCGTTCATCAATTCGGAGAATGAGACCTCAGGCGACGCTAATAAAGTAATCGTTGAGGCTACTAAGCTTACTTTGATAAATGCGCCAGCACAGGTAAGTATCTATACAGACATCTCCCCTGCCCTGCAGGTGGAAGCACGCGATGTTAATGACAACCTGGATATTGACTTCACTGGAGTGGATGCAGTAATTACTGCGTTCACCGTTCCTGTGACATACGTTAACGGTCCTGCCGTTAACACACATACTTTTACCAATGGAGTATACACCTTCCCGGTCCCGACCACTCTCCCCGACTGTCCCGACTGTGGTTTCCAGTACCTGAGTGACATTACGGGATCTGTAGTCGATGGTAATATATCCATGACCGCAGGAAAGAATACACAGCCATCGATTTCAATTGTGGCAACGCCGAACATTGACATCATTAGCTCATTTGAGTCGATGGTGATCTACGACCCGGCGTTTGAATACAGTTCTACTCTTGAGTACATCGAATCTACCACAACAAAAACAGCATTGGCAGGATTTACACTTTCTGATGGTGCTGTTGATGTAGATGGTGTGACCATCACAATCACACCGGATGCCGATGGTGCAACGACCAATCTGGAGTCGATCACTTTTGATATCACGACAAATGACGTTGGCGGATCGACAGATATCAAGAACCTGTCACTCTTCAACGCAGCAGGGACGGAGATTGATGATCAAGTACTGGGCAGCGCAACTTCTGTAACATTTAATTTATCGAATGGCGACATCGAGGCAGAAGATAACGGAGCCACAACCTTTACGGTGAGAGCTAACTTCAACGAAACGGCGGCGAAGGTGTTCGATCACGATGTTATCCAGATCCGAATTTCGAACGTAAAGCTGTATGGCGGATCTCAACTTGATCCAACAGCAAGTATCACCGGTGGTGATGTTCATAATGGAACAGGTGTTGTGACTGGTGCGCCGTTCACACCATCTACTGTTAACAGGATTAATGTGAAGGCAACGAGCCTTGATTTTACCACCCAGCCAGTAGGAGCTGACAGCTCATGGATCGCAGGCATAAACAAACGCATTGGCTCGCTTCCTGTTATTGAAGCAAGAGATGCTAATGATGTAGTGGACATCGACTATGACGACACGAATACGATTGCTGGATACAGAAGCCTGACCTTATCGTCACCTGAAGCAATTATCTCTAATACATCGTTCGATTTCCAATCTGGCGTTGTTCAGGTTCCTTCGACCTTCATATACACATCTCCGGGCAATGGAACACTTACCGCAGATGCGAATGGGATAACAAGTAATAAACCGGGCTTTGCATCCGAAACTATTAATGTCATACATACTGAAGTAACCTTAGCAACAGAAGGCGTTATTACAAGCACCAATCTTCCCGGCGGGTCTGTTAACAAGGTGATCTTTGGTGTTACGTTTGATCGTTCAAACCCTGTAGTAGCACATCCATTACTCGAGGAATTCATCATCAGCTTCTTCACGAACACTGACGGAACATATTCGCCTGTGTCTGTTAAAAATGCGCTGAAGAATTTCAAAATATTTGAGTCTACGGATGCGGTGTTCCAGGGCGAAACAGATCAAAATATTGCTTCACTCGGTGCTACCGTAACACTTTCTACAGATAACACATATCTGACAATCGACTTTGGTGCCGGTCACGATATGACGGCAACCGGCTCTGATCTAACTTATTTTCTCATGGTCGATGTGGATGAAATAGCGAGCAGTAATACACCTAATATCATCCCCGCAGTGGTGGACAACACCTACCGAGGCCGTTCAGGAAATGTTATTGTATCGGCTGGTAGCAGTTTTGGCGTTGCCCAAGGCCAGGAATTCACATTTGCTTCAATTTTCCCGCCTATCTTGGCGGCTACTTATCCTAAAGTTGGACAGCTGAACGTGGCTACCGACCAACCAACCATTGCACTCGAATTTAACAGACCTGTATGGACGTTGGATGGTGAAATAGAATTGTATAAAAAAGACGGTGTTGATGAAGAATTTGTCGCTTCGCTTGATGCTTTAAACGGAAACTTCGGTGACTTCCCAGGCGACAAAACAACGCTCTCAACGGTTCTTAAATTCGCTTTACCAACGCTAGTGCCTGATCAAATTTACTTTATCAAAATACCTCCGGGCAATAATACAGGTACCGATGTCAGTGCCTATGCCGGCATAATGGATGAGAATGGTAACAAATATGGAGGTATTGACTTCTCGGGCACTGTATATTTTAAAACTACAGACGAGCGGGCTCCTAAAATATTGACAACTACAACCGTCCCAGCGGCGTCGAAAGATCCTTCCATATTTGAATTGCCTACCGGGGCCGTTTTAGAGGCCGCGTTTGACGTTACAGGTAAAGCATTCTTTATTGTAGTGCCGGATGGAAGTCCTGAGCCGTCGATTGCCGAGATCAAAGATCCTGGTTTGAGCTATGGCAATACGTACGCGCAGGCAAGTGGAACGATCAACATCGATGCGACTAATCCGCTCTCAAGATTTGGTGTGATTACCTCACTCACGCCAGCCACGGTTTACGACGTTTATGTTTATGGTGAAAGTTATGCTGAAAGAGATTCTATTCCCATTCCTTTAGCCAACACTGGCCATTATCTCAATGCTATGAACAACTTCATCCCAGGTTCAGGCTTCGAAACGTTCAGCTTTACTACGTCTAGCAATCCCGTTGGTCCGATTAAGACCAGCAAGCCTACGCTCACCATGTGTGCGAATAGTTTCCAGACAATGAGTCAGCCGATTATCATAGCCGAAGGCGGTGATATGTCAGGATTCTCTAATAACTTACTGAATGGTGATGGCGAGCCGATCGATCAGACGTTCAATCTCTTGTTGCCATCAGGGTTTGAATTTGACTTAGAAACGGAGGGGCAGCTTTATCTTTCCGGTGGAGACTTCACTGGCACTGGCTCGCTTAGATTTATCAACAGTAGCATCCTGAGAGTGGCCTTTAAGAACCGAGGAAGTACATCCTATGACTTTATAGCCATCACCGGATTAAAAATCAAATCTACGACGGCTTCTGAAGGTGATATAACACGTCTTGGAGGTATTGCATTCCCGCTTGCCGTGCCTGATGAATCGGTGTTAGCAGCGCTCACCACCTACGCATCATCTGTTGTTCCGTTTACGAACAGCTACTCTGAAACAGAATTTCCTGGTTGGAATACAAAGCACAATAGCGGCGGCGAAGATTATCAAACGGTCCGAACAATCCCGAACAATTATTCAGACGGCGTGATTCAACTCATACCGCTGCCAGAATCGGGGGACTATGGACCTAATATTTTCAGCGGGCAAGGTGTGAATGTTGATAAACTTAGCCTTGGAGCCGTCACCCTGAGCTCTGAATTTGCCGTCACCCTTACACACACTGATAATAATGGATGCGTCACGGAGAATATTCAACAATATCTGGTCTATGATCATACACTTGGTATCCCTTCAACGGGAACGACGTTCCTGGAGACTAGCTATTGTTTCATTAACGACGAATTCACGACAGATGAAGATATAACATCGTTCCCATCTTCATCTGTGGATGGTGTAGGTGATAGCCTAATAATGCTAGCATCCGCGTTAACAGGTTATGAGCTTTACGATGTAAAGGCAAAAATAGTCCCTTTGGCCGGCTCTCCTTTTACGATCCGTGCTGGCTGGGAAAATTACATCGCAAACAATATTTTGATACGGGAAAGCGAGGTATTACCAGACATCTACGCCCCGTCAAATTACTTTGTAAAGCAATCAAGTATCCTCAATGCCAATGCATTTGATAGCACCATACCCCACCCTTATTCAGAATTTATCAGCGAAGAAGAACTAACCGACGGCGGCAGGAAATATATACGGGGAGGTTCACTCGGCAAAATTGAACTGACTGCGGAGTATAAAAGCCGCACGAACAGCGAAGTTCAAATTGCCAGAAAACATCAGATTGAGATTTTTGTGCCTGCTGTCCCTGTGGTCGAGGCATACGAGGAGTCTGACTCAGATGGTAATGGAGTGCAGGTCTTTTGCTCCCGAGGTGGACTAATCAAGATCAAGGGATATCCGTTAGGCGGCGATAATGCCACTGGCACTTTCACACTTACAGATGAAAATGGCCTTGATAGAACATCTGCCCTTACTGGTGACAACGGAAAAGGAACTGCGTCCATCGATCCCTCTCTGTTGGGGTCTGACGAGCGAACATTAACCGTCAATTACCTTTACTCACCTGGCGGAGGACAGTGCCCTGCAAGCGGTACCCTTGTGATTAGAATTGTACCGAATCCGACAGCGGCGTTTGAAGTTGGGAACCAATGTGTAGGACCTGTGTCTTTCGTCGACGTCTCTACGCCGGGACAAGATTCTGAATACAAAGTTACGGAGTGGTTGTGGAACTTTGCAGATCCAAATGAATCATCTGAAAATCCTAACACTTCAACTGCTCAGAATCCAACGCACAATTACACAAATTTTGGATCATATCTCGACGTATCTTTGAGCGTCAAGTCTGCTTATGGCTGTCCTTCTGAAACTGTATCACAAGACCTCGACCTCGGCGGTATTCCTGAAATTGAATATAAACTTTCGGGCGTCTCTACGGAAATTGAGATATCACTCGATACTAGCACTGTCGAAAATTTCCCGAACGACGCGTTTAAAGAGTTTACTGTCACGTCACTCGTTACTGGCGCCGAAGACTTTTTTACAACATTTAAGGGCACACTAAATTATTCACCAACTCAATCTATTGCCGACACTATCCGGATTGATGTTGTAAGTCAGAAAAATTGTGCGAATAGTTTGGAGACAGTATTAATTTCGATGGCCCAACAAACGCCGTCAGACGACGCGCCTTATAGTGCACAATTCAATAGCGGAGACGATGCATGGCTTTCATTCCCGATTACCGAAGATAACGACAACATGCTGAATTCCTGGATTCACGAAAACGGCAAATGGTCTACATCCGGTAATAACCGAAACATTTACGCGCTTGAAAAATCTGCGCTGTATTCTCCGGTCTTTGATCTAAGCAATCTAAGCCGTGCGATTATTTCTTTCATAGATACCGTCATGTTTGGAAGCAATATCTCCAGCGGCGTAGTGCTTGAATACTCAACTGACACTCTAAATATTGCGGATGAGGATAAGGATTGGAAACGGTTGGGGATGCCGGTCGACGAAATCAGTGGGCAGTATCGTGAGACAGGATTTAACTGGTTTAATAAGCGTGACTTGTCGTCGGCTCCTGGTGCGCAGGAAGAAGGATTCTGGGGATGGTCAGATGAAATACTCGGGCAATCGTCTAAACATTCCATAGAAGGCCTTGAATATGTTGAAGGTACCTCAGGACCAGTTGTGTTTAGATTCGCATTAGCTACAACCGAGACTGGAGCGATCGTTCGAGGCTTCACACTAGACTCCGTATTAATCGGAAGCGGAACCAGGGTTGTTCTCCTCGAGAACTTCACAAATACTTCGGGCCAGGCATCACGAACGACGGAAGTTGACGAGAATAAAGTTATCACTGAATTTAAAGCGAGCTCCTATCCAAGCTCGATTGTAAAAATCAACTATCACACCGCATTCCCGTCATCGGATCCATTCAACCTGGAAAACCAAAGCGATAATGGTTCGAGGGCGCTGTATTACAACATCACAAGTGTGCCACAGACTCGCCTTGATGGAATTGTTCCGGCAGATGCTGTGAACAGCCCATTTAATGAATGGGGCTCCAGCCTGTTTGACCAGCACATACTTGATCTTGCCAGCGCAACAATAACACCGGATGATGTACAAGTAAGTGGGGGAATTATTACGGTCCGCGGCGCTGTCAAAGCGCTTCAAGGCCTTCCTGAAACAGCGCTGCTTCACGTCGTTATGCTTGAAGAAGATGTAAAGGTTGCAGATAACCCAACACTTGCAGGGCGTGTTAATGAAGCAGAGGAAACGTTCAATTACGTCATGCGCAAAATGTTACCATCAGCCTTAGGAACCCCGTTGTCTGAGTTTAATAATGGCGAACCTTTAAAAGAAGGAGACGTAATCAGGTTCGGCGATAATGGCGCCTTAAGCTGGTCTAAACCGCAACTCTTTGGCGGCACCGAAGACGATCTTGGCGTTGTCATCTTCATACAGGATGAGATCACAAAGACTGTTTATCAATCAATATTAATAAACGACATTCTTGATCCTGACGACGAAGACGTCGTAGGCATTGAAGACCCTGAGCACGGCTTCAGCGTTTACCCTAACCCGGCTGATCAGTCATTCATCATTCAGCTTCCGAAGCCTGTGACGAAACGTTCACTGATCCGTCTCTATGATCAGGTCGGAAAGGTTGTAACTGAGACAAGTCTCGAAAGAGGTGAAAGCAAAAAGTCTGTTTCAACAACAGCGCTCGCCGCAGGTGTTTACATGTTGCAGGTTGAGACTGATAATGGAATGATCACTCAAAAAGTTATGATTGTCCACAAACAATAAACAGCGACGTAACGAAGGATTCTAAAGACAGTTCTTCGTTACGTTTACTTATGTTCACGTTAACCCGCAAACATTACCTGAAAAAAAAGGCATCAGTGATCTCGATCTTGTCAATGAAAAGGAGTCATGATTACAATTCAATTAAGGAAACGAACCAGCCGTATAAATGCGATAGTTTTTTCCTCTTCTTTTCCAAGAAAAATAGATGCTTTATTACATTCACACGCTTTGGACTATTTCAATACTTCCTTTATTTTTAAAAACCCAAACAACCCTTAAACCCTACAAATGGAGATTTTTCTTAATCCGGAGACATGGTTAGCGCTGTTGACTCTGACGTTCTTCGAAGTCGTTCTAGGTATTGACAACATCATCTTCATTTCGATTGTTTCAAACCGTTTACCCCCTGAAATCCGGGCAAAAACACGAAATATCGGACTCATGCTCGCGATGGGTGTCCGTATTCTTCTCCTACTTACGATCACATGGGTAATGAAGTTCAAAGAACCGTTGTTTGGCGTTCCACATTGGATCAGCGAAGACTCAAGTATCAGCGGACGCGATCTTATCCTGATCTTCGGTGGGATGTTCCTCATTGCAAAAAGTACACGCGAAATCAACCATCAGACTGAAGGTGATGAAGAAACACTCGAAGCAGATGGCGGAAAGAAAAAGGTAAACATCTCCGGCATCATCGTTCAGATTATTATTCTTGATATCATTTTCTCTTTCGACTCAATATTGACGGCCGTCGGTTTGACAGACGAAGTGATCATCATGATCATCGCTGTTGTTCTTTCTATTGGTATCATGATCGTATTCTCTGGAAAAATCAGTGACTTCATACAGAAACATCCGTCGATGGAAGTACTCGCACTTGGGTTCCTCATATTGATTGGGTTTATGATCTTCCTCGAAGGTCTTGACAAAGACATCCCGAAAGGATATATCTATTTCGCTGTTGTTTTCTCCATGCTTATCGAAATGGTGAACATCAAAGTGCGTGACCGGCGAAAACGTGCTAAAGCTGAAGCGCATGAGTGATGATGCGCTCAAGTATCCTGTTGGAAAATTTTCTCCCAGGGAAAATTATTCAATGGCAGATATCAATCAGCATATTAACGCGATCGCTACACTTCCGGAACAGATAGAGTCGCTGACCAAAACTTTTTCGGCTCAGCAATTCAATACGCCGTATCGTGAGGGAGGCTGGACAGGCTTGCAGGTTGTTCATCATCTTGCGGACAGTCACATGAACGCCTACATTCGTTTCAAGTGGACGCTCACGGAGGATACACCCACGATCAAAGCATACAACGAAAAGCTATGGGCTGAAACTCCGGAGGTAAAACTAGATCCGAAACTGTCGATAGCTTTGCTTCATGCGCTTCATCAGAAATGGTCCGCCTTGCTGAAATCGCTGAGCGAAAAAGATTTTCAAAAGCAGTTCCTTCATCCTGAAACAAAAAAACACATGCCGCTTGATCGTCTCACCGCCATGTATGCATGGCATGGTGAGCATCATCTCGGGCATTTGAAGATCATAGCCGGTAAACCGGTCTGAGTTAAAACAGCATCATCGAAAGAATCGTATCCTCATTTACTCCTCATCCTTCTTTACATTAACTTCGCGCCATGCAGGAATTCACTTACATTCCTCCGCGTTGGCTTTTCAACGCCCACCTGGAAACGATATATCCTGCCCTTTTCCGAAAGGTTAACCTGATCGCATACAGCCGCGAAAGAATAACGACGCCGGATCACGATTTCCTCGACCTCGACTGGCTAAAACAGGGCTCAAAAAAGCTGGTAATCATCCAGCATGGACTCGAGGGAAATACCACACGTGCGTATATAAAAGGCATGGCAAAGACCTTCTTCGATAATGGATTCGATGTGCTCACGTGGAATTACCGCGGCTGTAGCGAAGAAATGAACCGACTCCTAAGATTCTACCACAGCGGCGCAACGGAGGATCTGGGTGCAGTCGTGTCACATGCAAGAACACAAGACTACAATTCAATTTACCTTGTTGGATTCAGCCTGGGAGGAAATCTCACGCTGAAGTATCTGGGAGAATCAACAGCAGATCCGATCATAAGAAAAGCGATTGTATTTTCCGTCCCGCTCGACCTGGAAAGTAGCTGTAAAAAGATCTCGCATTGGTCTAACAAAATATATGCACAGCGATTTATCACATCGCTTAAAAACAAGGTGTTGACGAAATCATTGTTGATGCCCGGACTTGAAACGCGTCATCTGAGAACCATAAAAACGCTTATGGATTTTGACGACGCTTACACGGCTCCACTTCACGGATTTGAAAATGCAGCGGATTATTATCACAAAAACAGCAGCATCAATTTCCTTAACAGGATTACAATTTCTACCCTGATTGTCAATACAACGAACGACCCGTTTTTAAGCAAAGCGTGTCTGCCGGTCGAGCTCTTGAAAGACAACCCCCACGTGAAAATGGAAGTATACAACAAAGGCGGGCACGTAGGATTTACACAAGTGAATCCTACGGGAATATATTGGTCGGAACAACGCGCGCTTAATTGGATTACATCCGACACTCCTTAACTTTACCACTCCAACACAATTCCACTGATGATCGAACGGTACAGCATCACGGCCAATCCGGGCATATTAAGCGAACGGTTTTCGCTGGAGAGTGCTGATGGCTACGAAGCAAAGTACAATGCCGCGCCAACGCACGTGCTGCCCGTCATTACAAGCGCTGCGCCGCAAGGATTATCCTTCTTTTATTGGGGAACATCGCCCGAATGGTCGAAGAATAAAACGCCGGCTGAAAAAATAATCAACACGCGAAAAGAATTTTTCGATGACAAGCCAGCGTTGAAACGAGCACTGAAACGCGCGCGTTGTATTCTTCCCGCCGATGGCTTTTACGCCTGGAAAAAAGTCGGGAAGAAAACAGCAATCCCCTACCGTTTTGTGATGCACAGCAAAGAAATGTTTTCAATCGCCGGAATGTGGGAAGAATACGAAGATACCGAAGGAGATCTCATCCAGACATTCACTATGATCACGCTCCCCGCAAATAGTGTTGTTGAAACAGTGACAGAGCGAATGCCTGCAATACTCTTAAAGTCAGACGAGGAAGGGTGGCTGAACAATGATGCGAACGAAGACGAACTCCTTGCGTTGATAAAACCAGTCCCCGAAAATATTCTGAATCATTATCCGGTAACACCAGGTATTTCCAATATCACACAGAACCTGCCTTCGATGATTACCGCCACGCCACCAGCCGATCAACACGGTAATCTTACATTGTTTGATTAGAAGCCATCATCTTCGTCCTCCGCCTCTTTCTTTTCAGCAGGGTTTTCTTCAACAGCATTCTTATCCGACTTCTTTCTCTTCTTCTTGTTTCGTCCTGAATTAGCAGGATCATTTTGGTCAGGTTGCCCGTCTTTATTCTTTTTGTTCAGGAATCCTTTTTTGGGTTGTGGCTCTTCGATAATCTGTTCTTCCACCGCAGTGGTGTCGATGAAATCGAATTCTTTCTGATCGGCTGGTACTTCAAACTCAGCTGAATCTATATCATCGACAGGTTTTTTCCTAAAGATGCTTTTGAAGAACCCGCGCAATCCTCTTCGTTCACCGCCGTCCTCACTGATAGACGCACCGCCCTCAGCATCTTGTTGAAGTTTTGCCAGCCGAACATCCGGAAGCACAAGTGATCGTCGTAAATACCACATGTAGTTATCCTGGTCGACATTGTATCCGACCTCCTCTACATAGTACTGCGGCTTCTGACGGACATAGTTCCCCGTTGCAGAATCGTAGAACAGGCTATCCGGCATATTGTACTTCAGAACACGTATCTCCCGATCTTTAGTTATCACATAGACACTGTCTTCGGGGTTGGCTGTAACAGAATCCTGTTGCGGAATGTCAGCAATAAAAGTACTGTCAATAACCGACTGTGTTGCCCGTCGCATCTCGTCCATATTAACCGAATCGGCCTTACCTGTTAAAATTGAATCGGGTACCTGAACCATCACCGGCTTCATCCGAACCGTGCGCATAGTCCGCAGCTTCTTCTGGTAGGGCATTGCCTCTGCTATGAGATATTTATTTTTACTGGCCGCGTAAACCTTCGGGGTTGAGTCATCTACGAAATAGCTGAATTTTTTGCGAAGTTCATCCTTGTCATAAATGAATGCACTCTGATAGGCAGGGCAAATCGCTCGCTGTGTGCATGCCGCAGCGAAAATGGCGATTCCAATAAATGCAAAAACTGCCCTGGTCATGAAGCGGGTAATAAGCAAAAATAGGGAAATTACCCATATAAACAGCTGTTAGGCCATTCGGGTGCATGGATGTATCAACTAACGCCGGATTTTGCTGATTATTTGGAAAGAGCCTCTAAAAACTTGCGTTTTAGGCTATAAAAGGCGTTTGAGTACCAGGTAAATGACGCCAAGGAGGAAGATGATGATGGAGATCTTGTTAACGCCGTGCATCATTTTGATGTTTATATTACTTGGCCGGGATGGATCCTTCTTGCGAAAAAAGTATCCGCCGACTTCACCTATAGTGAAGAAGCTTTTCCAACCCGTTTTTTTGCCCGATGTGTTTAAGTCTGTCATATATCTAAAACCGGAGGTTCGAACCAAAGACCATCCTCCCGGATCAGTCCGATTAATTCATCAACAGCTTTTGCCGTGGGAACGTTTCTTTTCACAACCTCTTTTCCGCGGTAAAGCGTAATTCTTCCCGGCCCCGAACCAACATAGCCATAGTCTGCGTCAGCCATCTCTCCCGGTCCATTCACGATACATCCCATGATGCCGATCTTCACGCCTTTCAGGTGAAACGTGCGCGACCTGATCTTCCCGGTTGTCTCCTGCAAATCAAAAAGCGTTCTTCCACATGACGGGCATGAAATGTATTCGGTCTTCGAGATCCGGGTACGGGTCGCTTGCAGAATATTAAATGCCGTTGTGTTAACAAATTTGTCACCACCACAATTTACGGTCGATAACATGACGCCATCCCCGAGGCCATCCACAAGTAAAGCTCCAAGATCGGTTGCCGCATATAGTTGAAAATTATCCTGTGATAAGTTTTCGTAATCGCGCCGAAGGATCACCGGAAGATGACAATCCTGATTGATCAGCTCCGCCAGGAGGCGTCGTTGTTCAGCCATGCCGTGATCGTTGTTCGTCGTTACCACCAACACTGCAGTTGATTCACTCTTCAACTTCATGATCAAGAAAGAGTCAATATCCTCCAGGGAAGCCTGCACAAAGTTTATCACTTGCGATAACTCAGCAGTGTGCATGTATGCTGTCGCGGAGATCAATGGATAGACCCGCGACTTGTCTTTCACTGAAATCCATTTATCATGATTGAGGATGATGCTGAGAGAACCCGGAATTTCAAAATCGATAAGTTGGTCACCCGTGAAGACATAGTCACAAGCCATGTCGGCGATATTCCACTTATCCAGGCTAACTGAGTAATTGTATCCGACAGCAAACAACGAAGCCGGAGTGACTTGTTCACGCTTCGACAGATCCGCGATAACGCGCGGCACCTGATGCCCGCCGATATTCACAACCTCTGTTGTTTTTCTCCGGCTGTATCCAAATGGATTGATCGGATAATCTGCGATCGGCGTGATCGGCTGATGACCTGCTCGTGACAGATAACGGTCCGCAAGATTCTTTGCGACCGGCACCTCTGCCTCCGGCTCCTCAGTTAACGATACCCTGATCGTATCACCGATACCATCTTCGAGTAATGTTCCGATGCCCACCGCTGACTTTACGCGTCCATCCTCGCCATCACCTGCCTCTGTTACTCCGAGGTGCAACGGATAAGGACTAAAGCCCTCCTCATCAAGTTTCTGAACCAGCAGTCGGTAAGCCTGAACCATGACCTGCGGGTTGCTCGACTTCATGGATAAAACGATCTGATGATAATTAAGATCCTGGCATATTCGCAGAAACTCAAGCGCACTCTCAACCATGCCGAGTGGCGTGTCGCCATAACGACTCAAAATGCGATCTGATAAACTACCGTGATTGGTACCGATGCGCATAGCCGTGCCGTATTCCTTGCAGATCTTCACAAGTGGCGTGAACTTCTGGCGGATTCTTTCCAGTTCAGCGCTATAAGCGGCGTCAGTATACTCTATTTCCTCAAATCGTTTTTTATCGGCATAATTTCCCGGGTTGATCCTTACCTTTTCAACGATTCGCGCAGCAAGCTCAGCTGCGTTCGGCGTGAAGTGAATATCCGCGATAAGCGGAACGGCATACCCACGAACCCTCAGTTCGTTTTTAATCGCTTCCAGATTTTGGGCCTCCTTTATGCTTGGCGCCGTGATCCGTACATACTCGCAGCCAGCATCAACCATTCTGATCACCTGCTGCACGGATCCTTCCGTGTCCATCGTGTCAATTGTTGTCATTGACTGAATACGGATCGGATTGTCTCCACCCATCGGAAGATCGCCAATCTTCACCTCGACGGTTTTACGACGGCTATAAGACACCAGGCTGTTACAGTATTGTTTTATGGATTGGATCTGCGAATGCACAAGTAATTATTTACTTCCAAAATTAACCTTAAAATGCCGATTTTGTTTGCAAAGTTCCGCTGAAGCGGGTGTTATATATCGCCTAATTGCGGCCTGATGATAATCTCTTCAACGACGCTTCTTTCAGAAAGATTGTACGCTGCAAAAACAGTTTCTGCTATGTCTTCGATCTTCATGAATCTATCATCAGGAAGATCACTTGCCTCCCAACTGCGGGTTTTTGTGGCGCCTGGCATAACTGCGGTAACCCTGATGTTAAATTCCTTCAGTTCTTCGCGCAGACATTTCGAGAAGCCCAACATGGCAAATTTCGAGATCGCATAAGAACCGCCATTGTCATATGCCTTGATACTGGCAATCGAGCACATATTGAAAATATGTCCCTTTCGGTTTTCTTTCATCTTCCCGGCGAGCCCACGCGTAATATGATAGGCACTATAAAGGTTTGCGTCAATCATACTTTCAAGCGTTCCCTCCTTCTCGGTTGTAATCGAGCCCGGTACAAAATATCCGGCATTATTTACAAGAACGTGAACTTCCCTGTTGAGCTTGAGAACATAATCCGCAAACGCCATCACCTGCTCTTTCACCGACATATCCGTCTGCATAACATGGAGCTTTGCTTTCGGAAATGACGAGCGAATCTGAGACTCCATTTCCTTTAACTCCGACTGATTACGTGCACACGTAATACAGTCAAAATCTTCCTGTAAAAACCGCTCAATAATAGCCCGACCGATTCCCTTGGTCCCGCCTGTTACCACAATTAATTTGCGCATTGATGATGTTTGATTTTGAAGTATCTTTAGCAAGTTAGTAATTGCAGAGATTTATCTATACGCATGCTCACGGAGATCGGCCGATACTTTATTTTTATTGGACACCTTT
>DASPJN010000258.1:0-3589 GCA_035628595.1 Chryseosolibacter sp.
GATAAATTCTCATATCTTCGGGCGCGTTTTTATAGAGGAATCGGCAATGGCACTATTAGAAAAACAACTTTTTGTAAAAAAATCAACAATCCCTAATTCCGGTAAAGGACTATTCACAAAGAAACCGATTCCAAAGGGAACGAAGATTGTTGAATATAAGGGAAGAATTTCCACATGGAATGAAGTAAAAGATGAAGATGGAAAAAATGGATACATCTTCTATGTGAACAGAAACCATGTGATCGATGGCAAACCTCATTTATCTGCGTTCGCACGATATGCAAATGATGCGCGCGGTCTTACACGCGTGAAAGGGATCGTCAATAATTGCGATTACGTTATCGATGGAAAGAAGGCTTACATTGAGTCGAAGCGCGATATTCCATCAGGCGCAGAGATCTTTGTTGACTATGGAAAGGATTACTGGAAGGTAATTCGGGAAAACATGAAGCTTTGGGCCGCCGAAGCCCGGGAAGCAAAGAAGGCTTCAGGTGCGGGTAAAGCGTCAAAAAAATCTGCAAAGAAGAAAAAAGGAAAGACCGCCAAGCGTATGAAACACGCTTAGCGATAGAATATCTCCAGTTCCCTCATTCTTTCAATCGCACTCGCAGCATACTCATGAAAGCCGAGCCTGGTTGCCTCGTTCGCATAAACGCGAAGCAGCCTGATTGAATGCTTGTTAGTGTAAATAGCTTCTACAAGAACATTGTAGGCTTTCATGGAATCCGGATAACGCGACTTGTAAAATTCAACCGCTGCGATCACGCCTTCCTCAAAGAAAGGATTTGCTTTTCCCAGAACAGCGTAGCCGGCTTCCGCGCGTGCGCTGTCACCATTCATTTCATGCATGATCGACGTATACAGCAGCTTGTCGGTTTCATGTGCTCTGTCGAACGTGATGCCTTTGTTGATCTGCTCTGCGATCTGATAAACTTCTTTTCGGATCGCCAACATGCGCAGCTCGAGGTACTGGATCGATTCATACAATCGCTTGTCCGTAAGCTCTAAACCTGCGATCTTATTAAATGTCCTTATAGCAGCGACCAATTTATCAGCCTTCAACAGTTCGTTGGTTCGATCAAGTAATGCCTGCGCCTTATAATTAGGATTTTCCAACGATGATAAAATCGTGTTGAACGTCGTGGAGTCAAAAATTCCGATGCGGTAACGGGCAAACTGATATTTATCCTTATCCTCCATCGAAAGCACATCTTTCAAATTCATCGAAAGCATCGATTTCATTGCAATGGCAAGCTGCTGCGTAGCGATATCATTTTTCGCAGCTACGCTATCCCACGCGACGATCGCTGCACGCGTATCGCGGGCTTCAGTCAATGAGATCGCGTAATAAAATTTTCCTTGCTTGTAATCGGCGTTTTCAGCGAATCGGAAATAGCTCGCTGCGAGCATTGGATCACCCTGTTCGAGGGACCAGAGTCCCATTGTGTAATTGAAAAGCCCCTGGTAGTTTTGTGTGATATAAGCGAGCTCGCCAAGAATCTCCAGCGCTTTTGAAACATTTCCCTGATGATAATAGGCATGCGCTAATGCCGACCGGAGGGCTTCACTATATTCAAAGTTGTTTGAGTCAAGCGCAATCTTATTTGCCTTCGAGAGAAAGGTTGTATCAACATCCTTCGCGTGCTGTATAATATAGTTGTTGAAGAACGTAGCCGAATACAGGTTGAGCTTTGTAAACTGCAGGGGATCGATTTGCAGATCCAGTGGTTGACGAAATAAGTTCGCGAGCGCTACAGCATTTGCTGCCACCGATGGTGATTGTGTGTCGAACAACTTAAAGACAGAATCTGTGTTGATCGGAAGATATTCCATAGCGGCCATCGCCAGGAAGTTCGTTTCGCCCGATTGCTTTGTGTTTTTACTGTCGCGTGCCTGGCTCAGATAAAAAGTTGCTGAATCAATGGCATGTACCTTCGCGTAAGTGTATCCAAGATTATTGCTCAGGTACTCTGAGGACGGCATTCGCTCATGTGCTTTCCGGAATGTTCGGATGGCATCAAAATACTGTTTCGTCCACAGCCACATATTGCCTTCGTTTACAAGCGAAAACTCGGTAGGACGTTTTGCATTTGCTTGCTCATAGTTGGTCGTAGCAGCTTCGAAACTCAATCTGCTCGTCTTTAATGTTGCGAGGGCGTAATTAGCTCTGTTATTTTGAAATGCGCGGCTGCGACTCTGCTCGTAGAAAGAAATTGCAAAAGCATCGTTATCCTGTAGCAGGTGAAGATCGCCGATGTAGTTATAAAACCCGGCGGTTGCGTGATAAATGTATTCGCGCCAATGTGAATAAAAGACGAACGCAAGCGTTGCGATCAGCCCGGCAAACCGGAAAGTAAAATATGGCATGCGGTTAGGCTTGTAGAGCAGTTCATATACACGATGCCGCTCAGCCATCATTGCCATGAAGTTCGAAACGAAATAGATGAAAAACACAATTCCAAAACCGGCATGACTGAAAATTGTGATGTCACGAATTACCTTCAGGGCCGCATCGTTTGCATTGCCAAGCAATTGTGAGATGGTGATGAAACACACAATCGCCATGGTGATGATGAAGAATGCTCCGAACGGATAGAACGGAAATAGATTTTCGTATTGTGGTTCACGTATTTTGTAGGCCCAGATACCAAGAACCGCAGAGATCGTTAACAGCAGGAAAATATTTATGTAGAGAAAGTCCCAATTGACGACACCCATTTCGTGAAGCGCGGTAATGATAACATTCACAAGGTAGATGAATGTGATCAGGGAAAAATGTTTATGCGCGTTTTTGGACGTACTGTCATTTGTCATGTACACGAAAGCCGCTATGATCTCATGCGCGATCATGAGGATGAAAATCAGACTGATAATGAGCGCCGGCACATACGCTGTCACTGCCAGGTGAAGAAACGGATAATTAGCTTCGGCGAAATAGTGTACAGCAATTGCGAATATAGCTGTCATCGCAGAAAACGTCGCGCACCGGATTATGAAACTTGTGTGTAACTTAAAATACCGGAAGTAAAAGCTAACGCCGAGATAAAAAAGTAAGACGACAATTGTAACGGACATGCTACGAGCGCCAAACAACGCAAGCACATCGAGCCGCAAAGACACTATTGTAACGATAAATAAGCTAAGACCGATAAAGTACCAGAACCGTTCGAGGATTGTTATCAGCGACAGCATGATCACCAATGCTAAACTAACAACAATCAGAAATGAGTATGACGCAAAAAAGTTATGTGTGATATCACTGCCTGTGAAATATTCAAACAACACGTAACTCTCGGCCGGAACGGTGAGATGAAAGGGTCCTAGTCTGAATGTGTGGATTGTCGTTTCAATTGTTTTTTGTTTCTGCAATTTTTCCCAATCAATAACCGCGCTGGCTCCCAGGAAGTAGTGGTACCACATGAGTGCCGCCGAAATCATCAACAATAAAAGAAGACAATACCAGATGAGGCGATAGTCTTTCAACCAGTTATTCCAAAAAAACAGAGATTGCATGAATCGGCGGTGCTTTGACTTTGCAAGCTAAACAGTAACTTTTACTTTGAAAACATAACACGGTTCAATTCGCGGG
>DASPJN010000259.1:0-16908 GCA_035628595.1 Chryseosolibacter sp.
AAAATACCTGTCTTCGAAACATTCATTGAAGGTGCGAAAGACGGCTTCAATACGTCAATCAAGATCATTCCATTTTTGGTGGGTATCCTTGTCGGAATCGGTGTATTTCGCGCCTCTGGTGTACTCACTTACATTGAAGAAGGCATCGCATGGACGTTAATTGCGATGGGGGTAAACGCAGATTTTGTTCCTGCATTACCTGTAGCGTTATTGAAACCGCTCAGCGGTCAGGGTGCTAGATCCATGATGATTGAGGTCGCGAAAACGTATGGACCGGATTCATTTGTCGGAAATGTTGCGAGCATTTTCCGCGGCTGCGCCGAAACCACCCTGTACATCCTTGCATTGTACTTCGGCTCCGTGGGAATTCGAAACACGCGCTACGCCGTAACGGGCGGGCTAATCGCAGACCTGTTCGGAGTCATCGCCGGCATATTTGTCGGCTATCTCTTCTTCCACTAGCAAGGCGGTGACGAGGCGACTCGAAGCAACCAAATTCCGAAACAGGCCCTATTTAAATATGAAATTCTCTTTGTATTTCCAACATTTTCTAAGCTGTCCGTTGCAACATAAAATCGTGTAATTGTTTGTTTTCCTGCCACTGTCGGGTTATCATTGTTATATGGAAAAGAAAGCTGATATCCAGAAAACCATCTACGATAACGCGAAGAGTCACTTCCTCGGCAACTTCCCTGACTCCCTTCCGATTGAACAGGCTTACGTACACATCGGTATGTACCTTGGATGGATAATCGACACTGATCTATATTCTGAATATTTCGAAGATGAAGCTTCCAACCAGATCTTCCGCTTCAAACGTAGAGAGATTTCCTGTACGATCCTGAGTGAAATATGGGATGGATATCTCGGCTACGAACTTTTCAATCGCCAGGGAAACATGTTCACCTATTATTATTACGGAGGCGGGCTATATCGAAATGACTACGACGAAATCCTCGTGAAAACGCTGCCATCCATTTACCATGTTGTTGACAGCTGGGAAAACTACGACAAGATTAAGTCACGTATTGACATGCGTTTCCAGGACTGGAAAAAACTGGTCGGTCAACAATAAAATCCATTTCCATCTTCTTCCATCTCACGCCGGGGAACCGGATCGTGTATTATTTTGTCATTCATGTGAAAGAACTCGTTGAAATGAATAATTTCAATTCTGACTTTATCAATCCACGATGAAAGACATTTTTTCAAAAGCCCGTATCCAGAAAATCTGGCAGACAATCAAGCCATGGGCCATTACACTCGTTATCCTGGCCGTCCTCCGCTATACCGGCCTGTTAAGCGGACTTTCCGTGCTCGCTGGCACCGCTTTATTTGAAACCGGCGTCATGAACATACAACCGGAACGCAACACCGCAGCCAGCAAAGATTTCGATTACAATTTTTCAATCCGCGACCTCGATGACAACGCAATTGACATGAATGAGTTGAAAGGAAAAGTAATCTTCCTGAACATGTGGGCAACCTGGTGCGGACCATGCCGGGTTGAAATGCCTTCCATTCAGGAATTGTATGACAGCGTTGGCAAAAGCAATGAAGTTGTGTTTGTGATGCTTTCAATAGACAGACCTGAAACTCAGAACAAGATTGGAAAATACATCAGCGACAAACAGTTTACATTTCCGGTGTATCAACCTGCCAGCGAACTCCCAAAACAACTTCATGTCCCAACGATTCCGACTACATTTATCATAGATAAGTGGGGCCAGGTCCGGATGAAAAAGGTCGGAACGGCCAATTACGCTACGGAGAAATTCGTCACGTTCTTACGCGATCTCGGTAAGGAGGATCAGACTGCAAAATAGAAATGGCTGACCGCAAAAAGCTCGTCGTGTTAACTGGCGCAGGCATCAGCGCGGAAAGCGGCATCCCGACTTTCCGCGATTCAAATGGTTTATGGGAAGGTTTTGACGTAATGGAAGTAGCCACCCCGGAAGGCTGGCGGAAAAATCCTGCGCTTGTCCTTGATTTCTATAATCAGCGACGCAAAAAAGCACTCGAGGTGAAGCCGAATCGCGGGCACGAAATACTCTACGAACTTGAAAAAGACTTCGATGTAGTGATCGTCACTCAAAACGTCGACAATCTTCACGAACGTGCGGGTTCCTCGCATGTCATTCATTTGCATGGAAGCCTCTTTGAATCAAGGAGCACGGCTGACGAAACGCTTACTTATTCGATTCATGGTTGGGAATTAAAGCCTGGCGACAAGTGTGAGAAAGGATCACAGTTACGACCGAATATCGTCTGGTTTGGTGAAGCAGTGCCCCTGATGGAAATTGCCTCGCAAGAGGCGTCCAATGCAGACGCATTTCTTGTTGTCGGCACTTCAATGGTTGTCTATCCTGCAGCAGGTCTCATCCACGATGTGCGATACGATGTACCAAAGTTTGTCGTTGATCCAAAACTCCCTGACGTTGGAAATTATCCTTTTCTAAAAATGATTCAGGCACCGGCAAGCACCGGAATGGAAATCGTCAGGAAAGAATTGTACGCGATTTTTGATATTAACCGCTAGCGTTTTTTTGTCGACTTCTTTTTTGCAGCTTTCTTTTTCGCCGGAGCGCTTTTCTTAACAGTCACTGCTTTCTTTGCAGCTATCTTTTTCACGGAAGTTTTCTTCGCGGTCTTTTTCGCGGCGCTCTTCTTAGGTGCGGCAGTTTTTGCAGGCGTCTCTTGCTTCGGAGCTGCGGCGCGTCTTCCGAATCGACCTCGTTTTTCAGGGGTGTTTGCCGCCAGGGTTACACATTCCTCAAGGGTAAGATCTGCCGGAATTTTCCCTTTCGGGATCTTCACGTTCTTCGTTCCAGCTTTGATGTAGGGGCCAAATCTTCCGTTCAATACTTGTATGTCGGGATTCTCTGCAAATACTTTGATCGTCTTGTTTGCATCAGCAACACGTTTTGCTTCGATCAATTCAATACTTCTTTCGAGAGAAATCGTGTAAGGATCCAGGTCTTTCGGTATGGAAACAAACTTTTTGTCGTGTAATACGTAAGGCCCGAATCGACCGATGCTGACAGTGACAGTTTTCTCTTCAAACTCACCGAGATTACGAGGCATTTTGAAAAGTTCCATCGCATTTTCAAGCGTCACATTCTCAATGAACTGTCCAGGACGCAGACTCGCAAACTTCGGCTTCTCGCCCCCATTGTCATCCGGGTTTTCACCGATCTGAACATAAGCCCCGAATTTGCCGAGCTTCGCATAAACCGTCTTGCCCGTTTTAGGATCAACGCCAAGCTCACGTGCACGTCCCACCGACGAACGTTCAATAAGTTCCGTCTTCGAAACCTTTTTATGGAATGGCTTGTAGAAGTCGCCAATCATTTTTTGCCACTCCAGCTTCCCGCTCGCGATCTCATCGAACTCTTGTTCTACGTTCGACGTGAATGAATAATCCGTTATGTCTGGAAAATGCTCAACAAGGAAATCGTTCACAACCATCGCCGTATTTGTCGGGAACAACTTGTTCTTCTCTGCACCTGTTATTTCTGTATCCTCTCTTTTAGCGATCTTATTTTCAGCAAGTGTAAGCACACCATATCTGCGCTCCACCCCTTCTCTCGCCTCCTTGACAACGTAGCCACGTTTCTGCACCGTTGTAATCGTCGGCGCGTACGTTGAGGGTCGGCCTATTCCCATTTCTTCGAGCTTCTTGACAAGACTCGCTTCCGTATAGCGTGCAGGATGACGTGTGAATACCTGTTTCGCGACAATGTGGTCAAGCGTAAGCACCTGTCCGATGTTGAGCGGTGGAAGCACTTTGCTGTTCTCCTCATCCTCGTCATCGTCGCCAGATTCCATATATACTTTCAGGAATCCCTCAAACTTCACGACTTCGCCCGTAGCAATGAAGTTGCGTGGATTTGTTGATATCGATATGGTAGCGGTTGTCTTTTCCAGCTCAGCATCCGCCATCTGCGAAGCAATAGCACGTTTCCAAATGAGATCATACAAACGTTCCGCATTGCGATCCATCCCGGGATTGTTAACCGAAAAATCCGTTGGCCTGATGGCTTCGTGGGCTTCCTGTGCGCCTGATGATTTTGTTTTGAACTGACGCGGCTGATGATATTCTTTTCCGAAAGCGGAGTTGATTTGATTAGCAGCTCCCTGTCGTGCTTCATCCGAAAGGTTGACAGAGTCAGTACGCATGTAACTGATCTTACCTGCTTCATAAAGCTTCTGAGCAACCATCATGGTTTGAATAACAGAAAACCCAAGCTTTCTCGCCGCTTCCTGCTGCAACGTCGATGTTGTAAACGGCGGAGCAGGAGAACGTTTCGATGGCCGGGTTTGCAAGTCAGCGATCTGGAATTTTGCCCCTTTGCAGGACTCAAGAAACTCTTCGGCTAACTTTTCATTTTCAAAACGCTCAGGTAGTTCAGCAACGAGTTGTTTCCCCTTGCCAAGATCAAAAATTGCATTGACTTTATAAGATGACTTTACCTTGAACTCGGTGATCTCACGTTCGCGCTCCACTACTAACCTCACGGCTACTGATTGTACGCGTCCTGCTGAAAGTCCGGTGGCTATTTTTTTCCAAAGAATCGGGGACAGTTCATAACCAACAAGTCGGTCTAACACACGTCGCGCCTGTTGCGCATTAACTAGATCAATGTCGATACCACGCGGATTTTGCAATGCATTTTGAATTGCTTTCTTCGTGATTTCTGTGAAAACGATCCTTCTTGTTTTTTTATCGCTAAGGTCGAGAACCTCTTTTAAATGCCAGCTGATCGCTTCTCCTTCACGGTCTTCATCGCTCGCCAGGTAAACCATCTCGGCCTCCTGCGCAAGCTTTTTCAGTTTCTGAATTACATCCTTCTTATCAGGACTGATCTCATAGGTTGGCTCAAATCCGTTTTCAATATCAATAGCGTCTCCACCTTTCGGTAAATCACGGATGTGTCCCATGCTGGAGGCGACTTTGAAATCCTTTCCCAAATATCCTTCAATCGTTTTTGCTTTCGCAGGAGACTCAACTATTACAAGATTCTTTGACATTGCTTGAAAATACGTGTTCGAAAAGGCCAAATATCCGTATTTTTTTAAAAAATCAAATTTCACGAGGCCTTCCGGGCTTTGCGGACAATCTTTTTGGAAACTGTTGTGCCAACCATCCTCATAGACAAAAGGTCGTTCGTTAAGCATCTGATCTTTAATCCGAAAAAATTTTTTTCCGTTTCGTTTTTTTCCAAGTTTTACGCGCGTTAACGACGTTATGTCCAAAAAAATACACCTGCTTCGACATGCACACAGTGTTGACCGTCAACCGGGCCAGGATGATAAAGATCGCTTTTTAAGTCCGACGGGTATTGACGAAGCGAAGCTGATCGGTAGTTATCTCGATGATCAGCAGATTGTTCTTGATTCTGTCATCACAAGCAGTGCTGTTCGCGCGAATGCGACTGCCCTCCTCGTGATGGAAGAGAAAAAAGGAAACGAAAATCTGATTATCACCGACACGCTTTATGAATCAACAACCCGCGCGTATCTGGAGTGCATTACAAGTATTCATGACAACGCTCAGACTGTTCTGCTCGTGGGACATAACCCCCTCATTACGTACCTTGCCGAATATCTCACCAAGAACACCATCGGTGACATCGTCACGTGTGGGCTCGTTACAATCAATTTTGAAATTGATTCATGGAAAGAAGTGAGTGAAGGAAACGGTATACTCCTATCATATGTTTACCCCGCAATGTTGCGTTAATAAATATGACAAAAGAACAAATCATAGAAAGCTTTGATCCGAATGCCCCTGGTGGCAACGATAACCTTTTTGGTTTGCCATTTACACCGGAAACCGCAGAACTCATCGTCATTCCCGTTCCCTGGGAAGTGACCGTTTCTTATCATAGCGGCACCGCCAGCGGGCCGGCTGCAGTACTCGAAGCATCCGCACAGGTTGATCTCGCTGTTAAAGATATCAGCAACGCCTGGAAGATGGGCATCGCCATGTTGCCAGTGCCAGAGGAGATGCTGAATGAAAGTACAGCGCTGCGCGAGATTGCTTCCAAACATATTTCTGCACTTGAATCTGGTGAGAAAGTCCAGACCGATAGCCCCGTCGTGGCAAAAGTGAACGAAGCCTGTGAGAATCTGAATGTGTACCTGAAAACGTTAACATCCAATTATCTTAAACAGGGAAAGCTTGTGTGCCTTCTCGGTGGCGATCACAGCACACCACTCGGGTTTATTCGGGCATTGTCAGAGAAATACGAGCGTTTTGGAATTCTTCAGATCGACGCGCACGCAGATCTTCGAAAAGCCTATGAAGGTTTTACTTACTCGCATGCATCAATCATGTACAACGCGCTTAAGATTCCCGCGGTAGGACGATTAGTACAGGTTGGTATTCGTGATTATTGTGAAGAGGAGCTTGAGATGATGAAACGCGCTGGCGGTAGAATCGCAACGTATTTTGATCAGGATATTAAGGATCATCTTTATGAAGGCAAATCGTGGGCGACGATCTGCGATGATATCATTAGTCAGCTACCGAAGGAAGTTTACATCAGCTTCGATATCGACGGATTAAATCCTAAACTTTGCCCGCACACAGGGACGCCGGTAGCCGGAGGCCTCGAATATGAGCAGGTAATATTTCTGTTAAAGCGCGTCGTAAAAAGCGGAAAGAAGATCATCGGTTTCGACCTGAATGAAGTTGCGCCCGGCGATGATGATTGGGATGCAAATGTCGGCGCACGGCTGCTTTATGCGCTTTGCAACCTGATGGGTGTCTCCAATGGAAAACTGAAAGCGGGATTTTGAATGATGTGAAGAACGCATTTATTATCTTTGCGGTCTGCACATGAAGAAAGTCGCTTTTTATACCCTTGGCTGCAAGCTCAACTACTCGGAAACATCCACGATTTCGCGGATGTTCGAAGAAAAGGGCTATAAAAAAGTCGACTTCAACGACACGCCGGATATCTTCATCATCAACACCTGCTCCGTTACCGAAAACGCAGACAAAAAATGTCATAAAATCGTTCGTGAAGCGAGGGCTATTTCCCCCGAGGGCTATGTTGCCATCATTGGCTGCTATGCGCAACTCAAGCCGCAAGAGATCTCAGAGATCCCGGGTGTCGACGCCGTACTTGGTGCTGCCGAGAAATTCAGATTACACGAATTACTCGACGGATTTGTCCGCAAACCACAGCCACAGGTGTTCGCCACAGACATTGAAGCGGCGACAAAGTTTAATACCTCCTACTCGATCAACGACAGAACACGAACGTTCCTGAAAGTGCAGGACGGATGTGATTACTCGTGCTCATTTTGTACAATTCCGCTTGCGCGCGGCGAGAGCAGAAGTGACAGCATTGTTAACATCGTTCGCACGGCCAATGAGATAGCGAAAACAGAAGTAAGAGAGATTGTGTTGACGGGTGTTAACACCGGCGACTTTGGTATTCAAGAAGGAAAACGTGTTGAAAATTTTCTGGGTCTGATCCAGGCGCTTGATCAGGTTGAAAATATTGACCGCTTTCGTATTTCTTCCATTGAGCCTAATCTGCTGAGTAATGAAATCATTTCGTTCGTCGCGAAGTCGAAGAAGTTCGTTCCACATTTTCATATTCCGCTTCAGTCAGGTTCCAATAAGATTTTGAAGCTGATGCGCAGAAGGTATTTGCGTGAATTGTATATCGATCGGGTATCAACGATCAAATCATTGATGCCGCATTGTTGTATTGGCGTGGATGTTATTGTTGGATTTCCTGGCGAAACACATGAAGACTTCCTTGAAACATATGAGTTCCTGAATGGACTCGATATTTCCTACCTCCACGTATTCACGTATTCAGAACGAGACAACACGCTGGCCGCGACAATGGATGGATCCGTTTCACCAGCGCAGCGCGCAGAACGTTCAAAGATGCTTCACATTCTTTCCGACAAAAAGCGTCGTAAGTTCTACGAGGAAAATCTTGGAAACACCTCAACTGTCCTTTTCGAAAATGACATTGAAGAAGGACGAATGCATGGATTCACCGAGAACTATATCCGCGTAACAGCGAAATACGATCCGCTGCTGATCAACGATCTGAAGAAAGTAAGGCTCACCTCAATTAACGACAAAGGATTAGTCGAGGTGGAAGAGGTCGAAACGGAAGTCCTCGCGCATTAGACCGGATCGCGTAACGCTACCTCCGATCAGGGGTCGGATATTGAACCATCTTCGATATGGATGTTTAATGTAGATGGTGATCGGATGGAAGGATGTGAAACATCCGCCGAGCCCTGAAGCGGTCGAATCGTGTCATCTCAGATCAAACAACAACGCAATCACCACGCTAAATCACAAACCGAAATTTGAAATCTGAAATCTCATTTGCTTACCTTTCAACTTTTACGCTTCTTCGATCATGCTCCAGGCAAAAGGACTTCAGAAATCATACGGACAATTACAGGTTTTAAAAAATATTGACCTGGAAATCAAGAAAGGCGAGATCGTCGCGATCGTCGGCGCATCGGGTGCCGGCAAAAGCACGCTCCTGCATATTCTTGGAACCCTCGATACACCTGATAATGGAAAAGTACACATCAACAATCACGATGTATTTGGGCAAACATCTAAAGCGCTTGCCGCATTTCGCAACAAATCGATCGGATTTGTTTTCCAGTTCCATAATCTACTCCCTGAGTTCTCGGCATTAGAGAACGTGATGATACCCGGACTCATCTCCGGAAAAGATGAAAGTACTGTGCGCAAACGTGCTGACGATTTACTTGTCATGCTCGGCCTTGAATCGAGGAAAGACCATAAACCATCGGAATTGTCTGGCGGCGAACAGCAGCGTACAGCCGTGGCCCGTGCGTTGATCAACTCTCCCGACCTGATCCTTGCAGACGAGCCCAGTGGCAACCTTGATTCAAAAAATGCCCTTGAGCTTCACAACTTATTCTTCCAGTTACGCAAGGATTTGGATCAAACCTTCGTCATCGTAACACATAATGGTGAACTTTCACGGATGGCCGACAGAACGCTTGAGATCAAAGACGGGCAGATTGTTAAATGAGTTAGGATTTAGAAGTTAAATTTTAGAATTAAGATAAACTAAGATTTTAGCTCTGCCCGCGCGGTGTCGATCCAAGAATTAGCGAAGCGCGCTGCGCCGAAGGATCTCAACTAATGTGTTTCGGATTGGTCGGAACCCGGAACGGAATGCTTGCCTTCGTTTGGCGCTATGATGTCAAGGAGGCGGCGTTCATCTGGAGATCAAGGATCATCGTTGCTTTCTTTTCTCTTGCTTCCCCAAGAGAAAAGAAACAAAAGAGAAGGGGACAGCCAACGATGCTCCCAGCACTAATGCATACCGCACCCTCGCCGTTGGCTGAGCCAGCCGCACCTCTCCCATCATCATTCCTTTCACGGTCGTAAAGGGTAGCTGGAGGCGATAACTTGCAAGCACGTAGCCGAACGCCGTCGTAGTACGCGACTTACCCTGAACTGGGTGCGGGCTGCGCGAGGAATGGATCTGCTGAGAAGAACCTGGTCATGAAAATCCGAAATCTCCAATTTGAAACTTGAACCTGGAATTCTTTGAACTTTCAACTTAGACGTGTAGTTTCACGCCAAATCTATCGTTCATGAACATACACGAATACCAGGGTAAAGAAATTCTCAAACGTTATGGTGTTGCTATTCAACGCGGAATTGTAGCCGATACGTTCGACAGCGCCATCAACGCTGCAAAAGAACTGCAGTCTGAAACCGGAACAAAGTGGTTTGTAATTAAATCACAGATTCACGCAGGTGGTCGTGGTAAAGGTGTGGTGAAAGAGACTGGTTCAAAAGGTGTCGTGCTTGCGAAAAGTATCGCTGAAGTTCCTGAAAAAGTGAAAGGCATTCTTGGCGGAACCCTCGTGACACTGCAGACTGGTCCCGAAGGAAAAAAAGTAAACAAAGTTCTCATCGCTGAGGACGTTTATTACCCAGGAGAAGCAGAGCCGAAAGAATATTATATGAGCATTCTACTCGACCGTTCAAAAGGATGTCCTGTGATCATGGCATCTACTGAAGGCGGGATGAACATCGAAGAAGTGGCCGAGACACATCCTGAAAAAATCGTGAAAGAGTGGGTTGATCCTGCGATCGGTCTTCAGCCATTCCAGGCGCGTAAGATAGCCTTCGCGATGGGTTGGGAAGGAAATGCATTCAAGGAAGGAGTGAAATTCATTCATTCATTGTACACCGCGTATCTCGGACTTGACGCATCGATGTTCGAGATCAATCCTTTACTGAAAACATCTGACAATAAGATCCTCGCTGTTGACGCGAAGGTGAACCTTGACGATAACGCACTTTACAGACACAAGGATCTGGCTGAGCTTCGCGATATCTCGGAAGAAGATCCATTGGAAGTCGAAGCCGGAAAAGCAGGCCTTAATTACGTAAAGCTCGACGGAAATGTAGGATGTATGGTCAACGGTGCCGGCCTCGCGATGGCGACAATGGATATCATTAAAATCTCAGGCGGTGAGCCCGCAAATTTCCTTGATGTGGGAGGTGGAGCAAATGCCGAAACAGTTGAGGCCGGGTTCCGCATCATCCTGAAAGACCCGAACGTAAAAGCCATTCTGATTAACATTTTTGGTGGTATTGTGCGTTGCGACCGGGTTGCAAATGGTGTTGTCGAGGCTTACAAGAAGATCGGTAACATCAATGTGCCGATTATCGTAAGATTGCAGGGAACGAATGCTGAAGAAGGCGCCAAAATCATCGAAGAATCAGGTCTGAAAGTGAAATCGGCTATTCTGTTGAAGGACGCGGCGATGCGTGTGAAGGAAGTGCTCGGCGCAAACTTTTAATCCGATTCACTATATTGTGATCAAATCATAACCAGCCATGCGGAAAAGGGTGTTTTTACTGCTTTTGGTAATCGCTACGGCAGTCCCGTTTGTGGCTGAATCCCAAAGCTTTTATGCAGTAAGACGCGATAGAAACTTTCTTTTGGGCGCTGGATCCGGCATCGCCTATTATCAGGGCGACATGGTAGATCCGCGCGAATTCGGAAAAGTAAAACCTAACATCGCCGTTACAGCGGAATATTACATTTTACCACGCATCAGCGTTCGTGCCGGCGCAACCTGGTTCCAGACCGCCGGAAGCGACAAAACAGCAAATGATGACCGGGTAGAGCGCAATCTCCATTTCAGATCCAGTAATTGGGAAGTTAATATGACTGCTGCGGTGAGCCTTATTCCCAATGGATCAAGGTTCTATCAACGGCCTGGAATCAACCTTCACGCATTTATCGGTGTTGGTATGCTGCATTTTAACCCAAAGGCAGAGTATCAGGGTGAATGGCATGCGTTGGCGCCACTTGAAACAGAGGGCGTCAAATACAGCCGTTTTCAACCAGTGATACCTTTTGGATTGGGCGCACGAATAAAGGTGGATCCTTTCTTTAACGTGCTGATCGAGGGTGGTTACCGTAAAACATTTACGGACTACCTCGACGACGTCAGCAGCACCCGATACCCTGATCCTGCTATTTTAAAAAGTGATCTCTCGCGCGCTCTTTCAGACCGCCGTCCTGAGATTGGAACCCAGCCGTCACGGCCTACGGAAGTAGGGAAACGTGGTAATCCGGCCAATGATGACGGCTACTTTATCATGAACGTTACCCTTCAGTACTACATGCCAACGGAGATCTTCCGAACGCAACGCAAGCTTTATACGCAGAAACGTAAGGCCAATCGACGCAAACGATAAATTCCCCCAGAGCGGCGGCGAATAAAGCGCTCACATTGTGGCGTGTGTCTGCGCTGAATACGTATTGGCACTTCGTGGGGAACCAATCACTCGGCTCGGCGGAATCACTTCGTCTTCAAGAACTCATTCCTCGAAAAACGCTCCCCGGGAACATGATTATTTTCTATCACGTGCTTCAACCCGAATCAGTCTTATTCAGCTAATAAATTTATCGATAGATATTCATCCGGGAATGGATGATTGGCTGCGCTAACCTTAAACATGAAACCATTACTGTCCGGTTAAAATAAAAGAATTTGATAAAACCTCATTTCACAGATGAATTCATCGATTTCTCGACGGTACTGAATAGAGGCTGTGCTATGATAAGGCTACTGGTGTTACTTTTCTTTTGCTCACCCAAAAGAAAAGTGACCAAAAGAACACGAAGGCATACGAGCATGGCTGCGGGTATGAGGTCTCACGAGGGGTTGTGCGGCATGCATATGTGGGTACGAGTAAAAGGGAGCCACGAAAACCGAATTTGCTTCCCGCGCTAGCCGCACCCTTGCACATGCCCGCAAATTCCGCTCTTTTCGTGGACAGCCAGCCGCACTCGAAACAAGTGAGAAAGTTATGGCATTACCGTGCGAACGGGTAGTGTCAAACACGAGGCTAGCAAGAAAATTTCCCCGGACACTAATACCTGAAACCTGAAACATGAAACCTATATCACCCCTGATCGAGCACTTCAAATCTTGAGTAATTGCTTTTGAATTCTGGTACCATTTCTTTCATCATCGCCACCATCTTCAGCTCATTGTTATCGTGGATCAGATCGCCTAGTAACTCAACATCTTTCAAAACCTCGGGGTAGGCATGTTCTGCTACCTTTGCCTTCAATATTTTACTGTGATGTGTCGGTATGGTATTCTCTGTATCGTTTAAAAGCTCTTCATATAACTTCTCTCCGTCCCGCAGACCGGTGAATACAATGTCGATGTCTCTGCCGGGTTCTTTTCCCGCAAGCAACGCCATCCTACGGGCAAGGTCATAGATCTTCATGGGGCGGCCCATATCGAAGAGGAATATCTCTCCCCCTTTACCCATGGCGCCAGCCTCGAGCACAAGCCTGCATGCCTCGGGAATTGTCATAAAGTATCGAATCACATCCGGATGGGTGACCGTCAAAGGTCCACCCATCTCAATTTGTTTTTTGAACAGCGGAATAACAGAGCCATTTGATCCAAGGACGTTCCCAAATCTTGTCGTAATAAACCGGGTATGAGCGTTGCCGGTATGAATCAGGTGGTTGTTCATCGACTGCACATAGATCTCAGCAATGCGCTTTGAGCACCCCATCACATTGGTAGGATTGACAGCCTTGTCCGTTGAGATCATCACAAAACGCTCGACTTTAAGCTTTATCGAAAGGTCCGCAAGTAGTTTGGTTCCAAGTATGTTGGTCTTGATCGCTTCTGACGGATTGCTTTCCATCAACGGCACGTGCTTATAAGCCGCCGCATGAAACAATATCTCAGGTCGATGTTCCTCCAGCAATCGTGTCATCCGGCTTTCGTCGCCGATGTCACCGAGATAAAAAAATGTTTGGGTAGCACGTGAGTACTCGATCAATTCGCGTTGAAGCTCGTACATTGCCGATTCCGCCTGATCGATGAGAATGACCTCCTTTGGCGCATACTTCAGCACCTGCCTCGCGATCTCACTCCCTATTGACCCTGCAGCACCAGTGATGCACACACGCTTTCCTTTCAGCGAGGAGATCAGATCATGATCTTCGATGCTTATCGACGTGCGTCCTAACAGGTCTTCAATATTTACTTCCCGAATGTGGCCTGACTTGATGTCGCCGGAAACCCAGTCGTCAACCGATGGAACGACTTTGACTTTGATCTGGTAGCGAAGGCAAACATCAACGAGACTATTTTTACGTGCCGGCGAAAGGTCTTTGACAGCGATGATCAGTTCTTTCACGTGTTGATCCTTCGCCAGCTTCGGCAGGTACCGAGATGGGTATATTTTCAACCCGTTTACTTCCTTTCCGATTTTTTTCGTGTCGTCTTCAAGAAAACCAATGACTTTGTACTTACCTTTTACATCCGCCGTCAACGCCTGTTTTGTACTCATGCCAAGCTGACCAGCGCCGAAAATCAAAACGTTATTCTTCTTGTTTGGATCCGACTTGAAATAAGTGAAAATGCTTTTAACGATGAGCCGGTAATAAAACAACAGCAGGAACGACACAAAGCCTGCAATTAGTAAAGTTGAGAATGGGATTAAATTCTTCGAGAAGTTATAGTAGTAAATGAGATTAACCGTAAAGGAAAATACTGAGCAGAGAAGCGTTGTGTAAATCAGACGAAGCCCGTCATCCACGCCGGTAAATCGTACTACGCCTGCATAACTACGTGTAATGAGCGAAGCGATAAAAGCTGCAAGACTATAAGTGGTAATGGCGGCAATAGGATGAAACTGCTCGATCTCCTGGAGATTGAAATTAAACCTCAGCAGGTATGCAAAGCCCATCGACAAACCAACAAGCAGCAGGTCGATGACCATAATAACCCAGCGGGGCAGAATGGTAAGCTTGTTGACTACCTTACTGATCGGCGACACGAACGTATCTATTTTTTAAAATGCTTTTTGATTTTATTGAACCCAAGCAACCCACCGGCAGCGAGAAGAAATCCAAGTCCTTCAAACGGCACCGCTGCTGATGGCGGATCTGGCGGAATGTTCGGTTGAGCCCACAATGAGCATGCACCCAATACTAAGAACAAGGTAATGACAGTCTTTCGCATTTATTGCTTGATAAATCGTCTATGATGAATGACTCCTTCCTCCGATACCATTAGAATGTAATAGCCGCCAGGGAAGCTTGAAACATCGATATTGGCTTCAAACAGATTTTCTGCGGTTTTTTCAGGAGTCAATGAAAAAACATGGCGACCAGTAGAACTGAGAACTTTAATTGAAAGTTCAGGTGCGGAGGAATACACCTTCAATTTAGCGAAGCTTGTCGCAGGGTTTGGTGAAAGTTGAATCCGTTGATCGCCAAGTTCCTCAAATGAAACCTTCGCCGATAGCGCAGCGGTGCAGCCATTGGCGGTTGCGCTCACCGAATACTCGCCCGGTTCCGTGATTTCGATAGATGAAACGTTGCCGGCTATTTCTTCACCATCCAGGTACCAGATGTATTGATAAGCACCTCCTGAGGCGTGCAAATGACTTCCACTATTGGCGATCGTTATCACTGGTAATGGTTTAACCTCTGCACGTATTTCCTGCCGCTGACCTTCGCACCCCATTGCGTTAACAGGCGCTACAAAATAAACCATTGATTGATCGAGTGAAGGTGTTGTCCACTCACCTTCCTGTGTCTGAGCGACGGGTAACTCGCCTGATTCAGCATACCAGTTAAATCCAGTCGCTTCGCCCACAGTCTCGACGTTAAACGTAACCTGTCCTACTCCACAAGAACTGTTAGACTGAATTTCATCCACCTGCGGCACGGCGATAATATTGATGTCGTCGAGCTTCGCTACCGGGATCGCCGAACATCCTGGTTGTTCGGCATTGATGTTAATTGTGTAATGGCCATTTACGAGGTTGACAGGGATCACCAAAGAAGATGAGGTTTCAGCCTCTACCTTCGCACTTACGATCGATCCATCAGCCAACGTAACAAAATAGGTTAACCCCGCTTGCGGATTCTCAACGGTAATGTTCAGGGCCTCAGAAGCACAGATCAGATCCTCAGATGCCGTGACGGCCCGGATCGTCTCGCCTTTGTTAAAATATACCTGGAATCGTGAAGCACCGAAACTTGCCGAATCTGCGGTGACATCAAAGGCATAAGCCGTCCCTTCACTGATTGTTGTCGTTGTTCCGGCATAAAGATCGACCAGAACAATGGACGTATTTTCAAAAGTCGAAAAGCCCGCAAAAGAGAGCGCATATGTTCCAGGATCAACATCACTGATGCGCAACCCTACTGGCTTCACGCAAGTAAAAGGAGACATTGAATTAATCGCGAGTTGGATTGTGGAATCACCCTGGGCAAACGATGAAAGGTTTATTTTCTCATTGAGGAATTTGCGTGAATCTCCAAATGAATTTGGTCCGTCTTCCGCCCGGTCGTTAAAGTGAAGAATGATCTCATCGCCAAGGTTTTCGGCTACCAAGGTGATGCGCAGCACCTCGGGCAATGCCTTCTCGCGGAGATATTCAGGCTGTTCACTGACTTTTACGGATTCCAAAGCGGTTAATGAAGGACCAGAACCGATCGCCTGCACCCAGAACGCCTGGCCTATAGCGATGTAGCGGATGGCGCCATTGGTGCCCAGGCCTGTGTCGCCGTTGTACACCGCAAGTGTGTTCTCTTTGTTATGCCTAACCCAGAAAGAATTAGTGATATTCGTTTTCGTCCATCCTGCAGGTGTCGTAGCGTTATTCTCGTTTCCCCAATCAATGGGTGCAGGAAATGGGTTGCCGACCAGGTTCATACCATCATCGTTCGGCAGACCTGAGTTGGTGTAATTTACTGACATAGTAGCCGGAAGCGCGGCGGTGCCCCTTCTGACTGTGCCCGATACCTCCCAGTTAATGACGCTTACGCCATCGCACATCTGCACAGCGTAACCCCGTCCGGATGTCATTGCTTCCGTATTAGTGGATGTCGGAAACCCGACGTATCCGTTGGCGCTGCTGCCCGTAACCGCCTCGTTGTAATAATACATGTTGCGCGCATTTGCGGCAAAAGCGGAGCATGTTGAGCGTCCTGTAAATGTGCCGGTGACAGGAAAATCGTCCTGCAACATCGCCACTGTGGCCCCCTGAACTGGTGACGCGATATAACGATAGATCCTTGCCCCGTCAGGCGAAGGCTCCATGTACCGCTGGGTGATAATGTTTCCACTAAGAGTTATTGCATCCGGAATATTCATGATGTGACCGGTGCGGCCTGTTGCGAAATCAGAGATCAATGTCATTTTTGCGGTAGTAGACGATAGCCCGTCGAAATCTACGTTATAGGCCTCTGTTGAGGTAAATGTAAATGCATTCTGCAGATTACAATTTGATTCGATAGAGAAGTTTGTTGTAGCAGGCTTGTCAAGGTCGATGTTATAAAAATTAATGGTAGTAGCGCTGCC
>DASPJN010000260.1:0-32245 GCA_035628595.1 Chryseosolibacter sp.
AAGGCTGGGTCGGCATTACCGAAGAGTACAGGTTCAGCGAGCATCACGGCAATACAACAGTCACAGTATTGATCGCCACGACACCGGCATGGCGAAAAATGTTTGATGAAGGCTGGCCGATGGCGTTGCAGGAACTGAAGAAGATTGCTGAGGAGCAGGTAGTACAAAAATAGGAGTATTGCCATACGGCTTCACGTGCCTATATATCAGCTCGTGAGCCGGCGCGCTTACCTTAGCGGTCGACGCTTTGGTGACGCTACGTTAATTGCCTGATTACTTTACAGGGATTACCTGCAGCAAACACATCTGAAGGTATGTCTTTCGTAACTACGCTTCCTGCACCAAGCACCGTTCTATCGCCGATGGCCACACCAGGACAAATGATCGTACCCCCGCCAACCCAAACATCTTCACCAATGGTTATGGGTTTGGCATATTCAAGTCCGGATGCGCGTTCGCGATGATCAATCGGATGCGTTGCAGTGTAAATCTGAACGTTGGGGCCAAACATTGTCCGGTTTCCGATCTTAACGTATGTTACATCAAGTACGACGCAATTGAAGTTGAAGAATACCTTCTCGCCGACAATCATATTGTATCCGTAATCACAGAAGAAAGGAGGTTGGATCCAAAGATTTGATGGCGCCGTTGGAATCAACCTCTTCAATATCTCCGCACGAAGTGTCGCCTGATCTTCGGCCGAGTCGTTCAATTCCTTCAGCAACAAGCGCGTATTTATTCTGTCCTCCGACAGCTCTTTATCAAGCGCGTTGTAAAGCTCACCAGCCAGCATCTTCTGCTTTTCTGTCTTAATCATAGTTGCATTAGTTTCAATTTTACATTCCTCGCCAGGGTAACTCATCAACGGAGCAATCCCAACATTGTCGTCTAATTGCCGGTACGATTTTTTAACCCTTAATCAATAAGACTCCATTACATGACTAAAAAGGCATTTGAAATTGTTAAAACGGATCTTGAGATACAAGAGCATCTTGACGCCCACAAGACAGGATTTATTGTTCAGAAATTCGGTATTGTCTTTATTATCGGTCTGGTTGTCGCAGCTGCGCTAGGGGTATTCGGCGACGGAATCTTAAGCAAAAGAAGTGATGCGAAAGGAGATATACTACTCGAATATGAGCGATTTTACAGGCATGAAGCAAGAATGGAGCTTTCATTTGTTATGGTTAATGTGGCGAATGACGCCGAAATTTCTTTCCCGAATCAGTACTTGAAAGATGTTAGGGTAGAGTCTATCATACCGGAGCCAAATTCAACTAGAATTGAGAGGGACAAAGTGCATTATTCTTTCGAGGGAAAAGGGAATATGCGTATAACCTTTTACATGGTACCGCGAAAAATGGGAACGCTTAATGGATCAATAGACCTGAATGGTCATTCATTTTCACTATCTCACTTCATTTTTCCTTAAAAATATGAATCCGGTTGTCAGAGGCCTTGCTGTTTATCTTTTTGTCTTCATCGTTTTCCGCATCATGGGAAAGCGCACGCTGGCGGAGATCACAACATTCGATGCTATTCTTTTGCTGATCATTAGCGAAACCACAACAGACGCGCTCATTGGCGAAGACTACTCGCTGATGGCGTGCTTTATTATGGTATGTACACTTGTTGGCACCGACTACATATTCTCAAAAATCAAGGAGCATTCACAATGGTTTCATATTGCCAGTGAGGGGGCGCCTTTGGTGATCGTTGAAAATGGCAAGCCCTTGAAAAAGAGAATGAAAAAAAGTAGGGTAGATGAGCAGGATGTTTTAGAGGCTGCGCGTTCACTGCATGGTCTTGAACGCATGAACCAGGTTAAGTACGCCGTGTTAGAAAGAGATGGTAGCATCTCGGTGATCCCGGAGACCAGGTAATAGCTCCGCGTTGCACTTTACAATGGTTCTCATCCATTACGTTGCCATTTCAAATAAATGATAATTTCTCGTGTAATCTTTCCAGCTACTGTTGACAGCAGTCATTAAGCTTTTCCCAAATATTTTCGCTGCCCATTAAACCGCTGCACATTCTTGCACGGTATCTGCCTAGTATGTTATTTTAAGGATCAACAATTGGGACTAATAGGTCTTTCATTCATCCAATCTGGAGTTATGGTGAAAAAAAGTAAATCAGTGAAGAAGTTGTCCGAAGCACAACGTAAAGAACTTTTTCATGTTTTAAAAACCCGCTTCGCGAAGAATCATAACCGTCATAAGGAGCTTGATTGGTCGCAAGTGCAGTCCAGACTTGAATTAAATGATGACAAGCTTTGGTCGCTCAATGAAATGGAAATCACTGGCGGCGAACCAGATGTAGTTGGCTACGATAAGAAAACCGGTGAATACATCTTTTACGATTGTTCCACTGAAAGTCCAAAGGGCAGACGAAGTATTTGTTACGATCAGGATGCACTTGAATCCAGGAAAGAACATAAACCAAAAGCCAGTGCGATGGAACTTGCATCTGCCATGGGGATTGAACTGCTGACGGAAGCGGAATACCGGGAGTTGCAGAAGCTCGGCGACTTCGACACAAAAACATCAAGTTGGGTAAAGACTCCAGATGATATCAGAGATATGGGCGGTGCGGTCTTCTGTGATCGCCGTTACGGCCATGTATTCCTTTATCACAACGGTGCTGAGTCCTATTATGCGGCGAGGGCATTTCGTGGTTCACTGAGGGTTTAGTTCGTTAACCCCTTCGCGCAAAACTGGGCAATGCAATTTTGTACCGGATCGCAATGGCACGGATCAGGAAAATAGTCATTACACATACGATAATATTTGTATTGCGACTGATGCCGGCATCATAAAGCAGTAAATACAACACCGCGCCGGCCAGACACGCCGTGGCGTATATTTCTTTCCGGAAAAGAACGGGTCTCGCGTTGATCAGTACATCACGGATTACGCCGCCCATTACTGCAGAGAACATACCCATCAGCGCGGCGATTACAGGCCCAACGTTCAGGCTGAGCGCCTTCTCAACCCCAAGGATTGTAAACAAGGAAATACCGAGCGCATCGAAAAAGAAAAGGGTTTTTGGCAACCTGATCAGATATTTAAAGAAGAAGTAGGCTGTCGTGACGCCTGCAATGATTGCGTAAACGAAGTTAATATCGCCGATCCACACGAGTGGATAGCTTCCAAGCATGATATCGCGCAACGTACCGCCACCAATGGCGGTAACGAAACCCATAAACCCCGCGCCGAAAAGATCATCATGGTCGTCCTGAATTGCCAGTGAACCTGAGATTGCAAAGAAAAACGTTCCGAGAAGTTCGAAAATGTACTGAAGGTTTGTCATCGAGGTTATCGTACCCATGCTGGCAAAGCTACGCCAACATCAACAAGATTCTTCTGAGTGCGTGAATTTTAAATTGGCCTTGTACGCTCTGTCAATAAGAGTCCCCGTAGTCTTGGTGGCGCACTCGTCCCTAGTTAGTGGGGTTGTTTCATCGGAAGTGTAATGATGAAGGTTGCACCCTGATTTTTCTCGCCAAATGCTTCGATCGTGCCGTGATGTCTTTGGACGATCTTCCTCGCAAGTGAGAGGCCTAAGCCGGTGCCGTCGTATTTGGTCTTGGAATGGAGGCGCGTAAATGTGTTGAAGATCTCCGCATTGTGCACTGAATCGAATCCAATACCATTATCGCTAACCATTAATTTAGCGTAAGGGGAGGATTCAATCATTTGCGTCTCGGCTGAGATCTTAATGACAGGGGCTTCATGCTGTTTTGCAAACTTCAGCGAGTTGTTGACCAGGTTGTAGAGAAGCTGATGAATGAGCACCTGTATCCCCTCGATGCAAGGCAAAGTGTTGCATTCGATCACAGCATTTTTTTGTTGCATTAACAACTCAAGGTCGCACTTTATTTCATCAATGATCTCGTTCAGGTTTACTGTTTCAATCCTCTGATCAACTGCATTCAATGAAGAATATGTCAGTACGCCCTCAATCATGGAAGCCATTCTATTGGCCGATTCCAGTATTTTCTCAGTGTAAACTTTACAGTTTTCGATTGTTTGGCGATCCAATGCATCCTGCAACCGAAGCCCGAATGTTTTGATTTTACGAACGGGTTCTTTAAGGTCATGACTGGCGACATGAGCAAACTGCAAGAGGTCCTCATTCGATCTTTGCAATTCACGCGTCCTGTCCGAAACTTTTTCTTCCAATTGGTTCGCGAGTGCGCGTAGTTCCTCTTCACTTTCCCTGAGAGCATCGGCAGTCTGGCTTCGTTCGATCAGGTCTGCCGCCTGCCGTGCAAGAATATCCAGGAGGTTAAGATGCCTTTCGGGTGGCGTGTGCGGTTGGCTCCAATGAGTGGAGATCATGCCGAGTAATTTTCCGCTCCTCGAGTACAGTGGGGTACTCTGCGCTGCGTAGATCCCTGCACTAAGGAAGATTGGAAGTGTCGGCATATCCTGCATGAATTCACAAGTCGCAAAATTTGGAATCACGACGCGCTGTTCGGCGCGAAGTGCAGCTCCGCAGGAGCTACCGGTATGCTTGTAGACCCACTCCCAAAACTTTTCTGCTTCCGGACTGAATCCACTTGAGGCAAGCAGTTTTAATTTACCAATGTTGCCGGGATCGGGATATAACATTTGCATGCTTGCATATTGAGATCTCATGAGTGCAACTGCGGCCTCAACGATCTTCTTGTAAAGCCCCGCCGTCCCGTCCTCTTGGATCAGTTCTATGCTCAAACGGTGCAGTAGTCTGGCATCGGCTAGTTCTGCTTCTAATTGTTCTTTGCTGGACTTTGATTCAGCGATGAGCGAATTGTCATCCAAAAGCTGTGGTTCAAGCATAAGGGGCCTTTTTGTTTGGAGTCGTGGAAAGATAGTGCCTCGATTTTTTGAAAAAATTCGTGCCTTAATCGGAAATTTCAGAAGGCTTGAAATCGATCAATTCAACTTGATATTTTGAAACTGATTGAGGCCGCCCAGCAGTGAATCGGGTGGATTTTTCGCCAATATTTCCAGGATGGAGCACAGCTCACGAAAGTCTTCCGGTTTGGTAAGAAACAGCGAAGCGCCCAGATTATATGCCATATCAATGTCTTTTTTGGCAGAGGAAGTAGAGTAAATGATGGCCGGGATTACATTGTATGTCGGGCTAATCCTCAATTTTTTAAGGCATTCCCAACCGTTCATGGAAGGCATGTTAATATCAAGAAAGATCAAGTCCGGTCTACTGATATCTTCATTGGAAAGCAAATCAAAAAGCTCATAACCATTTTCGACTGTAAGGCATTCCATCATGGGTGCAATGCCACAAACCGCCTCGCAAAAAAGGCTTAGGTCATCGACGTCGTCATCTGCGAGAAGGAACCTGGTTCTACAAGGCGTCACGTGGTGATCTTCTTTTCATAAAGATAATAAACATGAATTGATATTAAGGGTTCTGCACTTTTCTCAGGTGTATAGGTGCTCATTTCACCGCGCTATACGTTGGCCGTCTTTGTAAATACAATATGTTTAAAAACATAGGGCCACGGTATAATGAGCAAGTCAAGGACCAGACCGATCGCGTTCGCCCGGGTAAGTGATTCGGCCGGATCGCCCGCCAGCTGACTTGCCGACCACAAGGGATAAGCAACTATCAAAAGCCAGATCAACTTGTAAGTGAACTGCACAAGCAACAACGGAAGCATTTTCAACGGATGGGCAATTCCGATGATCGCCAACAATGAAAACGCGCCCCAGAAGCTGAAGGCAACCCCTGGGAGCGGAGCCCAACTTTGTTCATGCGTAAATATTTCTGTCCAAACATCGATGCCGAGCATCAACACAGCCATTGCGTAAAATATTCGTAACAGGTACAAGCGAAATGTTGATATGCCGATCACGGGATTTGTTTTAAAGAAGTTCATGATTTCGCCGGTTTAAAGATGATTAGGTTTAAAAGAATTAATTTTGTGCAGGAAGAGCGTGAACTTCGCGAGATGCATTTGCAGCGTTGCTTCTAATGAAGCTTTTGAAGAAGTGGCCCCACGGCATCGCAACGATTGGTAAAACGATCCACATAAAGTCCTTGGTCATCTGTTCTGCATCGGAGCCGGTCAACATACCGCTGCTCCATAGCGGATAAGCGACGATCACTAACCACACCGTTTTGTAAAACACCTGGAAGGCGATGATAGGTAACATCTTCAACGGCTTCAATATGCCAAGAAAAGATAGCGTCGAATAGGCAGCCCAAACACTGAAGGCTATCGCGTTTAAAGGTTTCCAATCACCCGTGTGACCTAAGATGGTAGACCAGGAACCCATGCCCAGGAATACAAAGGTTAATAAGAACACGAGACGGAGAAGATAAACCTGTATTGGACGAACACCTTCATAACGATTGTGGTCCCTCGTAAATAGATTGGATAGAAATGTTGCTACGTTCTTCATAATTTTATTTTTTCTGAAAATTGGCGCAGCAAAACGCCGGAGAGAAATTATTATGACACATATAACGTTGCGCCTGATCAACGCACGTTTCTTAATGACGAACGCGTTCGTCCGGGATTTGAGAACTTTCGTCAGTCATCAGGCGGTTTTAGTCATCCGCGTTTGGGTAAACGGGCTTCATGTAGCACTTTCGTGAGAAATGAATTGATATGAGCAAGCGGAACAAATTAATTGCCTGGATCGCGCTAACAATAACAATTTTCGTGTTCTTTCTTTGGCTCTTCCGAATGGCTGTTCCCGGAATCGCACTTGAATTTTCCATTGGCATTACTTTGATCTTAGTTACCGGATTACTCGCTGGGCGCGCTGCCACGCTTGTAGCACTTCGTAGTAATGCGATAAAAAATCATAGCAAAGTAAATGCGTTTCTCACGCTCGCTATACTAGCCGGATTCCTCGTGATCGCGTTTTTGTTAAACGCCATGATTGAAAAGACCACATTTTTTCCATTTTCTGTCACTGTACTTTTCATTTTTCTGGTAACAATGGCAACCGCCAGTCTGTTTACTATCATTCGCGAACAGCACAAAGCAAAGGTTACCTCAGCACAAGCCGCGATGGTGCAGAGCAGGAACGAGTTGCAGTTACTCCAATCACGACTTAGTCCGCACTTTCTTTTCAACACACTGAATAACCTTTATGGCCTATCATTGACAGAAGCTACTCGTGTTCCACCGTTGTTGCTTAAGCTTTCGGAATTACTGCGGTATTCTGTGTACGATGCAAAGGAAATGTTTGTTCCTGTTCGCGATGAGATTGACTACCTTAAGAACTACGTGGAATTCGAGAAGCTGCGGTTAGGCGACAGACTTCAACTCACCGCTGACATCGAATCACACTTTGACGCCGATTGTAAGATTCCTCCGTTGTTGCTGATCGTGTTCGTGGAGAATGCATTCAAACATGCAAGGAACACCACGGATAAACATGTAGTTGTTGATATGCACCTTAGAAAAAGATCTGATTACATTGTATTTTCCATTAGCAATTCATTCTCGACGGAAATGGTGGATCAAACGAGCAGGGAAAAGCATTCAGGATTCGGGCTTGAGAGTGTGAGAAAGAGACTGGAACTGCTGTATGCAGGCAGGCATTCGTTGGAGATCCAACGAACGGATTCAAAATATACTGTTGATTTAAGATTAAAGTGTCAATGAAAATAAAATGCCTCATTGTAGACGATGAACCGATAGCGCGTAAGATCGTTGAGCAATATTGCGCTTACTTGCCGGATTTAGAGGTGATTGGTTCGTGTGCAGATGCGTTGCAGGCTAAACAATTGTTGTCGGAGAAGGAAGTTGACGTCCTGTTTGTCGACATCAACATGCCCGTACTTGATGGACTTGCGTTTGTAAAGACATTGAAAAAGCAGCCGCAGATTATTTTCACCACGGCATACAAGGAATATGCGCACGAAGCATTCAATGTAAGTGCATGCGATTATTTATTGAAGCCGTTTTCATTGGAACGATTCATCCAGGCTGTTGACAAAGCGAAGTCCAATCTTAACCAGTCAGTGGTTACAACAGTATCCACCACGCCTCCAACGCCAACATCATTGTATGTTAAGTCCGAAGGAAGGATCCTGAACTTTGATTTTGATGATCTCCTGTATGCCGAAGCGCAGGGCAACAATGTGAAGATTGTGACGTTGCACAATACCGTTTTGACGCCAATTACATTTTCTTCTTTTGAAGAACAGCTGCCTAAGTCTCAATTTATCCGGGTTCATCGTTCATTCATCATTAATAAATCGAAGATACGGGTGATTGAGGGCAATCGTATTTTGATTGGAAGCGACGAAGTCCCGATTGGCGCAAATTACCGGGAGCAGTTTTTGAAAACGATTGGTATGAAATAAGACGGAAGCAATGCGCGCAAACTCTCTCCCTTGAACAGTCTAAGAACATTTGGATGCTGCTTCACTCATTTCCTACCTTCACAGGCAACTCGATTTCAAAACATGTTCCCTTTCCCTGTTCGGTTGTCACATTGACGTTACCTGAGTGATTGTGAATTATCTTCTTCACTAAAGGTAAACCGATACCTAATCCTGCTGTACTGTTGTCGAGCTTTTTAAGTAACAGGAACACGTTTTCCCGGTACTCGTCTGAGAAGCCGACCCCATTGTCTTCAAATGTTATCCGTACGTGTTCAGTGTACTTGTATTGGTCATTTGGCATTCTGAAAATATTTTCATGGAGTAGGAGGTGCGTAACTTTAATGGCTAGTTTTCGGTTAGGACTTCTGAATTTTATCGCATTGTCGATCAAATGGAAGAACAAAAGTTCCAATTGTTTTTTGTACCCTTCGATGGTTGGTATTGCGTCTATCTCCAGGGTGAAATCGGAAAATTCACGAATGTTGGCGGCGCGCGATTTAGCGGCTTGAATAGTCGTTACCACGTCTACTTCCGAAAAGACCTTCTCATTGTCAACCGCAATGTATTCATGCAGGCTTGCTGTCAGTGCCTTTAGTTTCTCAGCAGCTGCGTCGATTTTTGAAGAATAGACTTCACTTTTCGGACTTAGATGTGTGTTCGCATCCTTCGAAATCATGTCAATAAAGATCTGAATTTTGCGGATCGGTTCCTGCAGGTCGTGTGAGATGATTTTACCGAACTGCCGGAGATTTTCGTTCATTGTTATTTGGCGCCGGTATTGATTATCCAGTTCCAGCGCATGTTGCTCCAATGATTTGGAAAGTTCAGCAAGCTGCTTGTTATCCTTTAACGCATTTTCTGCGTCGCGTCTCGCTTTCAATAGTTCCTGTTCGAACTTTTTTCTTTGCTCTACGCGAATGAACACACAGTGAATAAGATGAACATCGTCTTCGATTGTACGCGACGCATTCGCCAATACGGGTACGTCCTGGTTTTCTTTGCTTTTTATTGATAGAAATATTTCGCTCGCTTTCCCATGTAGTTTTATCAGAGGGAAGAAATGTGTGTTGTAGAAAATTCTGGTGGCAAGTGTAAAAATCGTTTCAATGCTTTTGCCAATTATCTCCTCGCGCGGATAGCCGATCCAGGAAGCAACGGTAACATTACATGCCGTGATGGTTCCGTCGTCCTTGAAGCAGACGTATCCGCACGGAAGCACGTCGATGTTGCCGATCATTTACTCAATTCCTTCAAGATATTCGCGAATGACAGCAATCGTTTCTTCCGGGTGACTCATATGGGGGCAATGACCCGTCGCTTTCAATATTTTTAGTTTGCTGTTCTTCATGTTTGCATGCAGATAATCACCTACTTCGAACGGTGCGATCAGGTCGTCGGAACACTGCATGATCAACGACGGCGTGTTAACTTTACCCAGATCTTTCCGGTTGTCGGATAGAAATGTTGCTTCTGCAAATTGCCGGGCGATTTTTGGATCGGTCGAGCAAAAGCTTTCTGTGAGCTCGTGAGAAAGCTCCGGACGCTCCGGATTTTTCATGATCGCGGGCGCAAGAAAATTGGCCCAGCCGATGTAGTTGCTATCCATTGTGTTCAGCAACTCATCGATGTCTTTTCTGTTGAATCCACCCACGTATCCATCGTGATTGATGTAGCATGGTGATGGCCCAATCATGATCAGGTGAGAAAAATAATTTGGTTTTTTTAAAGCAGCCAGTATGCCAATCACGCTGCTTACAGAATGTCCTACGAAGATAACATTGCTCAGCTGTAATGCCTCACAAACGTCCAGCACATCCTGGGCATATCCGTTCAGATCAGCATATCGCTGACTGTTGTACGCGCCTACATCAGATTTTCCTGCTCCGACATAATCGAAAACGACAATCTTAAAATCGTTTTCGAATGCAGGAGTGACGAAACGCCACATATTTTGATCACAACCAAACCCATGCGCCAAGACCATGGTGCGGTAACCCTTTCCCCATGTATTCACGTTGTTGCGGGTGATTACTTTTTCTTTCATCATCAATTTGTTAGAATTGTAGGCAGGAACATTTTTCAACAATAATAACAATAATTCGGAATGGTATATTTAATTGATGATGATTACGATGATCTGGAGATTGTGCAAGAGGCCCTGTTGCAGCATAGTTACAAAGGGCCAGTATTGACAATTGACAATGGAAAAAAATTGATGGATCAACTTAGTGATACAACCCTTTCTCCCGAACCAAGAGTAATTGTGTTGGACCTCAATATGCCATTGCTGGATGGATTTGAAACGCTGGAGAAAATTCGCCAGCATCCGATGTTCAGCGCGCTGCCGGTGATTATTCTCACCGCTTCAGCAAAAAAAGAAGATGAAATAAGGTCCTTTGAGTTGGGTTGTGATTACTTCCTGACCAAGCCATCAAAAATAAGTGAATACAGCACACTTACCGCCCTGGTAAAGAAGTTCATGGCTCCGGAGGCCAACTCATAATTGTTTCGCGCTTTTTGTTGGATGGTGCTGGACTTCTGGAATACAACCAGCCCATCGCTGGAGAAACGTTCGACATTCTCTTATAAAATATTTCCTGATTTTGAATTCTAACGTTCTGCGACCGTTCGATAGAAAGGATCATCATCAATTTATCATTATTATCAAAACCGAAACTAATCGGGGGGTCTTCAAGCCCTGCACCGTGCTTGGAAAAATGGAGAGGGCTTCTTTTTTAAGAATGCAACGTCTGACACTGTTGGTCAAATTGGCTCGTAGTATCATGGCGACCAAACATGTTGTTCATCGTTTATAAACGATACTTACAATGGTTTGTGAGCTTTAGTAGCTCACAAACCGGTGAATCTCCATTCTTTATCGTTATTTTTAATCAAGCTCTGAAGTGATGCTTTTACACCTCTACTCCTTTATGCCATATTTATGGAACGCGAACTTGAAAAGTCGATTATTCTAAACAAGCAGGGACCAATCATCGTAATCGAAGACGATAGTGATGACCAGGAAATTCTGGCAGAAGTATTTTACGAACTCAACTATCAGAACAAGATCCTGTTCTTCACCGATGGAGAAAAGGCACTTGACCATATCAACGAAAGCAAAGATCTACCCTTTCTTATTCTCTCAGATATCAATTTACCAAAGCTTAACGGCTTTGCGTTAAGAGAGAAGCTGAAAACCGACGCGAGATTAAGTAACAAGTGCATTCCGTACTTATTTTTTTCAACGGCGGTAAATCAGAAATATGTTATCGACGCCTATAGCCAGTCTGTGCAGGGTTTTTTCGTTAAGGAGCATTCAATATCAGAGCTAAAAAAAACGATTAGTGTCATCATCGAGTATTGGAGACGGTGTTCAGCGCCGAACGATTTTTCAGACACTGTTGAATCATAATCCACCGATTCTTTTAACATCTCTAGATCGACAAAGAAAATGGAAACGGGCTCCATTTGTATGCCTTGAGCGGCAGTTGGCACAATTGTTTTATATTATCACTGATTAAGCTTGAACCCATTCATAAAACCTTCATTACTTGAAATCTATACTGGCTGGTGCAAATAATCATTTTACTGGGGACTTGGGAAATGTAGACCTTTTGTCCCATAAGACCGGCGTCACAGAACCGCATACCCTTCATACGCTGATCGATTCCATTCCCGCCTTAGTTGCTTACATCGATTGTAATATGGTGTTGCAATATTGCAATCAACCTTTTCGAACATGGTTCTCCATCAAGGAAGACGTCGCCGGCAGGTCTTTTCCCACAATTGCGGGAGAGGAGATGTTTTTCCAACTGCAGCGTCACATGGGAAAAGTTCTGGTCGGAGAGCGCGCACACTTTCAGATCTCGGTTAACACCGGACATGCGGTTCATTATCTTGATGCTACATTATCGCCCGACTTTGATGACCGCAAGCGCGTTAAAGGTTTTATCTTCCATAGTTCCGATATCACAGAGAAGAACAGAACGGAGCGCGCGCTTAAGGACTATTTTGAAAATGCATCTATTGGTCTTCACTGGGTAAACAGCGAGGGAATTATTATTTGGGCAAATCCTGCCGAATTAAATATGCTGGGGTATGCAACACACGAATACGTAGGTCACCATATTTCTGAATTTCATTCAGACAAGCAGCTAATCGATGATATCCTGAATAAGCTATTGAACAGAAGCGCAATCCGCAATCAAGAAGCGGAACTTGTGTGTAAGGACGGGTCCATCCGTCATGTCACACTTAACTCATCCGCATTGTGGGAGGGAAATAAATTCATTCACACACGATGTTTTACAGTTGATACAACCGAGCAAAAGCGCGCCGCGCAGGCAGTGAAAGAAAGCGAGGAACGCTTTAAAACAATGGCCAATCTCGTCCCCCTGATCATTTGGACCACAGACGCAGATGGCTACTTTGATTTTCTTAATGTGCGCTGGCAGCTCGTCACAGGTAAAACCATTGAAGAAGGGCTGCACGAAAACTGGATTAATTTTATCCATCCTGAAGATCGCGAGAAGGTTTTTAAGTCGTGGAAACGCTCCTTTTCGGCAAGAAAGAATTTTGAAGCACGATTCCGGTTTTTAAACGCGCAAGGAGATTATAATACCAGTTACGTCAATTCAATACCACGGTATAATACATCAGGTGACTTCATAGGTTACATTGGCATTATGCAGGATGTTTCATCTGATGAACTCATCAAATCATCGCTCGAAAAAATTGTGCTTGACAGAACTGACGATTTGAGAAAAAGAAATGCAGAATTGAAAAAGGCTGAGGAGAAACTGCAGGAGAAAAATAAAGAGCTCGAGGAGATTAACGAACAGTTGTCATCTTTTGCCCATATAGCAAGTCATGACCTGCAGGAGCCTCTCAGAAAGATTCAGACTTTTTCAAGCAGACTTTTTGAATCAGACGGAGACAAATTTTCAGAAAAGGGTAATGAGTTCTATCGACGAATTATTGATTCATCGAGCCGGATGAAAAACTTAGTCCAGGACCTGCTCGCCTATTCGAAAAGCAACGGCAGTGAAGACAAGACAGAAGATGTTGATCTTAACATACTGTTTAAAGAAGTCGTCAACGAGCTCGAAGTAAAAATATCAGAGAAAGGAGCAATCGTTAAGAATCTCGGGTTGCCCCAGCTCGAAGTGATTCGATTTCAGTTCCACCAATTGTTTCTGAACTTGTTAAGCAATGCGATTAAGTTCGCGAAACGCGAGGAGGCGCCAGAAGTAGTTGTTCAATCCGAGTTGCTGGCTGGAAAGGCAATAATCCACGAAGGAGGCGATCCTGATAAAACATACCATCATATAATCATTTCGGACAACGGAATTGGTTTTGAGCCCGACCAGGAGGAGAGAATATTTGATATGTTTCACAGGTTGCATAGCCGAACAAAATATGAGGGAACAGGCATTGGTTTGGCTATCTGCAGGAAAATTGTTGAAAATCATAAAGGTTTTATCAGAGCAGAATCGCGCCTCAATGAAGGTGCGATTTTTCATATTTATTTACCGGCTTAATTAATAATACACTTACCTGGTAGCTTTTAACTTAAACATCATGACACCTTTGACAGTAGAAAACGAAGATTGGACCCAGACCTCAAGCCAGGTTTTCTGGGGCGAAATTGCTCCGTTGGAGCATGTTGTTCAGATCTATGAAAATGATGATGTCTTTCTCGACCTTCTTAGTGGTTACGTAAGTGGTGGTGTTGATGCTGGTGATTGCGTAGTCGTAATTGCAACCGCTTCTCATTTAGAACAGTTGGGCGAACGGTTGGTAAAGGGAGGACTGAATATTAAAAGGCTTGAAGCAAGTAACCAGTATATCGCACTGGATGCGGAAGAAACTATTTCGAAATTTATGGTGCATGGATGGCCTGACGAGAACTTATTTAACCACGTAATCAGTGACGTGATTATAAAAGCCAAGCGTGACGGACGTAAAGTTCGTGCGTTTGGTGAGATGGTAGCAATCCTTTGGGCTGAAGGCCAGGTCGGCGCTACCGTAAGACTTGAACAGCTTTGGAATAAATTCTGTGAGAACGAAGCCTTCTGCCTGTTTTGCGCATACCCGAAAAGCGGATTCACGCAGGATGCAGCGGAGTCGGTAATGCACATTTGTGGTGCTCACTCAAAAATGATCACGTCTACGGGCAAAGGACGTACCGACCTCTTTTTTAAAAATGTTTAACAAGTAATCGGTAAGGTTTTCTTTAAAGAAAGTTAAAAGGAAGCTAAGATTTCAACAACTTGCTAACATATACTTGAACCTGGTGTGCTAGAATCCGTACGCTGAAGGGCCGCAAGTACACCGACTGGTGCTTGACTACTGGTAAGCTCGAAACGCTCTTGGTCATTTCCCCTTTCTGTTTTTCCGTTTGATCTGCCATAATACAATTCCTATACAGCCCCCAAGCATAATAAGGGCTCCGGCCAAACCCCGCCTGCGGATCACATTCCTGATGTCGAATGTCGATTTACCCGTTTCCCAGTAAAGCCAGTCGTCAGCTAACGGGCTGATAAAGTTTTGTGATCCCGTAGCAACAAGCACGATCGCATTCCCTGTAGTCGGGTTGATACGCATTTCTGAGCCTGATGCCGGAAACGCGCCGCCCCCATGTCCAAAGACAAATTTGTTTTCGCTGTTTTCCATGTAAAGCGTGTGGCCAAGGCCCCAGGTCATGGACGTGCCTGGCTGCGGTGTGTAAAATTCTTCAATTGACTTTTGTGAAAGGATGGCGTTGGAGGAGTATGCAGCGGCAAATAGCGCAAGGTCATGTATGCTCGCTCGTAATGATACGCCAGCCATGTTTGCGTAATAGCGATGTGGATGCGGCTTCATCTCCAGATCATATTGCGCAGCCAGGTGTGCTGACCTGTTCTCCCGCACAACGTCTTCAAGCCGATAGGTTGATTGTCTCATTCCGAGTGGTAGCAAAACGTTATCACGCATGTACGCATGAAATGGTTTTCCTGTTTTCTCCTCTATCAGAAGTTGCAAGACTCCGTAACCCGCACTTGAATAGGACATTTCAGTACCCGGCCTGAACACCGCAGTTGCAGGATGGCTTGCACCCTGGTTCGCGTCATTCGGCCCGGACAGTGATTCCTCAATAGATTGCAGATCATTCTCGGACTCTACGCCGCTATGCCCATACCCGTCAACAAAACCGGCAGTGTGGCTCAGCAAATGTCGCGAAGTAATATATTTTGCAAGCGTATCCTTTCCTGGAAACGACCAGCGCTGCAGGTACCGGAAGATAGGCTCATCGAGACTTTTTATGCACTGCTCTTCCACGAGTTTTATCACACCCCACGCGGTTACTGCCTTGCTCAATGATGATAACAAAAACAAAGTGCTGTCAACATCTACCCGAGCGTTTATATGATTCGCAATTCCAAAACCACGTTCCAGGCGGATCTTACCGCGATCAATAACTGCAAATCCCCCGCAACCTAGGTTTTTAGTTTTATAAGCTTGATTGAACTGTGCTTCCAGGTATTGTTCCAGCGAATGGAAATCACCTGGCGTTACATCCGGATGCCGGTATTTTTGTTCAATGACAAAAATCGCTGTAATCAGGATTATCCATAAAAACAGCAGCGAGATTGTGGTAACAAATTTTCTTATCTCAGGCATTTGACTTCAATGGCTTTAAAAATACAGAAACCATAAATCAAATCATCTCACCACCCGTCCTCAACTGCATGTATCAAAGCACGTGGAAGCAGGTTGCATGGACGCTACGCTAAGGCAGCGCCCGTGACACTGTTTAAGTTCCTTCGAACGACATTTATAAAGCCTCAATTCATAAGAAATGTCGTGCTTATTGCGTACCTTGTAGAGACATGATCCAGCGTCTTCCAATCTAAGACTGACTATTCTTCCCGGCAAGCTTAATATCGGGACAGAAGATCTCCAATCACAAATTTGCAAGCACAAAATCATCGTTCAGTTGTTAAAAGTTTCCTTTTTAAGGCGCTTTACTGAATTCACTTCGAAACAATCTGCACCTCGGGTGCAACTATATGAATAGCTATATTAACTACTTAACGATGGGAGACACCTATGGATATTTCTGGGGCAAGTACCGTCCGGCAGTCCTCAAGCTCATGGTCTCTGCCACAGATGCGCCACAGCAGTATAAATTCTCCGCACATGAAGTCAGGGCCGCAAATCCGAAAGACAAAGGCCGTTTGACATTTGAGATGACGATGCATAAAGGGAGAGCCGTTAATGATATCAAATCATCGCTTTTTGCGAAGGACCTTCTGCGGATGCTACAGCATTCAGGGAAGGGTTCTGAGCTTTCAGAATCGGGCATGTATGAATTCAAATTCGACAAACATTTTGTGCTCCACGTAATGAAGACCGATGCTCAGCAAGTGATTCCGGAAGAGCTAGAGGCTATTGTCGCAGTAACGAATGAAGTCTAAACTGGTGTATCGTCTGTTGCACTAACCATCCAAAAGAAATATGCTATCGTCAAAATTTGCCGCAGAACTGGATTTAAAATGGGAAGCTCAAAAGGCGAAGTTCAAATTGAAATTTTCTGAGGTGACAGACGATGAACTGGCGTTTGACCGAACCAAAAAAACTGAAATGCTGGCGAACCTGCAGCTTAAGCTGGGACGAACGTCAAGAGAACTCTTCAGCATCATCGAAGGGCTTTAAGCTTATTTTTTAAGCAGCGTTAGTGTGCTGAGTATTTCCCGTATTGATAACGTTGCGCCGCAGATATTTTCATTGCCGGCGCAGTAATACAATTGGAGTTTGTCGCCAATGACCAAATGCCCGTTTGAGAAGATCGTGTTACCGAAAGATGCATTCGATTCATAACCTTCCACCGGTTCCATAAAAGGTAATTCACTTCGCGCAATCACTTGTGAGGGATCTTTTAGACTCAGTAATAGTCCTCCCAGACAATAGCGGTTTTCTTGATCAGCACCGTGATAAATAGCAAGCCAGCCATTTGGTGTCTGAATGGGGGAGCAGCCAGCCCCAATGCGTACACTATCCCACATTCCAGCGCGTGTCTTAGCAATGCACTTGTGATGACCCCAATGAATTGTGTCGGGAGATTCAGCGATCCATATATGATTTCCACCGGAATTCGGGCAACTCGCACTATGCAACGCATAATACCGGTCGCGGATCTTTTCTTCGAATATTGCACAGTCTGTATTCTGCGGAGGTAAGATCATTCCTCTGCGATCAACTCGTTTCCAGTCGCGTGTCTGCATGAGCCCGACGCCAATACCTAACGAGGATACCATGTTATAAGTGAGATAGAATATGTCGTTGATCTCCGTAACGCGGCAATCCTCTATGCCATACGACTCTGATTCACCCTCACTGAAAATAGGAGCATAGTTTTCTTCTTCGTGAAAGGTCTGCCCATCCTCGCTGTACATCAGCCGGAGATGTGAAAGCAACGCTGGATACGAATGGCCCTTGTAGCGGATAACGCCTGGATCGGACAAATCAAGCAGTGGATCATTTTTTGCAAACCTCTCGATTTCGATTTCACCGTCTTCGTATCGGGCGACGGAAATGAACCCCTCGGTTTGTCGAGGCCGCTCGCTTACGCGTACGAGTAACCAGGTTTTTTTATCAAACCGGAATACACCGGGGTTTAGCACAGAAGCAACAACCATGTCGTCGCTACTGGGCTTTAAATTCTTTGCCGTGACGAGCGGATTTTGCTCAAATCGTCGGGCTATGTCGGTTACAGCTATTGCGTTCATTATTTCTTAAACATTTCGTTCATTGCAATTCTGTGGGGTTTCTGTTTAGCCCGTTGTTTTCGTTGCTGCCGTTGGCAACCGAGTAGCTATCCGAGATAGGTTCTTAACATCTTGGATCTCGAGGAGTGCCGAAGGCGACGCGTGGCTTTCTCGCGTATCTGTCTGACGCGTTCGGTGCTGATGTTGAATTTCTCACCGATTTCCTGGAGGGTTAGGTTCTCCAGTCCACGTAACCCGTAATAGTATGAGATCACATCCGATTCGCGGGACGTCAGTGTGGCGAGCGCGCGACCTACTTCGCTCTGTAATGAATCCGCTATTAGCTTGCTCTCCGGGGACGCCTCAGTTCCCGCAAGGGTATCTAACAAACTATTTTCTTCACCTTGAATAAAAGGAGCGTCAAGTGAAACATGTCTGCCTGACGTGCTGGTGGTAAGGATGATCTCTGATTCGCTTACGCCCAATGACTCGCTTAACTCTTCGTAAGAGGGTTCGCGTTGAAACTTCTGTTCAAGCGCTGAAAATGTCTTGGAAAGTTTATTAAGTGCACTCACTCTGTTTAGTGGAAGTCGTACGACACGGGCTTGCTCCGCAAGTGCCTGCAGGATTGTTTGTCGTATCCACCACACCGCGTAGGAGATGAATTTGAAACCGCGTGTCTCGTCGAAACGGGTGGCTGCTTTGATCAAGCCGACGTTTCCTTCGTTGATCAAATCGCCAAGTGATAACCCATTGTTTTGATATTGTTTTGCCACGGACACGACGAATCTCAGGTTTGCTTTTGCAAGCTTCTGGATTGCAATTTCATCACCAGCCCTGATCCGCACTGCCAGTTGCACCTCTTCTTCGATTGTGATCAGGTCTACCTTTCCGATTTCCTGTAAATATTTGTCCAGCGATTTTGTTTCACGGGCGGTAATTTGCTTAACAATCTTAAGTTGGCGCACAGTTTACTTTGTTTTAGAATGAAATAAATACCTGTATCATCAACTCTCGATACTAAGTGAATCAGGTCACGAATGCTGGAATGAACAGAATTAGGGGTATAGCGTCGGTGGCTGAGTTGAGTACATGTAAGGTACGCTATTTCTGACTGGAAAGCGCTATGTCAAGGAAGATAACGACGATTACTTAAAAGTGATGTTAAAGCGTGCTCGCTGATAAAGCGACGATGCCTGGAAGAAACGTGACCCCAGGCACCATCTAAATCTTGGCTCATTATTCTTATTTCACAATTAACTCCTTAAGGATTAGGGAAAATCGTCCAGCCATATGCATCGCGCAACTCGATTAGCTTCGCCATATCCTCCTCAGTGGGAGGACCAGGGAATGCAGGCTCCGGCGACATTTCAGTATCCAGCCCAAAAAAGCCATTGTGAATTTTCTTTGTGACGGCATTTTTATAAACACTTGCAATCATATCGCTGACAACTTCGGTTGAAAGGTTAGGTGATCCGGACGAAAGATATTCGAGATGATGTGTATTTGGAAGAATGATGTTTTTCACCAGGATCGAGGAGGGCCCGCTCAAAGTCTTCAAGCGACGGTTCTTAGAAAGGTCAAGTGTGTGGATTGAGTTGTACGGCATATCAACATTTTCAATTCGGGTAAGCTTCTCGAAGTTCATCTCGAAAGTTTCAACCGTTGTCAGCGGGCTGATGATCGAGACAACGTTGCTGAGGTCGCCGGTGACCGAAATGGTAAAGGTGTCAAGACTTCCAAAATTGTGTTCCATCCACACAATGGATCTGCCATTGTAGCCTTCGTTGAACGTGTAGGTTTCGATTGTGCCATCACCCCAATTGATGGTTAATGTCTTTCCGGTTTCAAAGCCTTCGAAGGTAAGTTCAGCATACGGGAAGTCCATACTGTACGGTCTCACACTAGCCCAAAATGAATTTTGTAAGTGGGGCGCTTTAATTTTTTCAGCAGCTATCGACGCGTCTGATGATTTTTCCGAAGGAGCAATTTCAACATCGGAACACGAGAAGGTGATGAAGCACAACAATGCCATCGTGCATGATTTTAAATTGATGTATCGCATAATAAAGATTTGTTTTGCTGATCATCGATTATTTTCGTGCCGTGTCGAAAGTAAAAGATTTCTAACCCTTTCCGCGTTATCAGCGACCTTACGCGAACGTGGAAAGCGAAATTATGTAGAGCAGCGATTTAATTGATGAGGAAGGCGAACGCCAGTAGCCACTCCGATAGATGGGGCTAAGATTTAAGAATGCTGATTTAAGAATGAAGATTTATGAAGCGCTTAACCTTTTTCCGAACTCGTTCCAGTCATGCCCTGTCTCTACACGTCCGTGTCTTAGCGCCGGAATCTGCGTTGTGATGATGAGTTTCGTATTGTCAATATCCGCGACGTGATGTTGTGGAATTATACGTGGTGTCGCTTTGACAAGCTTGAATTTTGATTCCGGAAACTTTGTAACAACCGACTCCTTCAATAAATTAATATGCTGCATGCCGTACATCAGCACTACACTTGGTTTATATTCTTCCATTCGTGTGAGAATCGTATTCATGCGATCATGATAGATCATTTGCTGATAAGCATCCCGCGATTTAATAAAAGAAAGGCCGGGTAGTTCCAGCCAGCTATAATACCACGCATGATTATGCGGACTCGGTAACGGAAATAGATTGATCAACGCTTCTTTCGATGCGCCTGAGGCAAAACGATTTTGCTGGTAGGCGAGGAGGTCTGGCGTTTCCCCATGGTATCCATGCACAAACCCAATCAGATTCTTCCATAAGCCATGTTGAACTGCGTTGGCGTCGAACCTGTATTCAAACCTGTTAGAATAAACATCTGCTTTCGGACCGTCAAGTTTCATTCTGATCTGTTGGTACATTTTCCGAACGTCACACAATGTTGATGTGGGCTCAGGATGTTTACTGTGGAAATAATTAATACGGTCTGCTACATCTTCCGGGGTATCACCACCACCTTCTTCGAAAGCAACGAACCATATCGGAGCCGTCCATGAGCCGTATCCGTAAAAATGATCGATCCAGTGCCTCAGCTTTTCTTCTTGGATGAGCATGCCACAAGATAAATAAATGTTACGGTTCAGCAGCGCATGTAAAGGATTTGTCAACCGCTGGTCATGCTTCAGGTTAGCATTCCTCGTGCGCCCAGGCCCGGCATAAAAAAGAGATAGGGCAAACTTGCGCTCACCCTATCAGAACTACACCCAAATTATTCACTTACCAACTCAAAACTATATTCGCCCGGGATAGAATTCGTGCGGCCGCTTGTAGTGCCCGCACCGCTGAATGTGAGAATCAATTTGTTATCGGATATCGCTACGGTAACAAGAACATCATCTTCTCTGATGAACTGTTGCGGATTCGCTTCGTGGAAGTCCCAGCTTCCATTTGTTTTCCATACGTTGTTTAAAGCATTTTCCGTCACGTATGTTTTGTTTCCGATGGTGAGCCTGAATGCTGCGAACTGGTTGCTGACATCGTAGCCATCCTTTTCAACGCTGCCTGTGCCCCCCACCACCCAAGCCTTCCCCTGATTCATCAACAGGTGCAACTGGTCGTTTAGTGCTTTTGTTTTTGGATCAACACTATCTTCGCTGCAGCCGCTACTCGCAAGCAGGCTTGCCGAGATGAGCGCCATAATGATATACTTTATTGTTGTCATGGTCGTTGTTTCTATTTTTTGAAAAGTTTATAAGTCATTGTTTTGCCTGAGGCGTTAATCCTGATCAGATATAATCCTGACTTGAGATCAGAGACATTGACAGTACCGGCATTCTGGATGCTCATCATTTGTTTTCCGTCCACTGAAAAGACACCGATTGTATTGTGCGCGCTTTTTTCTATTTCAATATGCAGGAAGTCGTCTGCCGGATTCGGATAGATTCGCACACCAAATGTGTTGTTTTCAACGCCGGTGATCAGAACGATCTCAAAGGATTGCTCTACAGCATCTGCTGCAAAGTATTCTTCGTTACCAGCCTGTGTCGCCCTTACAACAACGGTTCCTGTTCCATTAAAGGAAATAACGTTCTCATTTATTGTAGCTGGCCCTGACGCAAGTTCAAACGCGACTTCAAGACCTGACGAGGATGTTGCGTTCATTGTCGTCTGCCCATCCTCGAAGATCTGGTCTTCGATGGGTACGAATGTGATCGTTTGTTCTTCTTTAACATTGAAGCTGATTGATGCGCTTGCGTCGTTAAAATTGTGATCACCGTCCTGCATGGCCGTCACAACCACCTGCCCATGAGTGCCTGAGAGTGTAATGGTATGACCATCCAGCGATGCCGGACCGCTGATCTCATAGGTGAGGGGAAGCCCGCTTGTGGTGCTGGCCACAATATTGAATGGCTGATCCGTTGTCGCTTTCGTCGTAATTTCTTCAATGCTTACTACCTGGTCTGCTTTGCCAATGGTTAGGGTACCAGGGATAAAAACAAAGGTGTAGTTAGCCGCGCTTCCACCACTTAAGATGATTTCATAAGTCCCTGCGTTACTGTTGGCTGTCCCTTCTGTTGTTATCATCGGCTCTGAAGATAGTGCGCTTTGGTTTTCGTCCAGGACAAACCCTGTGTATTGAAAAGTCAATGTTGGAATTGCATTGCCGTATGTAGTCGTTTGATCATCCGCAGTTATCGTAAGCGGCGCGGGCAGTACGTCAAAGCTTTCCTGCACGACGGGGGCAGGATAATACTCAACGTTACCGTCTTGGCTGGCACTAATGGTAACGGTACCGGTACCTGTAATGACCAACTGATTTTCGCCCAGCGTGGCGGGGCCGCTTACGACAGTAAAATTTACGGGTAGTGCGGAATTAGCGAAGGCGCTCAAGGCGATGTTGGCAGACCCATACGTCACGTCCGGTAATGCCTCAATGATGATTGTTTGATGAAGTTTTTTACTCACATTGACGATGGCGGTCGCGCTGCCTTCATTGCCATCTACGTCTTCAACGGTGAGGGTGACCATGTTCGCACCAAGGTCAGTACTTGTGAATATTGTTTTATCAAGGCTAAAGGTGAGTTGGCCCGCGGCGGTGCAATTGTCAGACGAATTGTTGTTGATCGATTCAGCACTGATCAGGGCGTTGCCATTAATGTCGAGTACCACTGCGATATCCTGCGTGTTGACGACGGGAGTGAGGTTATCAACAATCGTCACGGTAGCCGTCGTCGACGCCTGATTGCCGGATTGGTCCTGGACTGTCAGTACAACGGTATTCTCGCCTCTTTCGCTGCACGTAAAAGTTGTCCGATCAAGTGTCATCTGCAGGTTTTCATTTGCCGTGCTATTATCAGATGATCCGTTGTTGATTTGCGCGGGCGAAAGAGCTACGGAGCCATTCGCGTCCAATGCAAGTACAATATTCTGTGCGACAGCGATAGGCGGCAGATTGTCTTCAACCGTCACAGTCGCGGTTGCCGATGTTTGATTCGCCGATCCGTCAGTTATTGTTAACGTTACATAGTTCACACCCAGGTCTGCAGTTGTAAAGTCTGTTTTATTAAGTGAAAACATTAGCTCTTCAACCGGAGTACAATTGTCAGAGGATCCGTTATCAATATCTGTAGGGAGAATAGATGCATCTCCGTTTTCGTCGAGTTGTACGGTCAGGTTTTGCGTGAGAATGACTGGTTGCGTTTCATCCGTGACTGTGACCGTTGCATTTGTTGATGAAAATGCGCCGCCGGTATTTTCCGTGGCAGTCAGGGTTACAGTATTATCTCCCAGATCCGCGCAGGTAAATTCCGATTTATCGACACTCAGGGTAAATGCCACGCCGCATACTGCTCCGGATCCGTTGTCGATATCGGCAGGCGTAATAGATGCGTTGCCGTTCGCATCAAGTTGAATAGTGATATTTTTGCTGATGGCAGTGATGGCCTGAAGGGAAACAAATTCATAGGCGCCCATATCAACCGTTCCCTCTTTCCTGTTTCCGCCCGCGAGATCGTGCGGAAGAGAAATGATCGCGTCGTTACCTGAATTAATGGCGGGAGATCCGCACGATAAAGTATAGTCATCTTCCGCCGTGTTTTTAAACATGGGATCTGCGTTCATTCCTCCCAGTTGTCCACCCTGAACGATTGAACTTTGCACGGTCGATCCGGATGTTGTGATCACAAAGGGTGTGGTACCCCCGTTGCCATAAACAATCGAATTTCGGATCGTGGTATTGGCAGCCGATACCATGTTGATCACGTTTCCGCTGAGGCCGCTGTTACCCGCAAAAGTGGTATTCAAAATTTGAACATCAATGCCGAGCGCTGTCCCGCCATTAGAACTGCTTGCCGCCAGGTACACCGCGGATGTTCCATTGTCGGAAATGTTGTTGTGAAACAAGCTGTTTACAATGGAGCCTTTCGCATAAATCTGATAGCTGCTATTTCCTGAAAATAGAAATGCAGACAGGTCGCGGGTGCGGTTGTTGCGAACGATGCAGCTTTCAAAGTCAAGGTCTGTGCTTAAACCAGTCACACCGCATGGTACGAACGATGAGGTGACACCAATATTATAACCAGTATTGTGTTCCAGGATGCAATTCCTGAACATGGCTGTGATTGCCTGGCCAGTTACATAGGGGAACGCGTAGATCGCGGCGCCACGTTGATCGTTGTACTGGCTGGCGGCAGCGGTTGAACAGGAAACATCATTCGTTCCGCCGGCATTTCCGTCGGCGATAGTAAATCCATCCACGACAATATCTTTTACATTTCCCTTCATGGTGACAACGTGAAAGCTATTGTCCTGGCGGGTAGATTCGGTAACAACGATATTTGCGTTGTCATTTCCAGCAAGGTCACCACTCATAATAGTGTTGTTTGCTTGAACATTGCGCTGACTGAGATCTGTTTCAGTGCCATTGAACCCCCCATAGATCTTAAGGGCATTTGGAAGCATGAACGATGCTTTCCTGTCTGACGCATGCGGTGTGTATCGCCCTGTGGCCACCCAGATTGTCTTTTTTGAAACGTACGATGTCAATGCTGTTTGTAAGTTTGTGTATGCGTCCGCCCAGGATGTTCCGTCGTTATTGCCGATCGCGGATTGGTCCACGTAGACGATACCTTCTGGTATGTTGTCGTAATACAGATTGTGAATATCGACGGTCGAAATTGCACGCTCATAATAACGGATGTCGTCGATTGCATCCTCATATTGATCAGCGACCAATGAATTGTCGTTACCAACGATAAAGGGTGTTGTGTTATCCAGCAGACTGATAATGTAAATTGACGCGGCGTTGTCTGCTGTTCCCTGCAACACATCGTCGACGTAAAGGGAATACCTGAAATAGTTTGGAGCTGGCTGACCGATCACGACGCTTTGTGTGATCTTCACTGCTGTGGCAACAACATGATGCCACCTTCCGTCTGCAAGGCTGTTGAGACTCGTAACAGAATTGAAGGCCGAGGCGTTTGACGATTGCTTGTAGCTCCCGCCAAAGACGACACGTCCGTTCAAGAGACTACATTTCACACCGAAACCCTGAATGGCATTGAACTGTGAAAAAATGAATCGGTTGGACGCATCGTTTGTTGAGGTCTTCATCCAGAAACTCAGGGAGAAGTTTGTGTTTCCCGATGAGGTGCTACCATCTAGGAAATCACCATTGAGAGAAATGGCATCGTCGGCAACAAGGTAATTTGAAGGCACCAGTGTTGAGGCTGTGCCGGTTTTGATAAGATCTTTTGTTCCCGGGTTAATTGTATTTTGTAAACTTCCGCCGGTGAACAAGTATGACTTGACAAGATTCGGTGTCGGGACTTGCCCGTACACCAGGATGCTCAGGAGCATCCCGACAAAAAAAAGGAGTGATTTTTTCATGACCTTTGGGTTTAGTTCTCAGATTTGTTTCATGATTAGACAAACCTAAGCGACCGGTCATGCGCGAAATTCATGCGTTGAGAGTTCGCAGCAACATATTGAGAATTCGTCGGTGAAAATCTAATAATGCGTAGTTATGCAAGGCGACGAGTGGTAATCATTTCAATCGTTCGAGCTCTGACATCAATGCTTCTTTCTTGCGGATCGCCACAGGCAGCGCACTGCCGTCTTTCATAAATACGCTTCCGCCGTCCTTTTTTTCATAGCGGTCAAAGTGGTGCAGGTTGATAAGGTGTGACTGGTGAGCCCTGTAAAATCCGTGATCCTCAAAAAGCAAATCGAATTCTTTGAGCGTCCTGGAGATCATCAACACCCTGCCGTCTAAGAGATAGAATCGCGTATAATTCGTTTCGGACTCACAGCGGATGATATCCCTGATGGCTACGAGGTAAACTGTTTCTGAATCTTTAAGAACAATTTTTTTACCGAGACGGTCGGTCCGGTTGTTTTGAACGAGGTTCGCAATCCCGATTTGTTGTTCGTTCTGGTCCCGCGCGAGCTTTGCCTTCTGCAATGCAGCTGACAGTTCCACTGGATCAACGGGCTTCAGGATATAATCAACGGCGCTAAACTTGAAAGCTTTGACTGCATAGGCATCATATCCGGTCACGAAGATCACTTTAAAATCCAACGGGCCGTAAAACGACAACAAGTCGAAACCCGTTCCATCTTTCATTTCAACATCCAACAGCACAACATCCGGTCTGTTTTCTTTGATACAGGCGATGCCAGCCTTGACCCCGTCCGCTTCTCCCACTACATGAGTGTCGGGTGCATATATTGACAACATTGTTTTGAGGTTGTCACGGATCACAAAATCATCATCAACCAGTACTATCCGCATCGCAGGTTCTTAATTGTGTGTTATACGTAGCTGTAAGGAACTTTCAATGCGACCCTCGTCCCGTTCACCTCGCCACGCTCGTTCAAAACATCTTCCCATACCAGGCGGATCTTTTTCTTTAAGCTTCTGTTAAAAATGGCTATACGTTCCTGAATGATCTTTGTCGATAGAGACTCGTGCTCTTTCGCTACATTATTTTTTACGATCATACCACCACCATTATCTGTGATTTCAATCGAGATGTAGTCGCCATCCTTAACCAGTTTCAGCCTGATGGCTCCTTTGGCGGCCGCGTTCGTTATTCCGTGCTCGATCGCATTTTCTACAAAAGGCTGAACAAACATCGGAGGGATTGCTTCCGTTTCCTGGTTGATCGTTTCACTAACTTCAACGGTGTAGTCGAATGATTCATTCATTCGCACACGGTGGATATCGAGGTAATTCGTCAGCATCTGGATCTCATCCGCCACCGGAATGAATTCCTGTCGCGAGTTTTCCAGTATTTCCCTCATGAGCTTTGCAAACTTCGCAAGGTAGCCGGCAGCCTTGACGGCTTCGTTTTTCAGCATATAGTTTTGGATCGCCATCAGTGCGTTTGAAATAAAATGGGGATTTAACTGCGATCTTAAAAAACGCTGCTCAAGTTCGGCCTGCTTTTGTCTTTCGGTTAGTGTACGCTGGCGGTAAACAAGGTAAACGAACAACGCAACAAGCGATATCACAATAACGCCGATGATCATTGATAGATTTTTTTGCCGGATCTCCAGGTCTTTGATCGATGCCGACTGAGCAAGCGCTGTGATCTCCAGATCTTTCTTTTCAGTTTGGTAACGGGTTTCCAATTCAAACATCGTTCTCGACTTTTCCTTGTTCAGGAGCATGCTGTCGATACTGTAGAAATCTTTAAACGAAGCGAACGCTGCCTCAAAGTTTCCGGTTTTCCGATACGCATCGCTCAATAGCCAATGTGCATCCGCTTCCTTGTCGAGCTCGCCAATTTCTTTGAATATCGTTATCGCCTGTCTGGCAAGGACAATAGCCATATGATAATTGTTGGTCTTGGTATAGCAGGCCGATAAGTTTGAAAGTACCGTGGCCAGATTTAATTTTTCGTTGAGTGCTTCGCTGATGTTTTTCGAAAGGATATTGTAGGATATGGCTTTTTCGTAATTGCCAACGTTGTAGTATGCGTCAGCTATTCCCTGATAGTTATAAGCCAGGTTATATTTATTGTTTTGCGAAACGTTCAGGGCGATTGATTTTTGATAATATGTAAATGCAGAATCCGGCTGCCGTAATTTCGAAAAGCTGGTTGCGATGTTGTGGTAAATGACATTCAGGTGAAGGTGGTTGTTACTTGCCAGCAATACATCCTTTGCCTGTTTGAAATAGGCCAGCGCTGGCTCAAAATCCTCGTTCTGATAATAGGCATTACCAATTGCTATCGCGAGGGTTCCTTCATACCGCTTATTTTTCATCCGCTCGGCGATGGCAAGTCCTTTTATAGCATAGAAAATGATGGAATCATTTTCGGAGAGTACAGTGTGGATCCCACTCTTCATCTGATAGGCTGCCATCAACAGCAGTGAATCATTTATAGCGATCGCTATCTTTTGTTGCATTGAATTGTAAAATTTGGCCGAATCAGTTTGGCTCAAACTACGGTGCGCTGCGGTAAGGTTATTATACGCTTCAGCTTCTCCCTTTGCATCATTTACTTTTTTAAATATTGATACTGCCTGATTCAACGTAACGATTGCGCTTTTGAAGTCACTGGCACAGATCTGATTCTGGCTTTTGTTTTTCAAGGCGTATGCCCTCTGGGCATCATGTCCCGTCCGTTTAGCTGCTGCAATTACAATATCAGAGATGGAGTCAGATTTGGCAGGCTGCCTGCATGCAAGCGCCTTTGCCTCCATATTCAGACTATCGAGTTGCTCTTTACTTTGGGCTGCGGTTCTTTGAGCAAAAAGAGAAGTGCAGAACATTAGTACTGCAACCGTATACCACTGAATGATGTGCATTTTGCGGGGTTAAAGATAATTGCCTGGGCAATATGGTTTAATGGCAGCTTGTAAGGAGACCTGATTTACAACGTCTTTCGGTAAAGATAATCAATCGCTAAGCTGGTTCCGGGGCAATAGTGTTTTTTTTTTGCTTAGGGGGATTCGGAGCAGGAATCTGCGGAAGTTGCGGGGAATCCCAAAAAATATTGTGGGGAGACCAGTCAGGTGCGGTTCAAATAAGACCACGAATTTATTCAGCCCAGCGGGGTGGGAGCGCTTCGATGCATCCGGAAATCGAAGTCATTTGCCAATCACCCCACTTTGAGCTGCCACACAACTTTCGGAATCTGTTTGAACAACTGGGTGCGCAGCTCGTTCGTTTCTTCCAATGCGCGCTTACCTGCTGCGGTCAACAGGAAAATCCTTTTCCTTCGTCCGCCGCGTTCGGCTGTCGGGTCGCTCATCTGCGATTTCACCATTCCTTTCTCTTCAAGACGACTCAACACCGCATGCACAGCACTGATATTCAACGAGCGCCCGGTTTGCCTTGCGATCTCATCCATCACGGCTACGCCATAAGCATCCTTATACAGGATGCCTACAGTTAATAAAACAAGCTCTTCAAGTTCACCGATATACGTTCCTTTCATAGTAATCCAAATTCAGCTACTCCGTTTTTAAAACATCTGCCGGGTTGTTGTGCGCAGCTTTGACGCCCTGGTACAATATTGTCACAAAGGCGATGAGCGTAGCGACGCATGCCCCGAGTATAAAAAGTTTAGGATCAATGTCCACCTGGTAGGCAAAGCCCGACAACCACTTTTGCATCACCACCCATGAAAGTGGAAATGCGATGACAATAGCAATGAAGATCAGCAGAAAGAATTGTCGTGAGAACAGGAAGAAAACCTGCAGGTCGGAGCTGCCGAGTACTTTTCGAATGCTCATTTCTTTTTTCCGTTGCTCAGCCGTAAACGTCGAAAGTCCAAACAATCCGAGACACGCAACAAGAATGGATAATCCGGCGAATACCAGGGTTATCTTGCTCATCTTGTTCTCGCTCTTATAGAGTTTTTCCAGATCGTGTTCGAGGAAAAAATATTCAAAAGGCCAGCCCGGCATTTGGTCTTTCCATTTGTCCTGTAACCATGCAATTGTTTCAGGAACGTTCTTACCACTCACGCGTACAGCGACGTATTTGATGAAAAGATCAAATGCTCTCGGGTTCAGGTTGAGGTCCATCACCAAAGGACGGATCGGCTGATGTTTCGAAGTAAAGTTGAAGTCCTTGACGACGCCCGTGATTTTTCTGTTAGGACGGTTATTGAAAGTTTTTCCAATGGCTTGTTCATTCGACGTCCAGCCCATCTGACGTACAAATTCTTCGTTCACAAGAAGCGCCAGGCTGTCATCGGTAATGATGTCTTCGCTGTAGTCACGACCTGCAACGACTTCTATATTGAATGTCTCCGCAAAATGATGACGGATATTCAGTCGCGGGAAAGGTTTTGATTCGGCGAACCCTTCAATGGTGTAATTGGCAACCTGGTGTTTTGCTCCGAGAATTTCTTCAAGAGCAGTAACCTGCGCTACGTCCGGGTTTCTGAGAAATTCGGTGCGAAGCGTTTCGTACGACCTGGCTATCGGGGTGCGCGAGACAGGGATCATCACGACATTCTCTTTGTCGAATCCGGGATCACTGTTTCGAAGCATGTTCAGCTGATCGATCGCCACGCCGGTGCCGATCAGCAACATAATCGACAACGAGAACTGAAGCACCACCAGCGCTTTGCGGAATGATACGCCGCGTTCAAGATTCGTATTCGACTTAAGTGCCGTGATAGGCTTGAACGACGACAATACAAAGGCAGGATAAACACCGGCTAAGATTCCCACCGTTAGCGGAAGCAGGATCAGTATAGCCAGGTAAAATGGTTCAAGCAGCATGCGGAGGGTCATCTGCTTTTCTGCAAAATTGTTAAAGAAGGGAAGAACCAGTGAAACAATTATGATGGCGGTAACGAACGCAAGAAAACTTAGCAAAATGGATTCAAGCAGGAACTGCATCACGAGGTGGCCTTTCTCGCTGCCGAGTGTTTTTCGCATGCCTACTTCTTTTGCCCGACGCGAAGCACGCGCAGTACTGAGGTTGATAAAATTTATACACGCGATCACCAATACGAAAACGGCGATCGATGCGAAAACATATATAGTGGTAATGCTGCTGTTGGGCTGAATCTCATAATCCATGTGAGACTTCAGGTGGATTTCGGTCAGCGGAAAAAGTTCAAGCCTTACATCGCTGCGAATGAATTCAGGAAAATATTTCTGCACAAATGCAGGGAATGCAGCTGCAAGGGTAGGAGCCGAGGATGGGTCTTTCAAAAGCAGGTATGTCCAGCACGGATTCCAATACCACCCAACCGGCATATTTCCGTTGTAGAATTCTTTGATTGTTGAGAACGATACAAGAAAGTCGAACTGAAAGTGCGTGTTGAGCGGAATGTCTTTTAAAACGCCTGTTACCTGGAGATTGGTAGTCCCCTGTAATTGCAGGTATTTTCCAATGGCGTTGTCATTCCCAAAATATTTCCTGGCCGTGCTTTCTGTGATAACAACGGAATGGGTATTCGCCATTGCTGTTTTGGGATCACCTTCAACAAATGGGAAATCGAAAATGTCAAACACGGTTGAGTCAGCAAAGAAAAGCCTCGCTTCATTATGTTCTTTCTTATGATCGACAGTTGATACCGCAAGCGTTGGCGCCTGGAAGTTGAAAAACCGTACTACTTTTTCAATCTGATGCGGATAATCATTACTGATCGCATCAGCGAGGGAGAAAGGCTGACTGGCCGAGCGTTCGCCTACGCCATCCGCTTCGAAAATTTCGTGAAGACGATAAATGCGGTCTGCTTTCGTGTGCATCCTGTCATAGCTATACTCGTCGCGGATGTAGAAACTGATGAGGAGAAAACATGCGATTCCAATCGCCAGTCCGACAACGTTTAGAAAAGAATATGCCTTTTGTCGCACAAACGTTCTCTTAAAAATGGTGAAGTAGTTTTTTACGAGCATATAGTTGGATGGTGATGAGTAAGATCGTCTGCGTCTGATATTTGACCACCGGAAAAATCGAAGCACATTCCATGCGTAATGCAGGTCGGCGATCCTTTTCCCTGTCACTTTTTCGGTCCGCAAGTATATTTCATAACTATCTCCCTGGATCTCTTCCAACAGGTCAGGATTGCAATACCACTCGAGAAAGCGGTCTGCCCATTTCGGGGGAGTTTTTGCTGACATAAATTCTACAAACGTGAAAGTAATAAATATGTTTCATGTTTGTAGAGTAAATTGACAGGAATGGTTAATTGGTGTTT